>CALWXD010000099.1 GCA_944385425.1 uncultured Oscillospiraceae bacterium | reverse complement strand
AAAAAACTGGCCTGTTGGTTGTGGAAGGAGAAGCTTGCTCCATTTACCCTTATCCTTCTTTGGCAGCTATACGCAAGAAACCCGGCTTATGCTTGACGCATATGCCAGGTTTCTCGACAGGCTGAAGGGCGGAAACAGACCTGTTTCCGCCCTTTCACCAAGCGAGCAGCTTACTCGGCCACGGAGGACTTGACAACCTTGACCTGACGGCCGTTGTAAGTACCGCACTCCGGGCACATTCTATGGGGCAGGCGCATCGCGCCGCACTTGGGGCACTTGACCATGCCGGGTACCTCCAGCTTCCAGTGGGAGCTGCGCCGCTTATCCCGTCTCGCCTTGGATACTTTTCCCTTGGGGACTGCCATGATGACACCTCCTGTATCTCTGAATTTTGATCGCTTTACTCGTCCTTGTTCAGAAGCTGTGCCAGCACCGCAAGCCTCGGGTCCGTATCCGGCCGGCAGCCGCAGGGACCCCGGTTGAGATCCGCGCCGCACTTGGGGCAGAGGCCCTTACAATCCTCTGAGCAGAGGGTCTTCGTGTCCATCTCCAGGATAAAGACCGTTTTGGCCAGCTCTCCCAGATCAAGCTCGTCGTTTTCCAGCAGGATGATGTCGTCGTTCTCCTCGTCCTGGACCTCCTCGGCCAGCATAAACTGGCCGCTGACCGTCTTGGGGTTGTCGAACGTCTTCATACAGCGGTCACACACAGAGCGGAGCACTGTTTCCGCCGTGAACGTCAGAAGGACCATCCCCGCAATGTTCCGCACCTCGCCGGTGACCACTACCGGGCGCTGGATGGGATACTGCCCGCCGAACTCCACATCAGACAGATCCATCTCAAAGGAGAAATCCATCCGCTCGCCGGGGGTGTTGACGACCTTTTTGACATTCAACAGCATAGCACACCTCATAAAGACACGAGTAGTATTATAGTGTATTCCTCCCCGCTTGTCAAATACTTTTTCCCAATTTTTCTTGCAAATTTGAAAAAATCTGGTTACAATGGATTCCACCACGGTATTTTAGGAGGGAGGCCGCCCTATGCGGGAGATCACCATCGGGAAAAATGACGCCGGGCAGCGGCTGGACCGCTTTCTCTCCAAGGCCATGCCCCTGCTCCCCCCTGCCCTGCTGCAGAAATACATCCGCATCAAGCGCGTCAAGTGCAACGGCCAGCGCTGCCAGCGCTCCCAGCGGCTCCAGGCCGGCGACGTGCTGCAGCTCTACATCAACGACGAGTTTTTCGACCAGCCCCGGGAGGACAACCTCTTCCTCACCCTCTTCCAGCCAAAGCTCACCATCGTCTATGAGGACGAGAACCTGCTGCTCCTGGACAAGCGGCCCGGCCTGGTGGTCCACGCCGACGAGAACGAGAAGGTCAATACCCTCATCAACCACATCCAGGCCTACCTCTATCAAAAGCGGGAGTGGAACCCCCGGTGGGAGAACGCCTTCACCCCGGCCCTCTGCAACCGCATCGACCGCAACACCGGCGGCATCGTCATGGCCGCCAAGAACGCCGAGACCCTTCGGGTCTTAAACGACAAGATCCGCGGCCGGGAGATCACCAAGCGGTACCTCTGCATCGCCCTGGGGCAGATGGCGCCGCCTGCGGGGCGGCTGGAGTGCTTTCTCTTGAAGGATGAGAAAACAAACCAGGTAAAGGTGTACCACCGGCCGGTGCCCGGGGGCAAGACCGCCGTAACGCTGTATAAAACCTTGAAAGCAAGGAGTGAACTGTCCCTGGTGGAGGTGGAGCTGCTCACCGGCCGCACCCACCAGATCAGGGCCTCCTTTGCCGACGCGGGCCACCCCCTCCTGGGGGACGGGAAGTACGGCGTCGGCGAGGTGAACCGCCGCTACGGCGAGACCCGCCAGGCGCTGTACAGCTACTGCCTTAGGTTCGACTTCCCCACGGGCGCCGGGATTTTGGAGTACCTCCGGGGCAGAGAATTTCAGGTGGAGGAGGTCCCCTTTGTGGCGAAGTACTTCCCCGGCCGGTAAAACCGGGCGGCCGGGGTGCCGCCCGCGGGGGATTTTGTCCGTTCACGCGGATTTCATCCTGTTTTTGCCCCGCGTCCATTGACTTTTTCGACAACCTTCGATATAGTTATCCTACCTGTTTTTCCCTGGACGGCCCGCCACTGGCCTGGCGGAGAATCGCCGCGCGGCCCCGGCCGCTGCCGCGTCCGCACCGGGCGCGGAAAACAGGTTCTTTTCTGTCGCCCGCCGGCTGTTTCACGGGAATGATTCCGGCGGCCGCGGCACACGCTATTCTGAAAGAAACGGGGGAGATTGTATGGGCAGGGAATTGATCCGCCTGGTGGACTGCTGCATGTCCTACGACGGCGAGCAGGTGTTGGACCACATCAATCTGTATATCAACGACCGGGAGTTTTTGACCCTCCTGGGGCCAAGCGGCTGCGGGAAAACCACGACCCTTCGGATCATCGGCGGGTTCACCACCCCCGTGGCCGGGGAGGTGCTCTTTGACGGCAGACGGATGAACGACATCCCGCCCCACCAGCGGCAGGTGAACACCGTCTTCCAGCGCTACGCCCTCTTCCCCCACCTCAACGTCTTTGAAAACGTGGCCTTCGGCCTTAGGATCCCAAAGGTGGTGGAGGAGGAGCGCGGCGGCAAGACGGTCAAACGGAAGAAAAAGCTGCCGGAGAAGGAGATCCAGGAGCGGGTGCTGGAGATGCTGGAGGTGGTGAGCCTCAAGGGGTTTGAAAACCGCCGCATCCATGAGCTCTCCGGCGGGCAGCAGCAGCGGGTGGCCATCGCCCGGGCCCTGGTGAACCGGCCCAAGGTGCTGCTGCTGGACGAGCCTTTGGGGGCGCTGGACCTAAGGCTGCGCAAGGACATGCAGAGCGAGCTCAAGCGCATCCAGCAGCAGATGGGCATCACCTTTGTCTATGTGACCCACGACCAGGAGGAGGCCCTGGCCATGAGCGACACCATCGTGGTCATGGACCAGGGACGGATCCAGCAGATCGGGACGCCGGAGGACATCTACAACGAGCCGAAAAACGCCTTTGTGGCGGACTTTATCGGCGAGAGCAACATCCTGGACGGCATCATGCACGAGGACTACCTGGTGGAGTTTTTCAACCGGAAATTCAAGTGCCTGGACAAGGGCTTTGCCCCCATGGAGCCGGTGGACGTGGTGATCCGGCCGGAGGATGTGGACATCGTGCCGGTGGAGAAGGGGCAGCTGCGGGGGACGGTGACCGCCGTCACCTTCAAGGGCGTCCACTACGACACCATCGTGGACTTCAAGGGCTTTAAGTGGCTGATCCAGACCACGGACTTCCACCCTGTGGGGGAGGTCATCGGCATCGTCTTAAACCCCGACGACATCCACATCATGCACAAGAGCCAGTACTCCGGCATGTTCGGCGACTACTCCTCCTACAGCGAGGAGTACGACGAGATGGACGACGTCACCCTCCTGGACGAGGAGGCGGACGGGGAGGAGGCGGAAGACGATGAAGAATAGGCGCTCCCTCTTCGCCCTGCCCTATGTGGTGTGGATGGCCCTCTTTGTGGTGGCCCCCATCCTCCTGGTGGTGGTCTACGCCTTCTCCTCCGCCGCCGGCGGGGCGACCCTGGAGAACTTCCGGGACATGGGCGGCTACTGGGTGGTCTTCCTCCGCTCCTTTGAGCTGGCCGTCGTGGCCACGGCGGTGTGCCTTGTCATCGGCTACCCCATCTCCTATCTGATGGCCAGGGAGGGGCCCCGGTTCCAGCGGGTGGCCACGGTGCTCATCATGCTGCCCATGTGGATGAACTTCCTCCTTCGGACCTACGCCTGGATGTCCATTCTGGAGAACACGGGCCTGTTGAACCGCCTCTTCTCCGCCATCCGCCTCTTTGACCTGGTGAACGCCGTCAGCGGCGCGCTGAACAGCGCCTTCGGCCTAAAGCTCGCCACGGACGTCCAGTACTTCCAGATGATCAACACCTCCGGCGCGGTGGTGCTGGGCATGGTGTACAACTACCTGCCCTTTATGATCCTGCCCATCTACTCGGTGCTGGCGAAGATGGACCGCTCCCTGCTGGAGGCGGCCCGGGACCTGGGGGCCAGCCCCGCCGCCGCCTTCCGCCGGGTGATTTTGCCGCTGAGCCTCCCCGGCGTGCTCTCCGGGGTGACCATGGTGTTCGTCCCCTCGGTGTCCACCTTCGCCATCTCCCGGCTTTTGGGCGGCAGCAACGTCATGCTCCTTGGCAACCTCATTGAGCTGCAGTTTACCGGCTCGTCCTACGATCCCCAACTGGGCAGCGCCATCTCCCTTGTGATGATGGTGATCGTGGTGGCGTGCATGTATGTGATGAATCGCTTTGGCGAGGGCGAGGAACAGGCGGTGATGCTGTGAACGGAAAGAATCGTTTCGGCGGCCGCCTGGCCATGGTCCTCACCTTCCTCTTCCTCTACGCGCCCATCTTCGTGCTGATGGTCTTCTCCTTCAACGACTCCTCCAGCCGCACGCTGTGGAAGGGGTTCACCCTGGACTGGTACGGGGAGCTGTTCCAGGACGGGATCATCATCAACTCCCTGTACACCACGCTGCTGGTGGCCCTGCTCTCCTCCCTCATCGCCACCGTGGCGGGCACCTTCGCGGCCATCGGCTTTTTCAACATGAAGCGCCGGGTCCGCACGCCCCTTATGACCATCAACAACATCCCCATGACCAACGCCGACATCGTCACCGGCGTCTCCATGTGCCTGCTGTTTGTGGCGGCCTTCGGCGCGTGGAACAGCTTTGCCCAGCAGATGAACGAGGCCAACGGCACCTCCCTCCCCTCCCTCGCCATGGGATTTGGGACGCTGCTCATCGCCCACATCACCTTCAACATCCCCTATGTGATCCTCTCGGTGATGCCAAAGCTGCGGCAGATGGACAAGAACCTGGTGGAGGCCGCCCAGGACCTGGGCTGCACCTGGATGGGGGCCTTTTTCAAGGTGGTGCTGCCGGAGATCAAGCCCGGGGTGGTCAACGGCCTTCTCATCGCCTTCACCATGAGTGTGGACGACTTTGTCATCAGCTACTTCACCGCCGGCCCCACCACCTCCACCCTGGCCATGACCATCTACGGCATGACCAAAAAGCGGATCAGCCCCAAAATCAACGCCGTCTCCACCCTGCTGTTCGTCACGGTCCTGCTGCTGCTGGTCATTGTGAACCTGCGGGAGATGCAGCAGAGCCGGGCCAAAAAGGACCCCCGCCGCGCCGCCCGGTCCGCCGCCTCCTCCCGCCGGGGGACGATCCTGGGGGCCGGCGCCCTGGCCGCGGTGCTCCTGGCGCTGATCCTCCTCTCCCGGCAGAACAACAGCCGGGTTGTGAATGTCTGCGGCTGGGGGGAGAACATCGACCCGGCCCTCATCGAGCAGTTCCAGGAGGAGACGGGCATCCGCGTCAACTACCAGACCGCCGAGGGCAATGAGACCATGTACTCCAAGGTGGTGCTGGGGGGCTCCGGGTACGACGTGATCGTCCCCTCGGACTACATGGTCTCCCAGATGCGGCAGGAGGGGCTGCTGGCGGAGCTGGATTTTGCCAACATCCCCAACTTCTCCCTCATCGACGACACCTACAAGCACCTCTCCTACGACCCGGAGAACCTGTACTCCGTGCCCTACACCTGGGGGACCCTGGGCATCATCTACAACACCGCCATGGTGGACGAGCCCATCACCAGCTGGAGCGCCCTCTTCGACCCCCAATACGCCGGCCAGGTCCTGATGATCAACAACCCCCGGGATGCCATCGGCGTGGGGCTGATGTACCTGGGCTACTCGGTAAACACCACCGACGAGGGGGAGATCCGGGAGGCCTACCAGCTCCTGGCTGAGGCCCGGGAGCAGGGGGTCTACCAGAGCTTTGTGATGGACGAGGTCTACGACAAGATGGAGGCAGGCGAGGCGGCCATCGCCGTCTACTACGCCGGGGACTTCCTGGCCATGTACGAGAACAACCCGGATCTGGCCTTCGTGGTGCCCCAGGAGGGGTCCAACTGGTTTGTGGACGCCATGTGCGTCCTCAAGGACGCCCCCCACAAGGAGGCGGCGGAGGAGTGGATCAACTTCATCTGCTCCACGGACGCCTGCCTTGCCAACATGGACTATATTTGGTACGCCTCCCCCAACGTCCAGGCCCTGGCGGACTATCCCGCCTACTACGAGGAGCTGTACGGCGAGGAGATGGATCCGGCGCTCTACGCCATTATGGCCGCGCCCGAAGAGGTGCTGGCGGGCTGCGAGGCCTACGACGCGCTGCCGGCGGAGACCAACGACCTCTACAAGGAGCTGTGGACCGTCCTCGGCATTGGGTAAGGCGCCGCAATACGAAAAACAGGATCCCCGGAACCATCGGTTCCGGGGATCCCCTTTGGATGGACGCCACCTGGACGGTAGCCGTAAGTGCTGCAGCCAGCGGCCTACTCTGCCGGATAGAGCGGGAGAATCCTTGCCGCTCCGTGGACAAGCCGGATGGCCTCTCCCCTGGTGATCGCTTGATCCGGGCGCAGCCACAAGGTCCCCACCGGCTCGTTATGTTCGTCCATTCCCTCTACCTGCTCACTGACTACATAGTAAAGCAGGGTGTTGGCCGCATCATCCAGGCTGTAGTAGGCGTCCAGCGCCCAGTCCGGAATGGCGTCCGCATCCTCCACCTCCTCCAGGGCATAGGGCACAACGCCCTCCCCGCTGCCCTGGGCCAATTTTTCCGCCATGCCGTCCCCCTCAGCCAGCCAATGGTCTCCATGGCCCGGGCCACCATGACGACAAACTCCGCCCGGGTCACCTTGTCGTTGGGGCGAAAGTCGGCGTCCGCCGCAGCGATGCCGGCGGCCCGGGCGGCGGAGACGGTGCCATAGTACCAGTCCGAGGGGGACACGTCCCCATACCCCGGGTCCCCCGCCGGCTCCAGGCTCAGAAGGCGGACCATGATGGCAAAGGCCTGGGCCCGGGTCAAGGCGCCGTCCCTGTTCAGCCGCCCCGCCTCGTCCCCCCGGAGGATCCCCCGAATCTGCAGCTCATTGCTGCCCCAGGGCTCAGAGAAGGATGGGAGGTCCGTCCAGTCAAAGGGCTCCCCTGCGAATACCTCCAGGGGCCGGTCCGCGTCCGCCGCCGGCACGGTGGCGAAGAGATATCCGTCCAGGTACTCACTGGAGAGGGCCACCGGCTCCCCTGTGTCGGCATACCGCACCGCCAGATAGCGGGAATCGGCCCAGCCCAGATCATCCTCCGCCGCCACCCGGATGGTGACATAGCTGCCGTCCCCCTCCGTCCGGGTCCACGGCCCTGCTCCACCGCCGTCCGCCGCCAGCGCCGGCAGCTGCAGCAGCAGGGCAAGAGAAAACACCACACTCCACACACGCCTCATATCCTCCGCTCCTTTCCAATTTTTCTGCCGAACTGCTTCAGCTTTATAATTTGGGACGATCTCACGGGAGAAATGTTCCGCTTTTTGTGGTTTCTTCCAAATTTCATTATAAAAATCGATATTGTCGAAAGATTTGATCCTGTTTTTGACTTTTTTCATTGACGAGACTACAATATCGCTATTCTGAAGAAAGGAGTGTATAAAAATGAAACTGAGCGCAAGAAACCAGTTCAAGGGGACTGTGGTGGATATCCAGGAGGGCGCCGTCAACGGCATCGTGAAGATCGACATCGGCGGCGGCAATGTTGTCAGCGCCACCATCTCCATGAATGCCATCAAGGAGCTGGGCCTGGCTGTGGGCAAGAGCGCCTACGCGGTGATCAAGGCCACCTCTGTTATGGTTGGCATCGACGAATAACACACAAAAAATAGAGGAGGGGCTGCCGAAGGCAGCCCCTCCTCTTCTCCCTCTCCTGTCTCAAGCCCTAAACGGCTCCGATCCGCCGGAGGGATGAGACAGCTTAATGAATGGCAAAGGAATAGGTATTGTCGTAGTCCATATCTATGGCCACTGTCAGCGTCCCATCTGTCTGGTTGTAGACGCAGGACCACTGAGTAGAGGAATCTTCTCCATTCTGGCTCACTGCAGAGAGCAGCTCCATGGCCTCCTCCTCCGTCATGACACCCTGATTCTCCTCCATGGCAGACTCCAGAATGGCGAACCGATCCTGGCCGCTGCCAAAATCCCAGTCCCCCTCGGTGAGGAGGAAGTTGGTGGCCCGGGAGGACTCCACCACGTTCATCTCATCGCCGATATACTCCACCACAACGGCCCGGCCGGTGGCGTCGGCGATCTGGAAGTGGTAGCAGCTGTTGGCGCTGGCGTGCATGTCATACTGGCTCAAAAGCTCCAGGGCCTCGTCCACACTGCCGGCATAGTCCAGAATCATGCGGATCGCGGTGGTGGTGGTAATATCCACCTTGTCGGTCTGCTGGTTGGTGGGCTCCGTGTCAATCAGCAGCACACCCACTGCCACGCCGGCCTCATTCACACCGTCCAGAGGAACGTAGGGGGCCGCCAGGGCCATGATGGAGCTGGCAAAGCTGTCGGGAAGATTTTCTGCACTGTAGCCGATGTAGGCCAGATTGACCATGGAAACGGAATCATAGCCGTCCGAAGGAGTGGTGCGGACCAGGAGGGCGGGCGAATCATACATGTCAAAGTTGCGCCCGAAGATCCAATCCCCCTCCGGGCTTTCCACCTGGAACGTGGAGCAGCCCAGATCCGGCAGATCAAACTCCATGGGGATGCCCTTCAACAGCCGGCTGCTGATAAAGCTGATCAGCTCCGTGTCAGTGGAGGCGCCGGTTTCCAGGAACTCATCAAAGCCATAATCCCCCTCATACTCCATGGTGAACAAAGGCAGATCCTCCACTTGCTCAATGGTCCAGATAGTGCGGATCTCCCCCTGAAACAGGGCAAAGAAGGCTATGATTACCACCAGCACCAAGGCCAGCAGAATCAGAAGAATCCGTTTCAGCCAATTGGTTTTCTTTTCTGTCATTTCTTGTTCTCCTTGCTTAGCATGGGATAGCGCCGCAGGACGCCAGGTCCTTTCGGCGCAAAGCAAGCAAGAGTGTACAACAACATATTTTGTTTGTCAAGGCGGCAAACCGTCGCTTTTCCCCTATTTTCTGCACATTTCCCCCGCAAAATTTCTCCTCACGCCGCCATTTGTTCATTTTATGAACTATTTGTGGGCAGTTTCCCACTTTTTTTGCGGCGGGGCAATTCCTCCCCCGGAAAGGGGCAGGGCGGCCGGCCCTGTTGGGGCCGGCCGCTCCGCTCTGCCGCTTGTTCTTCTGCCGCTTATTCTGATGAAGGGACACTGGCTCCTCAGCGGCTGCAGTAGCACTTGGTGCCCTCGTAGTCGCAGGGCCGCTCCAGGTTGTTGGGCGGGAAGAACTCGTTGACCGGGAAGCAGATGTTGCTGAACAGCTCGCAGGGGTCCTCGCTGCCGCAGCCGCCGGTGCACTCCTTGTCGGGCATGCAGTAGTCGATGACGGGGATCAGCAGCTGGGTATCCCGCTCCAGGCGGACGATGGAGAACTGGCCCAGGGTCACATAGGCCCGGCGGCTGTCGTCCCCCATAGTTAGGTCGCTGCCAAAGCACTGGCAGACGCAGGAGGGGATCTCGCAGATGTCGCAGTCGCAGCAGCGGTTCTCGCAGCACTCCACCAGCTTGGCGTCCAGGACGATGGGGTCCACCGCCTCCACCACGGCCACAGGCATATTGCTCTGCTCCAGCATCTGGCGGTCCAGGCCGTCCAGGCGGACCTTGGAGGAGAAGATCCGGGCGCTGCCCTCGCTGCCGAAGAGGATCACCCGCTTGTCAAAGACGCACAGGCCCTCCACCTCCACCGGCCGGGGGCTGGAGCAGTAGGCGTTGAGAGTGACGCGGTAGAAGTACCGCATATCCACCGTATAGAACCCCCGGTTGAACACCACGGGCTCCACATTGATATAGGTGTAAAGGAGCTCCGCCTTCCCGCCCTTGACCGTCAAGGCGCGGTTCAGGATCTCCTGTCCGCAGGCGGTGGGGTAGAACCGCAGGTCCTCAATGCAGTCCTTGTCTTTGCACGAGTCGTAGATCTTCTTGGTATGGATACAAACGGCCTCTCTTGGCTCGCCGCAGCCGCCGCCGCCGCCGATGGGACCGGGATTCGCTTTCTCAGCCATTGGGATAACCTCCTGTTAAGTAGCTTGAAAGGCACATGCCTTTCACTCCAGTGTATGCCGCCCGCGGGAAGGGGTGCGTCTCCGCGCCGCCCTGTTGGGCGGCCGTACCCGCGCAGGGCGCGCCGTCCCCTCCCCTGCCGCCCCGGCGGCGGCGTGCCTCCCTGTCCGCAGCGCAAAATTGCTCTATACAAACCCGCAAAAAAACGGTATAATAGAGGCAGCATCCAACGGGAAAGGGGGCGCTGCGCCAGTGGGGGAGTTTGCCGGATTCATCCAGGATAAACTGGAGGTCAAGCTGCTGATCCTCTATATTGCCGACCGGCTCATCGAGCCGGCGAGCTTTGACGCGTTCCAGGAGCTGTCCAAGGTGGACAAAGGGGTGGGCTACTTCGTCTTTGCCGAGTGTCTGGCCGACCTGGTGCGGACAGAGCACCTGTCGCTGCAGAGGGACAAGTATGCCATCACCCAGAAGGGGCGGGACAACATCCGCGCCTGCGAGTCCACCCTGCCCTACACCGTCCGCCTCCAGACGGACCGGGAGGTGGACCTCTACAACCACAAGCTGCGGCGCAGCACCCTGGTCACCTCCGACCTCAAGGCCCGCCCCGGCGGCGGCTATACCCTCGCCCTCTCCCTCAGCGATGAGCTGGACAGCGTCATGCGCCTGGAGCTGCTGGTGACCCAGGAGCGGACCGGCAAGCGCCTCCAGCGCAATTTCCAGCAGAACGCCGAGCGGATCTACACCAAGGTGCTGGAGGCGCTGCACCTGGACTACCGGGAGCAGCAGGGGGAGCCGGCGCAGGCGGCGCAGGGGCGGGAAGGCCCCCAGCCGGCGGAGGCGCCGGCACAGGGGGAGGAATAGAGAAAAAGAGGCGCTGCCGGGATCCCGGCAGCGCCTTCCGTTTCCAGTATGGGGGTTATAGGGAAAAATCCTCCTCGCGGAGCTGGTCCGTATTCAGCTTGACCGGCCGGGGCGGCACCCGTTTCAGCGGGTCGTACCGGAAGGAGCGGCAGCTGCCGTCGGCGGACACCACGCCCCTCTTCATGCACATGACCTCGGTTTCGCTGACCGGCGTGCCCCGCTTGCAGTAGGCACAGCTGGGCTCGATATCCTTTCGAAACAGCATGTCTCTCTCCTCCCTCCCGGCGCCTTTACAGCGTCTGCAGTACGATATGGCCGTCCTCCGCCGCGGCGCGGATCTGGCTGATGGGGTGCTCATAGCTGTTGATGATCCGGGTGGCCAGCTCGTCCTCCACCTCCTTTTGGATGGTGCGGCGGAGGTTCCTGGCGCCGTAGGTCATGGAGTAGGACTTCTCCACCAGATAGCCCACAAGGCTGTCCTCGTAGTGGAAGGCGAGGCCCTTCTCCTGGAGGGAATCCCGCAGCTCGTCCAGCATGATCCGGGCGATGGCGGAGAAGTTCTCCTCGGTGAGCTTGTTGAAGTAGATGATCTCATCCACCCGGTTGATAAACTCCGGCCTAAGGAACTGCTGCAGCGCCTTCATGGCCCGCTCCTTCCCCTGCTCGTTCACCGTGCGGTTAAAGCCCACGCTGCCCTCCTTCCGGTCGCTGCCGGCGTTGGAGGTCATGACGATGATGGTGTTCTCAAAGTTCACCTTCCGGCCGTGGGCGTCGGTGATCTGCCCGTCGTCCAGGATCTGCAGCAGCACGTTCAAAACGTCCGGGTGGGCCTTCTCGATCTCGTCAAAGAGGATCACGCTGTAGGGCTTGCGGCGGATCTTCTCCGTGAGCTGGCCCGCCTCGTCATAGCCCACATAGCCCGGGGGCGAGCCGATGATGCGGGAGACGGAGTGTTTCTCCATAAACTCCGACATGTCCAGCCGGATGAGGCTCTCCGGGGCGTTGAAGAGGTCCTCGGCCAGCTGCTTGACCAGCTCCGTCTTGCCAACGCCCGTGCTGCCCACGAAGATAAAGCTCACCGGCTTGTGCTTGGGGCTGATGCCCACCCGGTTCCGCCGGATGGCGGCGGAGACGGCGGCGATGGCCTCGTCCTGGCCGATGATCTTCTTTTTCAGCCGGTCCTCCAGCTCGCTGAGGCGCTTGAACTCCTCCTCCCGGATCTTGCTGGCCGGGATCTTGGTCCACAGCTCGATGACCCGGGCCAGGTTGTCCATGGTGAGCTGGGGCTCCCCCTTGGCCTGGATGGCGTCCAGCTCCTCCTGGAGCTGCAGCTCCTTGACCTTGATCTCCGCCAGGCGCTCGAAGTTGGGCTCCTCCTCGGTCTGGCTCTCGATCAGCTCCTTCTCCTTGTCGTAGTCCGCGATCTCCCGCTGGATCTCCATGCGCCGGGAGATGCTGGGGTCCTTCAAGTTGAGGTCGGAGCAGGCCTCGTCGATGAGGTCGATGGCCTTGTCCGGCAGGTACCGGTCGGTGATGTACCGCTCGCTGAGGAGCACCGCCTGGCGCAGGATCCCGTCGGAGATCTTCACGCCGTGGTAGTCCTCATAGTAGTGGGCGATGCCCCGGAGGATCTTCAGCGTGTCGGCCATGTTGGGCTCGTT
>CALWXD010000098.1 GCA_944385425.1 uncultured Oscillospiraceae bacterium | reverse complement strand
TGGCAGGCGACGTGGCCTGCGGAAAAACCACCCTGTGCCAGCGGCTCAACGGGCTGGAGCAGCGGTATAAGAAGACCCAGACCGTTGAGGTGGTGGGGAAGACCATCGACACGCCGGGGGAGTACCTGGAGCACCGCTCCTTCCTCAAGGGCCTGGTGGTCACCGCCGCGGAGGTGGACCTGGTGCTCTTCCTCCAGGACGCCACCCAGGAACGGTTCCTCTACTCCCCCGGCATGGCGGGGATGTTCCCCGTGCCGGTGGCGGGGATCGTCACCAAGGCGGACCTGGCCACAGACCGCCAGCTCCGCGACGCCCGGGAGATGCTGGAGCTCACCGGGGCGGACCCCATCTTTACCATCAGCTCCGTCACCCAGGAGGGGATGGAGCCCCTTCTGGCTTATCTTGCGTCTTAGCCGCCCCGGCGGGAGGTTTCCATGGAAGAAAACAAAGTGCTTTTGATCCTGGTGGACGGCATGCGGTCCGACAGTCTGGACGCCTGCGGCCACCCCTATGTGGCCGCCCTGCGGCGGGAGAGCGTCTCCACGCCGCTGGCCCGGTCGGTGGTCCCGCCGGTGACGCTGCCCTGCCACATGTCGCTGTTTCACAGCGTGCCGCCGGCGCGCCACGGGGTGACCACCTACGTCTATGTGCCCCAGGTCCGGCCGCTGGAGGGCCTGTGCGACTACCTGGCCCGGTTCGGCCGGCGCTGCGCCATGTTCTACAGCTGGGAGCAGCTGCGGGACCTGTCCCGGCCCGCCTCCCTGTCGGCAAGCCTCTTCCTCTCAGGGAAGGACCTGGGCTACGGCCCCGCCACCGGCCCCCTGGTGAAAAGCGCCATAGAGACCATGGCGCGTCTGGCGCCGGACTTCGTCTTCCTCTACCTGGGGGAGCCGGACGAGGTGGGCCACAACGAGGGGTGGATGTCCCCGGCCTATCTCCGCTCGGTCCGCAACGCCTGGGACAGCATACAGCAGGTATTGGAGCAGCTGCCCCCCAGCTACACCGTCCTCGTCACCGCCGACCACGGCGGCCACGAACGCACCCACGGGGTGGACTGCCCGGAGGACATGACCATCCCCCTCTTCCTGCGGGGCGGACCCTTCGCCCCCGGCGCGGCGGCGGAGGAAGGCGTCTCCCTTCTGGACATCGCCCCCACGGTGGCTGCCCTGCTGGGCCTGCCGCCGGCAAAGGGGTGGGAGGGGCGCTCCCTGGTATAGCGCGCCGTTTTTCCCGCATTTTTTCAGAAAAATCAAAAAAAGCCGTTGACATCCGCCGGGAAAGCTCGTATGATAATAGCAATCGCGAGAGTTGAGAGCGAGATGATAGGGAAACCCCCGGTGTTTCCCTATTGTCTTGCTCTTTTCTTTTTTCCCGGTCCTGTCCCCGGCTGGAAGGAGTCTTTTATGAAAGAGCGGATCCTCTCCGCCATTGAGTCCGCGCCGATCATCGCCGCGGTAAAAAACGACGAGGGGCTGGGGCGCATCCTGGCCTCCGACCTGCAGGTCATCTTCCTCCTCTACGGGGACCTGTGCAGCGTGGGCGGCATCGTCTCCCGGCTGCGGGAGGCGGGGAAGTACGCCATTGTCCACGCGGATCTGATCGCCGGCCTGGGGCCTAAGGAGGTGGCGGTGGACTTCCTGGCCCGGTCCGGGGCCAGCGGCATCATCAGCACCCGCCCCGCCTTCATCAAGCGGGGCAGGGAGCTGGGGCTGTTCACCATCCACCGGTTCTTTGTGTTCGACTCCCTGTCGCTGCAGAACGTGGCCAAAAGCGCCGCCGCGTCCCACCCGGACGTGGTGGAGATCCTCCCCGGGCTGATGCCCCGGGTGATCGGCCGGGTCTGCGCGGCGGTGCGCCAGCCGGTGATCTGCGGCGGGCTTATCGAGGACAAGGGGGACGTGATGGCGGCGCTGGCCGCCGGGGCTGTGGCCATTTCCACCACCGATGAGGCGGTGTGGGGACTGTAAATTCTTTCGGGAGGGGTTCTATCCGATGCATGACGTAATCATTGTAGGCGCCGGCGTAGTGGGCGCGGCGGTGGCCAGAGAGGTGAGCCGCTATACGGCCGACGTGGTGGTGCTGGAGCGGGCCGAGGATGTGTGCTGCGGCACCTCCAAGGCCAACAGCGCCATTGTCCACGCGGGGTACGACGCCCCCACCGGCTCGCTGATGGCCCAGCTCAACCTGCGGGGCAGCCAGCTGATGGAGGGGCTCTCCAGGGAGCTGGACTTCCCCTACCGGCGCAACGGCTCGCTGGTGCTGTGCATGAGCGAGGAGGACCGGCCCCGGCTGGAGCGGCTGTACCAGCGGGGCCTCGCCAACGGGGTGGAGGGCCTCCGGATCATCGGCCCGGAGGAGATCCACGCCATGGAGCCCAACGTGTCCGACAACGTGGTGGCCGCCCTGGACGTGCCCACAGGGGCCATCGTCTGCCCCTTCGGCCTCACCATCGCCCTGGCGGAAAACGCCGCGGCCAACGGCGTGCGGTTCCAGTTTGACACCACCGTCACCGGCTTTACCCGGGAGGGGGAGGGCTGGACTGTCCACACCGACAAGGGGGACCTCTCCGCCCGGTGCGTGGTAAACGCCGCCGGGGTCCACGCCGATGAGCTCCACAACCTGGTCAGCAGCCAAAAGCTCCATATCATCCCCCGCCGGGGGGACTACTACCTGCTGGACAAGACCACCGGCGGCTTTGTGGAGCGCACCATCTTCCAACTGCCCAACAAAATGGGCAAGGGCGTGCTGGTGACCCCCACCGTCCACGGCAACACCCTGGTGGGGCCCACCGCCATCGAGCAGGAGGACCGGGACTCCACCGCCACCACCCGGGAGGGCCTTGAACAGGTGGCGGCCAAGGCGGCCATTACGGTGAAGAACCTGCCTCTGCGGCAGACCATCACCTCCTTCGCCGGCCTCCGGGCCCACGAGGAGGGCCACGAGTTTATTGTAGACGAGGCGGCCGACGCCCCCGGCTTTTTTGACTGCGCCGGCATCGAGTCCCCGGGCCTCAGCTCCTCCCCCGCCATCGGCGAGCGGATGGCTGAGCTTCTGCGGCGCAAGCTCTCCCTGGCGCCCCGGACGGATTTTGTCCCCACCCGCAAGGGAATCTTGAACCCCCAGGACCTGCCCTTCCAGGAGCGGCAGGCCCTCATCCGGGAAAACCCCGCCTACGGCCGGGTGATCTGCCGGTGCGAGGGGATCACGGAGGGGGAGATCCTGGACGCCATCCGCCGCCCCCTGGGCGCCAGGAGCCTGGACGGCGTCAAGCGCCGCACCCGGGCCGGCATGGGCCGGTGCCAGGGCGGGTTCTGCTCCCCCCGGGTGATGGAGCTCATCGCCCGGGAGACCGGCATCGACCTGGGGGACGTGACCAAGTGCGGCGGACAGTCCCGCCTGACGGTGGGCAAGAGCAAGGAGGGCGTGTGAGATGAAACAGTACGATCTTGTGATCATCGGCGGGGGGCCGGCCGGCCTGGCCGCCGCGGTCAGCGCCCGGGACGCCGGGGTGGAGAACCTTCTGATTCTGGAGCGGGACCGGGAGCTGGGGGGCATTTTGAACCAGTGCATCCACAACGGCTTTGGCCTCCACACCTTTGAGGAGGAGCTCACCGGCCCGGAGTACGCCGCCCGGTACATCCAGCAGGTGCGTGAGCGGCAGATCCCCTATCTGCTGGACACCATGGTGCTGGAGATCTCCCCAGACCGGGTGGTCACCGCCATGAACCGCACCGAGGGCCTCTTCCAGCTGCGGGCCGGGGCCATCATCCTGGCCATGGGCTGCCGGGAGCGGCCCCGGGGCGCCTTGAACATTCCCGGCACCCGCCCCGCCGGCATCTTCACCGCTGGCACCGCCCAGCGCCTGGTGAACATGGAGGGCTACCTCCCCGGGCGGAAGGTGGTGATCCTGGGCAGCGGCGACATCGGCCTCATCATGGCCCGGCGCATGACCCTGGAGGGGGCCCAGGTCCAGG
>CALWXD010000097.1 GCA_944385425.1 uncultured Oscillospiraceae bacterium | reverse complement strand
GGGCACCCCTTTGGAAACCCCGGACAACAAAACAGGCGGTATGCTGCCCTCTCCGGGAGCATACCGCCGTTTGTTGTCAGCAGCCCGTTTCACGGTCTGCGTGTAGTTCCTTGTAAACTGACCTAATGATCCGTTTAACAATCCTTCACCGCAAAGCCCTCCCGCCCTTCATCCCGCTTAAACCGCTTCCCAGCCGCGCGGGCGGGCCGCCGGCAGCCCATGGCTTTCCAAGCAGCTAGCCTTGGGCGCCGCTAAAGTAAAAATGCAGAGAGCAACCGCTCTCTGCCTCAACGATCACTGGGGAACCAGTCATCGCAGTAGATTAAATCATCCACGTCGCCGTGGAATTCCCTGGCAGCCATCGGCGTACCCCTCCTTTGTCTCAAAATTCCTTACCCGCTATTCTATGCCGCGCCCCCCATTTTGATGCCCTCTCCTGTCCGGCCCCCGCCCCCTTCCGCCTCTCTCCCCCGTTTCTCTGCCCCTTCCCGCCTGTCTTGGGGAAAATTTTCTTCCCTTTTCGCCTCAAATGTGATATATTATTTTATTAGCAAGTTTCTTCAGAACCGGGAAGGGGGCGGAGCCTATGTCTGAGGGCATCCAGGAGCTGCTGCGGATCGTACGGAGCTTTACCCTGGAAAAGGCGCTGACGGCGCTGGCCATCCTGCTGGTATGCCTGCTGGCCATCCGCGTCATCAACCGGATCGTCCAGAGGTTCCTGCGGCGCACCCATCTGGACCCCCGGATGACCAAGTATCTCCTGGCCTTTGTGAAGGTGTTGCTGTACATCCTCACGGTGCTGATGGTGGCCCAGAGCCTGGGCATCCCCACCACGTCGCTGGTGGCGCTGTTCAGCGTGCTGTCCCTGGCCGTGTCCCTGGCGGTGCAGGACGTGCTGGGCAATGTGGCCGGGGGGCTGGTGATCCTCTTCTCCAAGCCCTTCCAGATCGGGGACTACATCGAGGTGGACCAGGGGGACGTGGCCGGGACGGTGGCGGAGATCGACCTCATCCACACCAAGCTGGACACCGCCGACGGGCAGCGGGTTCTCATGCCCAACCGCACCATGGCCGACAGCAAGATCACCAACTTCACCCAGCTGGGCACCCGCCGGATCGACCTGGCCATCGGCGCGTCCTATGACGACCCCATCCCCGCCGTCCGGGCCGCCTGCCTCAAGGCGGTGGCCGCCACGCCGAATATCCTGTCAGAGCCCGCGCCGGCGGTGGTGGTGACGGACTACGGCGAGAGCGCCATTGTCTACCATGTGCGCTGCTGGAGCCGGGTGGAGACCTACTGGGACGCCCGGAACACCTTGATGGAAGCCATCAAGGCCGCCTTTGACGAGGCTGGGATCACCATCCCCTACAACCATCTGGATATCCATATTTTGGAAAAATAACGGAGCGCTTTTCTATGAACTATTACGACTATCAAACCACTGTCAACTACTCCGACCTGGGGGAGGACGGGGGCCTCTCCCAGACCGGGGCCCTGCGGATCATGCAGGAGGCGGCCTGCTTTGCCTCCGCCGCCGTGGGCTGCGCGCCGGGCCAGCTGCAGGAGGACTTCGGCGTGGGCTGGATCCTGGTGGGCTGGAAGCTCCGCATGGACGCCCACCCGGCCTGGGGCACCCCCATCACGGTGCGGACCTGGCCCCGGCGGATGGACGTCCACTTCTCCGACCGCGACTTCCTCATCCTGGACGGGGCGGGGAACACCATCCTCGCCGCCACCTCCCGGTGGCTGCTGCTGGATCTCCGCACCGGCCGGGCCACCACCGTCACCCCCGCCCTGGCCCAGCGCTATGCCCTCTGGGACCACAAGGCCATCCCGGGGGAGATCCCCGCCAACGGGAGAAGCCCGGAGGGCGCGGCGGAGACCTTTGCCTACACCGCCCTGGGCCGGGACCTGGACACCTTCCACCACGTCAACAACCTCCACTACCTGGAGCTGGCCCGGGAGGCCCTGCCCCCAGAGGCGGCGGCCGCGGACCTGCCCAACGTGGAGATCCTCTACAAGCGGCAGATCCGGAAGGGGGACACGGTCCACTTCCTCTACTCCTGCACCGACGGGAAACACCTGGTGGAGCTGAAGGACAGCTCCCTCAAAAAGACCCACGCCCTGCTGTGGTTTTATGCGTGAAGTTTCGTGCGTCCGGGCCGCGCTGCGAAAACAGGCAAAAGCCGGGGCGCTTGAAGGTTTCGCGCGTGTGGGCCGTCCCGGTCCACACGCCGTGATTTCACGGCCGTGCCGCTATCAGCGGCAGACGGCCATGCTCGCATGCCGCTGCATAGCAAAAGCGGCCCTGTCCCATCAAAGAGGGACAGGGCCGTTTTTGTTTTCTTTTTACGCCTCGATGGCGGCAGCCAGGGCGTCGGCCAGCCGGGCAAGGTCCACCGGCTGGAGCTGCTCGCCCCGGACGGTGGGGGAAAAGCCGCAGCGTTCCAGGATGTCGGCCAGCCCCGCCTTTCCCAGACGGGCACCGTACACAGAGGAGAGGCTGTTGAGAAGGGTCTTGCGCCGCTGGGCAAAGGCGGCCCGGACCACCTGGAAGAAGAACGTCTCCCCGCAGCGCAGCCGGAAGGGCGGCGCGGCCCGCCGGCGGCAGCGGAGCACCGCCGAGGTCACCTTGGGGGCCGGGAGGAAACAGTCCGGCGGCACGTCGAAGAGCACCTCCGCCTCCATGTAGTACTGGAAAAACACGGAGAAGGCCCCGTAGTCCCCGCCGGGGCCGCCGGCGACGCGGCAGGCCACCTCCTTCTGGATCATGACGGTGACCTGTTCAAAGCACCCCGCCTCCACCAGGGCCGTCAGCACCGGGGTGGTGATGTTGTAGGGGAGGTTGGCGCAGACCAGGGGCCTAAGGCCGGGGAATTCCCGCTGGACCAGATCCTTGAGGTCCATCTTCAAAATATCGCCGGGGATCAAATGGAAGTTGTCCCAGGGGGCCATGGTCTCCTCCAGCACCGGCAGCAGCGCCCGATCCAGCTCCACCGCCGTCACCTTCCCCGCCCGGCGGCACAGCTCCGTGGTCAGCGGCCCGATGCCGGGGCCGATTTCCAGCACGCCGCAGTCCCCCTCCGCCCCGCTGGCCGCCGCGATCTCCCGTGGGACCCAGTCGGCGATGAGGAAGTTCTGCCCCATGGATTTGCTGAAATGGAACCCGTGCCTGCCAAGCAGGGCGCGGATGGTGCGGATATCACAGAGATTCATGGTTCCCTCCTACGGCCGGGCGGGCCCGGCGGACTCTCCCCTGTATCATAGCGGAAGGCCGTCCCCCTGTCAAGGGCCGCCGGGAAACGGCCCGCCGCCCGCCGGCGGGGCGGCAGCCGTCCGGGGGCGGGGGGCGGGCGAGCGGAGGACGCCGGAGGTCATCCATCCGAGGCTGGCCCGGCGGAGGGCGGCAGTCTCCCTAAGGGGGAAATTTTTTGTGGCATTCTGGAAAATCCTGTGGTACAATGACCGGGAAACTGACATTTCGACAAGAAACGGGAGGGATCTGCATGCTGCCCTGGACAACCTACCTTCTGGTCTGCCCGCTGATCTTCCTCGGCGGCTTTGTGGACAGCGTGGCCGGCGGGGGCGGCCTCATCACCCTGCCCACCTACTTCCTGGCCGGCATCCCCACCCACATCGCCGCCGGCACCAACAAGGTGGTCAACGGCATCGGCACCGCCACCGCCGCCTTCAACTATTTCCGGCAGGGCAAGATCGACCTGAGGGCCGCCCTCCCAGCCGCCCTGGGGGCCCTGGGAGGCAGCGCCGCCGGGGCCCGGCTGGCGCTGCTGCTGCCCGATCAGCTGCTGAAAGGTTTGATGCTGGTGGCCCTACCACTGGTGGCCGTCTTTCTGGTGGTGAAGAAGGACTTCGGCATAGACCCCCAGCAGCCCCCGGAGGTCTCCCCCCGGCGCAGGCTGATCACCAGCCTCCTCATCGGCCTTGGCATCGGCGGATATGACGGTTTGGTAGGGCCGGGAACCGGCACATTTATGATCATGGCCTTCACAGCGCTGCTGTCCATGGACCTGATCACCGCCTCCGCCTGCTCCAAGGTGGGGAATCTGGCCTCCAACGTGGCGGCGGCGGTGGTCTTCCTCCTCAACGGGAAAATTTTGTGGCCCATCGTCATCCCCGCCGCCCTCTGCAACGCCCTGGGGGGCTGGTGCGGCGCCCGGTACGCCATCCGCGGCGGCAGCAAGCGGGTGCGGGGCATGATCTTCGTTGTGCTGGGGATCCTGTTTGTGAAGATGATCTGGGATCTCCTCCACTGAGCCTCCCCCCATCCGGCGCCTATGCGCCGGGCTTCTGGAACCCCTCGCCGAAAGCCTCCTCGTAGGCGCTCACCGTGACGATGGCCCGGGGGTCCACCGCGTAGATGATCCGCCGCATCCGGGGCACCTCCCGCTTGCTGCACACGCACAGCACCACCTGCCGCTGCCGCCCCGTGTAGGTGCCGATGCCCTCCAGCATGGTGGCGCCCCGGCCGGTGGCGGAGTTGATCTCCCTGGCGATCTCCGGGCCGCTGGAGGAGATGACGAAGAGCATCTTCCCCGACACCGCCCCCAGCATCATCCGGTCGATGACCAGGGTGGCGATCACGGTGGCGATGAGACCGTGGAGGAAGGCGTCCACCCGCCCGAAGAGCAGGCCGCCCAGGACGATGATGCTGCCGTCGATGCACATGGTCATGGTCCCCACGCTGATGTAGGGGATTTTTTTATGGATGCTGAGGATCAAAAAGTCACTGCCGCCGGTGGAGGAGCCCCGGTTATAGATGAGGGACAGCCCCATGCCGTTGCAAAGGCCCGTGAACACCGCCGCTAGCAGCGGCTCCCCCTGGTAGACCGGGAAGAGGGGGAACACCGTGTCGATCAAAAACGAGGTAATCACCATGCTCTTGGCCGAGCGGAAGAGGAACCCATTGCCCATGATGCGGAAGGACAGCAGCACAATAGGGATGTTGATGAGCAGGGTGCTCAAGCCGATGGGAAAATGCAAAAAGCGGTAGATGATGAGGGCCAGGCCCGACACGCCGCCGGGGACGAAATCTCCCCCCACGGCGAAGGTGTAGATGCCAAGACCCATCAAAGCGCCCCCCAGGATGTCGCACCCCAGGTCCTTGGGCAGGGAATATCGAAAATAATCTTTGTTCAGCAGCGGCCGTTTCATTGCCACGCCACCTCCATTTCCAGTATTTCGTATCGTTTTTCCTCTTCTCTTCCCCGCCGGGCGTCCTCCCCATGCTGCGCAGGAAAAGGCCGGGCTGTTCCCAGCCCGGTCCCCTTCTCCCCATTCTCATCCGCGGTACGTCCGCTCCACATAGCTGCTGGTAAAGGCCCGCAGCACGCCGGCATAGGTCAGCTTGAAGGACACCACATCCCCCGGGCGGGGGATCCCCTCCGCCTCGGTCATATCCAGGATCAAGTGGTCGGAGCTGGCTCCCACCACGCTGACGCCGGGATCCAGGGGAATGAGGCCGTCCACCTCCATGTCCTGCCGGCCGATGGCGGCGATGGCCCGCAGCCGCACCCCGTGGTCCTCAAACCGAGGCTTCTCGCCAAAGGCGTTGACCCCGATGGTCCCCACCGGGTAGGAGGGCTTGCGCTTGACCTCCACCAGCTCCACCTCCAGCGTGACCACATCCTGGTGCAGGCCCTCCAGGTCCTGGCCGTAGGCCGTCTCCCGGCCCAGCACCAGCGACTCGCCCAGGCGCAGGTTGTTGATCCCCTTGGGCAGGCGGCCCTGCCGCATGAGGTAGAGGGAGCTGGAGTTGCCCCCGGAGATGAGGGGCAGGGACCGCCCCAGGCGCCCCTCGATCTTCTCCTTGATGGCGAGGAAGACGCCGGTGTTCTCCTCCGTTGGGAGGACGGAGCCGTAGCAGGTCACATTGAACCCCACGCCCAAAAGGTCCAGGTTCGGCAGCTGCTCCGCCAGGTCCGCCGTGGAGAGGATCTCCGCCTCGTTGCGGAAGAACATCCCCTCCCGCAGATCCCCCAGGTCGATCATCAGCACCACGCCGTGGCGCCGGCCCAGCTTCCCCGCCGCCGCGTCCAGGGCCCGGAGGGTCACCGCCTCGCTGTTGAGGCTGAGATCCGCCCAGCGCACCACCTCCTCCGCCTGGGAGGGCATGGGCAGGCGCAGCAGCAGCTTTTTCCGGTCCGTCTCCGGATAGCGCCGCAGGTTCTCAATCCGGGAGTCCGCCAGATAGGCGCAGGGCGTGTCCAGGAGCGCTTTGACCATGGCTCCGTCGGCGCAGAAGACCTTGGTCACAAAGGCCACCTGGTCCACCCCTGCCGCCTGCGCCATGCGGCACAGGGCCTGGCCATTCTGCCGCAGCTTCTCCAAATCAATTACCAGTCTTGGATACATCGTCAAAATCCTCCTGTCTCTGTGCCCGACAGCGTCTGCCGGGCAGCGGTGGAGGCGCGGCGGCACCGGGGAACCGGCGCGCCGCGCCTTTTTGCTCGCTCAGCTCTGGGAAAAGCGGTTGTAGGAGACCATCTCCTCCACCGCCTTCTTGGCCGGGGCCGCCTTGTCGTCCCCGGGATAGCCCAGGGTGGACAGGGCCACGATCACATAGTCCTCCGGAACGGCCAGGATCTCCCGGACCGCCGGGGCGTCAAAGGCCCCCAGCCAGCAGCACTGCAGCCCCTGCTCCACGGCCGCCAGGTGCATAAAGGACATGGCGATGGAGCAGTCCACCGTCTTGGAGGACTGGCCGCACTCCATCAGCCGGTCGTGGTCGGCCACCACCGCCAGCACCACCGGGGCCTGCTCCACAAAGGGGAAGTTGCTGCAGGCGCCGCGGAGGGCTTTGCGCACCGCCGGGTCCGTGGCCACGATCACCCGGACCCGCTGCTCGTTGCAGGCCGTGGGCGCCAGGGCCGCCGCCTCCAGCACCGCGTGGAGCTTTTCCGGCTCCACCGGTCTGTCTTGATAATTCCGCACAGAGCGCCGGCTGCGAATGGCTTCTTGCACCGTCATTGTCTCTCCTCCTTCTTCTCCCCAAGGCCCAAATCCTGCCGCAGCAGCTGGACCGCCGCCTCCGGGTACTGCCTGGAGAGCACCCCCAGGGAGGCCATAAAGTACAGCCGGTCCTCCAGCACCTGCAGGTGCTCGGCCTTGGGGTAGAGGAGCTGGCCGTGGCCGTTGATGTGGCGCAGGCGGTCCATAATGGCCGCCCGGCCGGGCAGGCGGGTCAGCGCCCCGCCGGTGGCCACCAGGTAGCGCACCTTGGTGAGGTCCTTGCCGTCGGCGTGGGTGGTGCGGCCGTTGGCGCCGTAGGTATAGCGGTAGCGGCCGCAGTGGCGCTCCAGCGCCATGGACGCGGCGTACCACGTCAGCTGCTCGGTGAGCTTGAACTGCTCGGGCGTGTCCGGGATGGGCTTATAGTGGGAAAAAACCTCCTCCACGTCCACGCCGGTCTCCTTCTGGAGCTTCTCGATGCCGATGTGGCTGGCCAGGTTCCGGGCGTTGACATAGACCCCCAGGTCCCCCTCCACCGTCCGCTTGGCCACCGGCTCCGGGGCGATCTGGATGGAGGCCACCTCGTCGCTCCCCTCGGTGACGGAGTGGACGTCAGTGGTGGCGCCGCCCACATCCAGCACCACCACGTCCCCCACCTCCCCGTAGAGCAGCTGGGCGCACTCCATCACCGCGCCGGGGGTGGGCATGATCACGCCGTCCACCATGTCCCGGACGCCGGACATGCCCGGGGCCTGGGTGATGTGCTTTTCAAATACCTGATGGATGATCCGCCGGGTGGGCTCGATGTTCAGCTCATCCAGGCGGGGATAGACATTTTCTGTAATATAGCACTCCGCCTTGGCGCCGTCAAAGATGCGGCGGATCCTGGTCTGGTTCTGCACGTTCCCGGCGTAAATCACCGGCACGTCCAGGTCAAGGCCGCGGATGCGCTTGGCGTTTTCCAGGGCCGTCTCCCGCTCACCATAGTCCGTGCCGCCGGCCAGAAGGATCAGGTTGGGATGGATGTCACGGATGTCCTCCAGGTCCTCCTCCTGCAAAATGCCGGCGGTAGCCAGGTGAAGATTGGCCCCCGCGCCGAGAGCCGCCTCCCGGGCGGCCTTCACCGTCATGTCGTAGACCAGGCCGTGGACCGTCATGCGCAGGCCCCCCGCAGCGCTGGAGGTAGCCAGCATGCTGCGGTAGGAGATCTCCTCCTCCCCCAGCTTTCGGCGCAGGTCCTCCACCGCCCCCTGGAGCCCCACCCGCACATCCCCCTCCAGAACGGAGGTGGGCGCCTGGCCCTGGCCCAGAAATACCGGCGCGCCGCTGTCGATCCGGTCAAAGGCGTTAACTACTGTGGTGGTGGAGCCGATCTCCGCCACCAAAACATCGATTTTCATGGTACCTCCCTATTTCGCGCAGCCCCCGCTGGGGACCCGAGGTCCCCGGC
>CALWXD010000096.1 GCA_944385425.1 uncultured Oscillospiraceae bacterium | reverse complement strand
ATCAGCGTGGCGATGGGTCCCATCAAAATATCCAGGGCCACGCAGCCGGTGAGAAGGTTCGCCAGCAGGCAGCCCACATACAGGCCCGGGATAGCGGCCGGCAGGAAGATGGGCAGAACGCACAGGGCCTCGCTGATCCGGATCTGGATGACGCCGGAGGAGAGGCCCAGGAGGGACGCGATGTAGGTCAGGGCCACATACAGCGCGGCGATAACGGCGCCTTGGGCCACCGCCCGGGCAGGGTTGTTTCTCTGGATTGGCATGCTTGTTTTCTCCTTTTTCCCTAGTTTTGTTTTTCCCCGCCCGAGGGCGGTTGGGTGAGGATGGTCACGAACTCACCGATGCAGTATTATACCAGAGCGGCGCCGCCGGGGCAACGGCAGATGTGCCAACTTTTTTGCCCATGGCCCCGGAATTTTCCGCAAATTCCCAAAAGGGGAGGGCGGGGCCAGGCCCCGCCCTCTTTGATTGAATTCTCCAGATTTTCTGCATACGAAAACGGCGCCCAGGCTACTTCTTTAGCTCCCCTTTGGCGTTTTCTTCCCAAAAAGACATTTTGTCTTTTTGGGAGCGCCGCCCTGCCGCGCGCACTCACTTTGCTCGCACACTTGCAGGGCGAGAAGTGTTTTCCCCGAGGCGCAGGTCCCCGGGGAAAACGGATCTTATTCTTTTGCACTGACGCGCAAACCCTTTGAGGGTCCCCTACTTCTTCAGCTCCCCCTTGGCATTGGCGGTCAAGTAAGCCGTGATGAACCCATCCAGGTCCCCGTCCATCACCGCCTGGATGTTGCCGTTTCTGCCCCACGGGGGAATCCCCCCGCGGGGACCCCCGTGATTGCACCTGCGCGGCGGGAATGAATCCCGCCTTGCGCCAAGGTTTTGTCCTCCGGACAAAACGCTTGTATACGAAAACGGCGCCCAGGCTACTTCTTCAGCTCCCCTTTTGCGTTGGCGGTCAAGTAGGCCGTGATGAACCCATCCAGGTCTCCGTCCATCACCGCCTGGATGTTGCCGTTTTCGTAGCCGGTGCGGTGGTCCTTCACCAGGGTGTAGGGCATGAACACATAGGAGCGGATCTGGCTGCCCCACTCGATCTTCATCTGCACGCCCTTGATGTCGGAGATTTTCTCCGCGTGCTGCTGCATCTTGATCTCCACCAGCTTGCTGCGGAGCATCCGCATGGCGTACTCCCGGTTCTGGTGCTGGCTGCGCTCGGTCTGGCAGCTGACAACCACGCCGGTGGGGATGTGGGTGATGCGGATAGCGCTCTCGGTCTTGTTGACGTGCTGGCCGCCGGCGCCGCTGGAGCGGTAGGTGTCCACCTTCAGATCCTCCGGCCGGATGTCCACCTCGTTGTCGTCGGCAATGTCCGGCATCACCTCCAGGGCGGCAAAGCTGGTCTGCCGGCGGCCGGAGGCGTCAAAGGGGCTGATGCGCACCAGACGGTGGACGCCGCTCTCGCTCTTGAGATAGCCGTAGGCGTTCTCCCCGGAGATGATCACCGAGGCGGACTTGATGCCGGCCTCGTCCCCGTCCAGGTAGTCGATGGTCTCAAACTTGAAGTCGTGGCGCTCCGCCCAGTGCATGTACATCCGGTAGAGCATCTGGGCCCAGTCCTGGGCCTCGGTGCCGCCGGCGCCGGCGTGGAAGTTCAAAATGGCGTTGTTGTTGTCATACTCCCCGGAGAGGAGGGTGGCAAGGTTGGCCTCCTCCACCTTCTGCTCCAGGGCGGCATAGCTCTCCCGGATCTCCGGCAGGAGGGAGGCATCGTCCTCCTCCTGGGCCATCTCCACCAGGGTGGTCAGGTCCTCCCACTCCCGCATCAGCTTTTCGTGGCCGCTGACCTTGTTTTGCAGCTGCTTGGTCCGCTGCAGCACCTTCTGGCTCCGCTCCAGGTCGCTCCAGAAACTCTCCTCCGCCTGCTCCCGCTCCAGCTGGGCGATCTCCTGGCGGGCGTGGTCCAGGTCCAGGGCCTCGGAGAGCTTTTTCAGCTCCGGCCCCATGGCCCCCAGTTTCTGCTTATAGGTGTCGTATTCAATAATGGGCATAATCCTCTCTCCAATTCGCAAAAAATCTCATTCCAGGGTATTATACCCAAATTTTTCCCCCGTGTAAAGACCATTGCGGGAAAAGGGCCGCCTTTTCCCGCTGTCTGCCCGCTCCGCCCCATGCAGCTGCCGGGGTGCGGGGCAAAAAAGTTACCCCGGGGCCCATGTCCCCGGGGTAACTTGGATTCTATTCCTTGCGTTTGCCGCGCAAGCTCTGCAAGGCTTACCGCCCCAGCTTTTCCCGCAGCTCTTTGCCCAGCTCCTCGTACCCGGGCTTGCGCCCCACGGGGCAGAGCCCCGCGGGGACCCCTTGGATCTCACATCCTTGGGCGGAGTGAATCCGCCCTGCGCCGAGATTTTGCCTGCGGCAAAATGCTCGGACGCCGCACTTGCGGCGCGGCCTGGGCAAGCCCGCCTTTCAGAAAAACTGCCTTTTACCGCCCCAGCTTTTCCCGCAGCTCTTTGCCCAGCTCCTCGTACCCGGGCTTGCCCAGGAGGGCGAACATATTCTTCTTGTACGCCTCCACGCCGGGCTGGTCGAAGGGGTTCACATTCAGCACATACCCGCTGAGGCCGCAGGCGTACTCAAAGAAGTAGATCAGCTCCCCCAGGGTCTCGGCGTTTTTCTCCCCCGCCTGGATCACCAGGTTGGGCACGCCCCCCTCCACATGGGCCAGGAGGGTGCCGTCCATGGCCTGGGCGGCGATGTAGTCCATATCCCGGCCGGCCAGGAAGTTGAGCCCGTCGCCGTCGCTCTCGTCCCTGGGCACCTTCAGCCGGCTCTTGGAGGGGCCAAAGCGCACCACCGTCTCAAAGAGGTGCCGTTCCCCCTGCTGGATGTACTGGCCCATGGAGTGGAGATCGGCGGTGAACTCCACGCTGGCGGGGAAGAGGCCCTTGCTCTCCTTGCCCTCGCTCTCGCCGTAGAGCTGTTTCCACCACTCGGCCATAAACCGGAAGGCGGGCTCGTAAGCCGCCAGGATCTCGATCTTCTTGCCCTTCTGGTAGAGGGCGTTGCGCACGGCGGCATACTGCCAGGCCGGGTTCTCGTCCAGGTTACCCCTGCGGCAGGCATCCATCATCTTGGCCGCGCCGCCCATCAGCGCGTCAAGGTCCACCCCCGCCACGGCGATGGGGAGAAGGCCCACGGCGGTGAGCACGCTGTACCGCCCGCCCACGTCGTCGGGCACCACGAAGGTCTCGTACCCCTCCGCGTCCGCCAGGCTCTTCAGCGCCCCCCGGGCCTTGTCGGTGGTGGCGTAGATGCGCTTTGCCGCCCCGTCCCTGCCGTACCTCTTCTCCAGCAGCTCCCGGAAAAACCGGAAGGCCACCGCCGGCTCCGTGGTGGTGCCGGACTTGGAGATCACGTTGACGGAGAAATCGTCGTCCCCCACCAGGTCCACGATCTCCTGGAGATAGTCCCCGGAGAGGCCGTTGCCGGCAAAGTAGATGTTGGGGGTGTCCTTCTTCTTCAGGTTGTAGTTGGGGGAGCAGAGGAAGTCAATGGCGCCCCGGGCCCCCAGGTAGGACCCGCCGATGCCGATGACCACCAGGGCGCGGCTGTCGCTCTGGATCTTTTTCGCCGCGGCCTTGATGCGGGCATACTCCTCCTTGTCATAGTCCCGGGGGAGGTTCACCCAGCCCACAAAGTCGTTGCCCCGGCCGGTAGCCTCCTGCAGCCAGCGGTGGGCCTGGATCAGAGGGGCGGCAAAGTCGTCTATCCTTCGGACCGCCTTGCTGAAATCCACGGAAATCATAACACCGATTCCTCCTATGTAAAAAAATTGAGCGCCGATTCACCCCTCTATTATATCACAGGAAAAAACCGGGATACAATAGGAAATTGGCCCCTAGGCTTGAAAGGGCTCCATCCGGAAGGCCAGGCGGAGAAACCGCAGGAGGATCTCCCCATACCCCAGCCGCTCCACCGCCGACCCCGCCACCAGGGGGATCTCCGCCACGGTCTCCCCCCCGGCTGTCACGGTGAGCGTCCCCAGCTGCTGCCCCTGCTCCACCGGGGCCTTGAGGCCCTGGGCCAGGGTATAGGTCTGCTGGAGCTGGCTGGCCTGGCTCTTCTCCAGCAGCAGCGTATCCCCCTCCCCCAGCACCGGCTGGACCGCGGCCGCGTCCCCCAGGGACACCGGCACCGGCGGCAGCACCTCCTGGGGCGTCACATGGCACAGGGCGTAGGCGGCAAAGCCGTAGTTGAGGAGGGTCCGGGCCCCCTCAAACCGCTGGTCGGAGGTGGGAGCCTTCAAGATCACGGCGATGAGCTCCATGCCCTCCCGCTCCGCCGTGGCGGAGAGGCAGTAGAGGGCGGCGTCCGTGCTGCCGGTCTTCAGCCCGGTGGCCCCCTCGTAGTAGCGGATTAGGCGGTTGGTGTTGGAGAGGGTAAAGGCCCCGTCCCGGAGGGTATCCATCCAGATGGTGGTAAACTGCCGCACGTCCGGGTGGCGGAGCACCAGCTCCCGGCTCATGAGGGCGATGTCGTAGGCGCTGGTCACATGGCCCTGGGCCGGGAGGCCCGTGCAGTTGACAAAGTGGGTGTCCGCCATGCCCAGCTCCCCCGCCCGCTGGTTCATTTTTTCCACGAAGGCCTCCTCGCTGCCGGCCAGGTGCTCCGCCAGGGCCACGGCCGCGTCGTTGCCGGAGGCCACGCACACCGCCTTCAGCAGGTCCTCCACGCTCATCTGCTCGTTCTCCTTCAGATACACCTGGGACCCGCCCATAGAGGCGGCGTGGGCGCTGGCGGTAACCGTGTCGCCGTAGCTGAGGGCCCCGCTGTCGACGGCCTCCATCACCAGGAGGATGGTCATGACCTTTGTTACGCTGGCCGGCTCCAGCTGCTGGTGCTCGTTGGAGGCATAGAGGACCTGGCCGGTCTCCTTTTCCATCAAAATGCAGCTCTGGGCGTCGATTGTCAGCGCCTCCGCCCCCCGGGCCGGCGCCGCCAACAGCAGGCACAGGCACACCGCCGCCGCGATCCGTTTCATCTCTCACCGCTCCTTCCGCCTTTTTTACCACCACTCTATGTCCGGCGGAAAAAATTCATGCGGGATTCTTCCATTTTTCTAGTTGCAAAATGAAACAAGCTGTGCTATAATACGTTTACTGTCTGCGGGCGTAGTTCATCGGTAGAATGAAAGCTTCCCAAGTTTCACATCTGTCGGGAGAAAAACCTTGATTTTTCAAGGGGCTGCGATTATAATGAGCAATATCAGCCGCTCATTGGAACGCTAAAAGGAACGCTATGAAAATTTGATATGCAGGGTTAGTACATCGGTAGTGCGTCGGCTTCCCAAGCCGAATAGGCGGGTTCGACTCCCGTA
>CALWXD010000095.1 GCA_944385425.1 uncultured Oscillospiraceae bacterium | reverse complement strand
TGCACATGCCGAAGGGCATGATGTTTTTCAGGGGGATATTGTCCATGATGGTGGCCGCCGGCATGTTGGACGTCAGCGTCTTGTTCTCCGGCGTCACCACCAGGCTGGAGGGCGCCATGCCGAAGGTGCACTGGCACATGGCCCCCATACACACTTGATTTCCCATGGCTCTCCCTCCTAAAATTCCACAGCGGCACGCAGGCTGGGGGATGGCGGCGCCGTCACCAGCGTCTGCTCCCTGCCATCCCAGGAGAAGGCAAGCTCCACTTCCTCCCGCTGCAAAAACAGGCCGATGGCCGGCAGAATCGCCGTGCCGTCCCGGTCGGTCTCCAGCTCCCATACCGGCCGCAAAAGCGTCCCCTCCCCCAGCGCTTCGGCCAGGGGCTCCTGGAGCAGGAAGTGTCCGCTCACCCGGTCATAGTCCGTCAGCAGGAGGTCCGCCTCCGGCTCCTGCCGGGTACAGCAGTGCTGATAGAGCATAACAGGGGTGTAATTCCCCGCCAATGCCAGGGACCAACTCCCCCTCTCCGCCCGCTCCACCACTCGCAGGGCCCCCACCGGCGTCGTCAGCGTCACACGGACCGCCGCATTGTTTATGGGCGCGCCCTGTTCCAGAAAGCGCAGGTGGAAATAGGAGATGCGCCCCAGGGCGGGGGCCCCCGGCTCGTACTGCATCAGCACCACCTCCGGGAGGTGGGCGGGCGCCGCCGGCAGGCGCCGGCGGACCGGACGGTATCCGGGGGCGGTGATGACATACTCGTGGGCCGCGGCGGGGAGGTTGGAAAACACATAAGTGCCGTCCCCCTTGGCTGCATACCGGGCCCGGCCTCCGTCCACCAGGATGGAGGCCCCGGTCACCGCCCCCTTGCTGTAGGGATCCAGCAGGCGGAGGGCGGCGGAGATGCGGCTGATGGTCCTCATGGCTTCCTCTCCTTCTGCTCGGTGCCCAGCTGGATCTCCCTGACTCTGGGCGCGGGCACGGTGACCACGGCGGACTCCAGCAGCACCGGGCCGATCTTATAGAACACGCTGAGCTTGTAGGACTCGGAGAACATGGTCCAGATCTTGGTCTTCTCCTCCAGCTCCATGGGCACGTTGCTCACCCGGATCACCTCGCCGGCGGCCCTAAGGGCCGGAGGCATGTACTTCTCCGGCAGGCGCTTGTTGTCCCCCAGCACCTGGATCACCCGGCCCATGATCATCTGCTCGTCCAGGGTGCGGGTCTCCTTCTCCGCCTTGCTGGAGATAGAGACCATGAGGGACAAATTGAGGGACACCGGGGGGTTCCTAAGGGAGCCGTCGGCCTGGAGCACCGGGCCGTTGGCCCGCATCTCCCCGGCCTCGGCGATATCGTAGATGTGGACGCCCACCACGAAATTCCCCCGGTCGTGGGGGTCGCAGGCGCCGATCTGCTCGGCCTGGGCCACCGGCTCGGGCACCAGCTCGGCGCGGAGCAGGTCCACAATGGTCCGGCTCACGTCGGAGATCACGGAATATTTTGCCATGGCGCCTCCTTCTCTCCTCAAAGCGCCGGATACAGCAGCTGGTATCCAGCGACGGTCATCCGCTCCATGCCGCAGCACTGGAGCATCGTGTCCAGGGGCAGGTAGCACACCCCGTCAAAATACAGCACCGGCTGGTCCAGCTTCAGCAGCCGGTCGTTGCGGTAGGCGTCGCTGGAGCCCCGGGTCATCTCCAGCACCACGCCGGGGGCCTGGAGGACCACGGTGTCGTTGTCCTCCATCTCCACCACCTCCCCGCCCAAAAAGGCGGCCGCGTCCTCCAGGGAGAGCATGATGGTCCCGCTGTAGGTAAAGACCGGCAGGCGGAGGGACATCTCCCGCCCCGCCGCCACCAGCGTCCCGGGATCCATGGCCTGGGCGTTGTTGGCCCTGGCCGCGATGGCCCGGGAGGCCGCCTCCAGCGCCTCCCGCTCCCCGGCGGCAAGGCCGGCGGCGCGGCTGAGGATCCTGCCGAAGTGGCTGGTTATGGCGTCCTGGGCGGTGACCATCCCCGTCTCGCTGAGGAGCTCCCCCTGCCGCAGCTGGTGGAAGAGGAGGATGGCCGCCATGTCGGCGCTGTCCCCGCCGGCGGCGCCGCTGTCCAGATAATCCAGGACCTTGACCGCCAGGTCGGCCAGCTCCCCTGTCCCGTCGTACTCCGCCGCCTCCAGCAGCCGGGCGGCCTGGTCGCTGATCTCCTCCCGGATCCGGGAGAGGACCTCGTCCGGGTTCTCCAGGACCGTCATCGCCTGCCCGATGGAGCCGATGGCCTCGTCCGCGGCCTCCAGCCCCTCCAGGGTGGATTGGAGCTGCTCCATTTCATACTGGATCTGGTGGAGGCGGATGGAGCTCTCCAGGTAGGTCCGCAGGGTCCCCCCCGGATCCCCCAGGGAGATCAGCCGGTCGATATCCGCCTGGATGGCCGCCGTCTCCTCCCCGCCGCCCAGAATGGCCAGCAGCTGATCCCGCAGCTCCTCCAGCGTGGGCTCCGGCTCCTCCTCTTCCTCCTCTTCCTCCTCTTCCCCGGTTTCCTCCCCGCTCGTCTCCTCCCCGCCGGCGGTTTCACCGCCCGTCTCCTGCTGGGACTCCTGGTCCTCCGGGGCGAAGGTGCCGCTGCCGTCTCCGGCGGCCAGGGTGGCCCCGGAGAGGAGGGCCAGGGCGGTCAGAGCCGCCAGCAGGCCCAGAAGCCAGCTCCTATGGTTTTGACAGCGCATGCCGCCGCCTCCTCTCAGTATCCGCCGCACTCGATGGCCGCGATGCTCTCGCCGGCGGCGTCATAGTAGAGCTTGATGTAGTAGCTGCTCATAAGGTACTTGTCCACCCGGCCGCTGTCCGGCAGGCCGAGGGACAGCTGGCCCGCCGCCGCCGCCCGCTCCGCCGTCAGCTCCAGCGTCAGCGTGGAAAACCGCTGGCCCAGAAGGCCCTGCAGCTCCTCCTCGGTGGCATCGGGGGTGATGTCCAAGAACCCCTCCTCCACATCCGTCAGCACCATCTGGCAGGTGTAGAGACCCGTATCGTCCCCCACGCAGAGGAAGGAGGCCCCCAGGTTCAGATAGGTCAGCACCTGGTAATTCCCCTCCGCCGCAGTATAGCCGGGACTTCCGAAGGCGGCGGCGATATCCGCCGGCGCGGCCCCCAGATAGCCCATGTAATTGACATTATTTTCCAAAAACTCTCCCGAGTAGAGGGGGGCGCCGATGGCGTCATACACCGTGCCCGCCCCCGAGCGCTGCCCCTGGGAGAAGGCCCCCTGGTAGAGGACGGCGCCCTGCCCGTCGTAGAGGGTTCCCGTCCCCTCAAAGAGGCCCCGGGAGAACTGGCCCTGGTACACCAGGGCGCCGTTCTCATAGTAGCTGCCCTCCCCCTCGTAGAGGCCGGCCACCAGGTCGCCGCGGTAGCGGACGGTGGTGCCGTCCGCCTCGTAGACCACCCCGGTCCCCTCCCACAGGTCATTGACAAAATCCCCGTAGTAGAGGAGGGTATGGGTGTCTGGGCGGTACTCCATGCCCCGCCCGCTGCGCAGGCCCTGGGAGAAGGCCCCCTGGTAGATGAGGGATCCGTTCTCATCATAGAGCCGCCCCTCGCCGTTGTAGAGGTTCTCGGAGAAGTCCCCCTCGTAGCGCAGCACCCCGTCCACATAGAGGGAGCCGTAGCCGTCATAGGCGGCGTTGAGGAACTGGCCGGTGTAGACCAGGTTCCCCTGGGCGTCATACTGGGTGGCCTGCCCGGTGAGCGCCCCGGCGGCCACGTCGCCGCTGTAGATCACAACGCCCATGTCGTTGCGGATATGGGCCGGGCCGGTGTAGGACGCCAGCTTCCCGCTGTTGAGGAGGATGGTGGGCGTCCACAGCCGCCCCTCCAGCCAGGGGTACAGCACGGTGGTAAACACCGTGACCACCAGCACAATGGCGATGACGCTCAAGCCCAGAAAGCGCTTGGAGAGGTAGACGCCGCCAAAGCGCACATAGTCGGCCTTGCTGGAGGGCCGGCGGGTCATGGACTTGACCTGGGCGCGGACGTAGGTGTTGAGATAGACGAAGGGCTTGGCCGCCACCTTTACCGCCCGGGTGATCTTTTTGGAGATATTGGTGATCTGCCGGCCGACGATCTTGGAGACCTGGCCCAAGAGGTTGAAATTCATTGCGCGCCTCCTCTCCCCTTTACCGGCTCAGCACCGCCTCTGTGTGGAGGTGGGAATCGCAGAGCATCAAATAGTACATGGCCACGCTGTCCCGCTCATTGGTCTGCAGCACGTCGGCAAAGCGCTTGCGGGCCTCGGCATAGCGGCCGGCCTGGTAGTCGTGGACCCCCTGCTCGAAGGACGCCTTGGTCACCAGGTGCAGCTTTTTCTCATAGGGGTCCATGCCGTCCAAAAATTCATAGAGGGTCTCCCGCCCCGTGTCGCCGGCGCCGATCTCCCGGCAGTTGAAGTAGAACCCGCCGCCGATGCGCTCCACCGCCGGGCGGGTGATGATGGAGCGGGTGCCCAGCTCGTCCATGAGGCTGGTGAGGGCGTAGATGTCCATGATGGTGCCGGAGATGGCGGTGATGGTCTGGCGTTTCTGGTTGCCCGCCACGCCTACCAGCGTCTCGTCGGCGGAGATGAGCATCTTCAGCTCCACGGCGCTGTTCTCCCGGGCCATGGTCTCCTTGAGGGAGATGGCGGTGTTCAGCGCGTCCCGCACCTGGTAGGGGAAGAGGGCCACCATGCCCGAGCCGTCGAAGTGCTCGATGATGCCGTGGTTGATGTCCACCACATCGAAGAGCTTGTCAAAGCTCTCGTTCATCAGGGCGAAGTAGGCCTCGCTGTCCAGCTTTTCCCCGCCCAGGCTGAAGTTCACGTACAAGAGGCTCATGTCCCGGACGCTCTTGTCCCGCAGCTGCAAATCCGTGACCTTGGTCTTTCCCATCAGCTGGAACAGCTCCCGGGGGGTAAACTTGATGTACTCGTTGTTCAGCAGCACCATGTTGGAGATGTACTGGTTCAGCTTTTCCGTCATCTGGTTAAAGCTCATGCCGATATCCGCCAGCTCGTCCCCGGAGGTGATCCTGGCCTGCACGTTCCAGCGGCCGGCGCTGATCTCGCCGATACAGCGGCTCAGCTCCTTCAGCGGGCGGAAGGCCCCGCCCAGCACCGCCAGGAGCCACACCAGCAGGATCACGATGCCCGCCCCGGCGGCCGCGCCGGCGTAAAAGAGGGGGCTCTGCCCCCGAAGGGTGTCCTCCTCCACGGCCCGGGCCTCCACCAGGGCGGCCACGCCGCCGGCGCTGTCCAGCACCGGCTGGAAGGCGCCGGCATAATCCGTCCCGTCCCGCGTGAAGGAGACCTGTCCCCCCTCCGCGGCGCAGGCCGCAATAGCCGCCGCCGTCTCCGCCGGGAATTCCAGGCTCACCGGCGAGAGGCTGCTGGTCTCGGAGAAGGCGTCCCGCTCCAGGGTGGTGCAGACGCCGTAGAGCCGCTCCCCCTCCGCTGTGTAGAGGATGAGGCCCACATCCCCTCGGCCGGAGATCTCCGCGGCATAGCCGCCGGCCCGGTCCAGCCGCTCCTGCAGCGCGGAGCGCTGCGCCTCGTCAAAGCCCCTTAGGGCCGTCAGGGACAGCTCCAGGCCGTCCAGCTGGGCCGCCGCCGTCTTGGCAGCCGCCGTCAAGGCGTCCTCCCAGGCGGCCCTCTGCTGGGCCTGCAAAAGCCCCAGGGCCCCGCCGGCCAGGGCCGCCGTCACCAGCAGCAGCGCCGGCAGGAACCGGAGCAGGATTTTCCCCGTCAGCCGCCAGCGGCGGAAGATCCGGCCCAAAAGCCAACCGGCAAGGGCCAGCAGCGCCGCCGTCCCCAGGACCACGCCTGCCGTCCTGGCGATCTCCGCCCCGTCCCAGCCCCTGGTAACCGCCGGGACCGTACCGCTCTGGGCGCCGAAGGAGATCCAGAACAGGTCCTCCTCCTGGAGGGACACGGCGCAGAAACTGCCGTATCCCACGGCGCGGACCCCCCGGAGCTGGCCAAAGGTGATGCCGCGCCCCTCGTCCACCACCGTGTCCGGGCTGTAAAGCCGTTCCACCGTGCTGCCCGCCGGATCCAGGGCGTACAGTACGCCGTTGGAGCGGTCCAGGCAGCAGACCTGGCCGGAGGCGTCCGCCGACAGGCGGCCCGCGAGGCCCTCCCCGCCGAGAAGGCGGCTGAGGTCCCGGCTCTCCCCATCAGGGGTAAGGACCAGGAGGGCGCCCCCCTTCGTGCTGCAGATCAAGGTGCCGTCAGAGAGGGCGGCGCAGTCCTCGATCTCCGCCTCCCCCTCCCCCAGGCCGTAGCTGGCCAGCACCGCCGGCGCCTGGTCGCTATAGGGCTGGGCGGCGATCACGTCGAACTGCCCGTTCTCACAGCACAAGGCCAGCAGGGTCTCCCCCGCCATCTGCAGCTTTCGGATATAGGCCGTGGTGCTGTACTGGGAGAGGGCGGTCTTGTCCACCTGCAGCACGCTGTCCTGCTGTACGCCGTCGCCGCTCCAGGTCTGGACCTCCTCGGAGAGGACGACCTCCTGCACCGCGCCGGCGGCGTCCACCCGCCGCTCATAGGTCTGGGCCGCCAGGTAGAGGCTGCCGCTGCTGTCGCTGATGAGGCCGGCGTAGCGCAGGGCGTCCCCGTCCTCGTTTTCAGCGGGCAGGTCCACAGACCACAGCCGCACCCCCTCCGGGGACGCCTTGGTCAGCACCCCTTCCCCGGACAGGAGGTACAGGTTCCCGCTGGGGTCAATGGTGAACTCCTCCCCGCCGCCCACCGCCACCCGCTGGCTGCCCAGGGCGAACCACACCCCGGCCAGGGCGCTGAGGAGCACGATGACACTAAGTTTTATCCATTTCATACAAGGCCTTCCCTCCACCCGGACGGATACCGGTCCTTTTCCATCCCGGCGGCGGCGCCGCCGCCCCGGGATCTTCTCAATCTTCCAGATACTGGGACAGCTGGTCCCGCAGGGGCAGCAGCAGCACGCTGCCCGCCTCCAGCTCCGCGTCGGGAGCGAGGCCATTAAAGCTGGCCACCAGCTCCCCGTAGCCGGAGGAGCCGTAGTAGCCGGCACAGACGGCGGCCAGCGTGTCCCCCGACTGGACGATATAGTCCTCCGACAGGAGCTCCTCGCCCGCCTGGGGCAGGCTGGAGAACTGCACGTCCCCCGCCCCGCCGTCCGCCGGCGGGTCCGTTAGGTGCATGCTGTCGCCGTCCTCGTCCTGGGCGGCCACATAGGTGATGGTGCCGATGTCGCTGATGGGCACCGCGTCCGCCGCCGGGCGGTTTGTCAGCTCGCCGATGAGATAGATCACAAGGCAGGCAAAGAGCACCACCATGCCGATCCAGGAGAGCTGGGCGATGCGGGCCTTTTTCCGCAGGACAAAGGCCCGCGCCGACTGGACCGGCCCCGTGTCCGCCAGGGTCTCCGCCGCCTTCTCCAGGTCGTTGATGAGGGCCGGCAGGCCGGGGTACAGCCCGGCGCCGCACTTCTTATGGATGGCACGCAGCGCCTTGTGGTAGGGCTTTTTCAGCTCCCTGCCCAAAAGGAACTCCACCAGCGCCGCCGCCTCGCCCCAGAGGTCCGCCTCCGCCCCGCTTAGGAGAAACTCCGGCCGGAGCACATAGCGCAGGCGGATGGTCTCCTCGCCGTCCACCAGGAGGTTTTCCGGCTGGAGGAGGCTGCACACCACCGCCGCCGGCAGATCCCCCGCGGCGGTATACACCTGAAACAGCGCAGCCGTCAAAAGGCGCAGCCGCTTGCCCGCGGCACCGGGGCAGCCGCTGTAGAGATCCAGCAGGCTGGGCCCCTCGTTGTAGCGGAACACCGCGTAGAAGTCCTGGTGGATGCTGAACATCTCCAGGAAGTCCGACCGCTCCGGCCGGCGGAGAAAGCTCTCATACAGGTCCTTGAAAAACGCCCGGCTCTCCTCGCAGTGGGGGATGCGGTTGACCAGCAGCAGCTCCTCCCCGCCCGGGTGCTTTGCCACCTGGGCCGTCAGATACAGGGACTGCTCCAGCGTCCCCAGGTATTGAAAGGTGGGGATCCATTGCTTCTCCGCCATGCCTTCACCTCCTCCGGGTTTCCGGCCTCCCGCCGCGGCGGGGGGCGCTACTGCTTGCTGACCACCACATAGGCGCTGGCCTTGTCGTTTCCGTATTTGGCGCTGCGGGCCTGGATCTCAAAGACGCCCTCGGTGGGCGGGGCGGTGTAGAGGCCGTTTCGGTCGATGCTGCCGCCGTTCTTCTCCACCACGCTCCAGACCACCTCCTGGCTGGCGCTGCCCTCCACCAGGGCGGTAAAGCGCACCTGCTGCAGCGGCTCCAGGTTGGCGGTGTTGGGGGTAACGATGACCTGCACGCTGTCGGCCAGCTCCTCCTTCTCCGCCCGCTCCTCCGCCGGCCGCCAGGCCCACCAGCGCAGCCGGATGGTCTGCTGGCCGGTTTTTTCCAGCAGCTTGAGCCCCAGCTGCAGCGTGCCCTTCTTCACGTTGACCATGGCCCCCACCGCGCAGGCCGGCGCGGCCAGGGAGAACTCCTCGGCGGTAAAGACGCCGTCGCCAAAAACCAAGGTCTCGTTGCGGCCCACGCTCTCCGTGTTCTCCACCGCCGCCGTGACGCAGAGGTTCCCCGCCCCCAGGCCGTGGATAAACTCGTGGGAGTAATAGGTGCGCCCCACCTTGGGCGCCGCCCCCAGCACCACGGTCTCCACGCCGGTGGCCGTCTGCCAGGGGATCGCGGGGGCCTTTTCCGGGGCCTCCGCCGCCCCCTGGGGGGCCTTCTGGTCGCTCTGCCCCCGGCCCGCCGGCCGCTCCAGCCCCTGGAGCAGATCCAGCAGCTGGGTGCTGGGCAGATACTGGCGGAAGGGGTTGCGGGTCACCCGCTCAATGAAGAAGGCGCTCTGCCCCGCCACGATGTGGAACCTGGCCAGGTAGATGGCCTGGTCCTCCCTGGCGGTGAGCAGCTCGTCGAAGTGCCGGGTGTAGTATGCCTCCAGCACCACCTCCCGCAGGGGGCGGGCCGTCACCTCCACCGCCTGCTTGAGCTCCTTTTCAATCCCCTGGACGGCCTTGCTGCCAAGGCTCAAGGCGAAGGACTCCACCGGGACGCGGATCTCCGTGTAGTCGTCCCGCACCCTGCCGCAGTCCATGGTGTACTCCAGCGTCAGATCCTTGTGGGTGGTCACCTCTGTCTCGGTGTACTCCACCTGGACAAATTTTTCTCCGTTTGGCCCCTTGAACATGTCGCTCTCCAGGCGGAAGGAAAACCGCACCGGCGCGGACACGTCCCACTTTTCAAAGAGCACCCGGACGGTAAAGGCGTCGTCGGTATTGACATACCGGGGGATCTGCAGCGTGATGCGCACGCCCTCCTCGTCGTAGAGGCGGCACAGGTCGTACAGCACGCTGTCCACCCCCAGGAGGGCGCGGCTGGGCTCCCGGGTAGTGAGGAAGAGCTCATACCCCTCCCGCACCCGGTTGAACTCCTGGTTGACGCCGCTGCCCTCGCCGAAGCCGGCCACGGAGAAGGTCCCCTCGCAGTTCTCCTCCTGGTAGGCGATGGCCAGGTACACGTCCCCGCTCTCCCGGATCTCATCAAAGCCCTTGATGGCGCTGATGCGCTTAACGCAGGGGTCCTGCACCACGATCTCCCGCCCCAGGTAGTCCAGGGCCATGCCGGCCTCCAGGGAGAAGGTCTGGTTGTCCACCAGCAGCACCCCCAGGCCCGCCACCACGCCGGCGCCGTGGAGCATGCGGTTTGTGAGGCGGCGCTTGTCGTTGAAATAGGTCTGCTCGTCCTCAAAGTCCCGGACGGTCATCAGCTTACCATAGAAGTAGCGGTTCCGCTCGCCGGCGCTATACTGCAGATTGTTCATCAGTTGTTCCTCCCGTCCTATATTCCGCCAGATACGGCGCGCTGGAGACGGCGGTCCCGTCCAGCACCAGGCCCCTGCTCCTGCCGATCCGGGCGTTCATCCCCAGGTAGCAGTGCTGCCCCAGTATCATCTCGTCGTTCATGAAAACCAGATTGCAGATGGCGTCCACCGGCTGGAACGCCTGGATCACCTTCCACAGCTTGGCGTACGCGTCCGGGTCCCCCCGGGCGCCGGGCATCAGCACGGTGACCGTATGCCGGCTGGCCCCGTACAGCCGCTTGAGGGCTGCGGCGTCCCGCCGCCAGATCTGGCAGGCCGCCGGCTCAAACTGCTCGATAATCAGCGGCGTCTGCCCGGTGTACAGCTGGACCACCTGCTTGAGGGCCTCCCGGGTCCCCTTGATCCGGTAGAGCCGGGCCGCGCTTTTCAAAAAGGCCCGCAGCCGCTCCTCGCTCCACAGGTGCCGGTCCGCCACCGCCAGGCACTCCGCCAGCCACTGGAGGAACTCCGGCGGGGCCACCGCCGGGTCGCAGCGGACAGGCATCTGGTCGATGTCGTCCTCCAAATCCACATAGACCGACTGGAAGACGCTGAGAAAGCGGGCCAGGAAGGAGTTGACACTGTCCGCCCCCCGGTAGACCTGGGGCAGGTAGTCGATGAAGGCCACCCGGGGAAACTCCAGCCGGATGCTCTCCACCCGCAGCGCCTCCCGCCCGTAGTTGGCGAAGGCCAGGCAGAACCACAGGTAGCGGCCCCGGCAGCCGTAGAGGGTCAGATCCGCCGGGTCCTCCGCGGCGGCCTCCCCGCAGGTCTCGAAAAACCGCTGCCGCTCCCCGGGGGAGGCGGCGGCCAGCCACCGGTCCAGGGGCTGCTCCCGGGGCCCCTCCTCGCGGAAGGGCGCCGGCGTCTCGCAGCTGTCGCTGCAGTAGAGGTAGAGGCGGAGCCGGGCGTTGCCGGGGAGGTCGGAGACCAGGCGCAGCCGGTGCCACACCGTCTCTGTCTCCAGCGTGTCCAGCGCCAGGGAGACATAGCTCCCCGTCCCTTCCCCCGGGAGCGTCAAGCCCTCGTCCCCGACGGTCAGCCCCGCCGCGAGGCCGCCCCGCTGCCAGTCCTCCAGGCGGTTATACAGAAAGTGCTTTGTCCCTGAGGCCATTGCCTCACCTCCTTACGGGCCGGTCATAAGCCGCCGGTAAAGCTCAGCTCAAACCGTTCGATCTCATAGATGCTGTTGGGGGGCACCACGATGTCGTCGGTGCTGGTCCGGGCGAGGAAGTCCCCGATGGGCTCCACGCTCAGCGCGTCAATGCGGGAGACGCACTCCAGCAGGTCCACCGCGCAGTACAGCTCCCCATAGCTCAAAACGCTGCCAAAGGTCCGGTTCAGCTCCGCCACAAATTCCTCCACCCGGCGGCGCACCAGGCCCTCTGCGTCGTGGTAGTAGGGGGCGGCGGCAATCCGGCCCCGCACCACCAGCTTCACCGCCCGCGGCCAGACCACATGGATCTGGGCGTTGAGCAGCCGGCAGCGGTCCAGGGTCTCCTTGATATTCCGCGCGTAGGCGGCCCGGGGCGTCCGCGCCGCCCTTCCGGCCCCCTGGACCACCACGGTGATCCGGCTGTCCTCCGGCCCGTCAAAGCCGGTGAGCACCCGGCAGCTCTCCACCATCAGCCCCGGAGTTGCCTTGACGGCGGTCAGGTAGTCCGCCTCGGTCACCGCCCGCTCCCCCGTGCGCAGGGCCTCCCCCGCCCGGGCCACGGTCTCGTCAAAGGTCTCGGCGTCCTGTCCGCCTGTGGCGCGGACGATCTGCCGCACAGTCAGGGCGCCCAGCGCCCCGGCGGCCCCGGCGGCGGTGATCCGGCCGGCCTTGATCTCCGAGGCCTTGCCCCGGCAGGTGGCATAGCCCGCCAAGAGGATGTTGTCCCGCCCCTTGGGCGCCATGGTCCCCTGGACGTGGTCGCCAAAGCGGATCACATCCGCCGCCTCGTCCAGCACAAAGTGTCGGGAGCGGGGGGTCGAGGTATAGAAGTCGTCCCGCCGCTGCCACACCTCGTAGCGGGGGCCGTCCGCCTCCGGCCAGCCCACCAGCAGCTCCAGGCTGTCGTACAGGGCCTCCCGGGCGGAAAAGGCGATCTCCTGGCCGGAAAAGCCCGCGCCGCTGCCCAGGACAAGCCCCGGCAGGCGGTCCTTGTCGTAGGAGATTACCATGGCCCCCCCGGCGGTGCGGGGCAGGCGGATCTCGGCCCGCCCCTCCGCCGGCAGGCGCTCCAGCGCGTAGTCGGCGGTCTCCCGCCACCGGCCGTCCTCCTCCAGGAAGACCCGGCGCCCGCCGCGGACGCCCAGGTCGCTGTCCAGCGCCAGCCGGTCCGTCCCGCAAAAGAGGTCCCGCCGGACCAGGGTGTCCTGCTGGCGGACCTCCAGCACGTTAAAGAAGATGGCGTTGATGCGGGGCGGCAGGTCGTAGTCGTCCCGCACCAGCCGGGCCCGCAGGGCGAACCCCTCCGCCCCGGCGGCCATTGTCTCGCCGTGGCACAGCGTCACAAGGCCGGGGAAGAGGAAGGCGCGGGTGTCGTCCCGCAAAAGCCGGGCCGCCCGCCAGCCCTCCGCCGTCCACACCTCCCAGGCCACCTCCGCCAGGGGGTGGAAGGGCGCGTCCCCCACCGCTGTCCGCCTCTCGCTGCCCACCACGCCAAAGTAGAGGGAAAAGGGCCTCTCCGGCGGCAGGGGGCGGTCAAAGGTGAGGACCATCTCCCCCTGGGGCGCCCGGTCCGGCTCGGGGCCAAGGCCCGGGAACACCTCAAAGATCCGGGCCCCGTCCAGGCCGCCGGCGGCCAGGGCGGTCTCCCGCCCGCCGCCCCGAAAGCGCACGCCGGTGCAGACGGCGGCAAAGGCGGTGGCGCTCTCTTGATTTTCAAATACCATGTCCCCCGCCAGCCACTTGGTCTGGGCGGGGATGGGGAGGTCCTCCCCGGTGCCGGACAGGGCGATCACGGTCACGGCCCCCCGGGCCCGCCGCTGATGGATATCCAGCAGCTCCAAAAACCGCCGCTGGCTCTCCGGCAGGATCACCGACATGTACTCGTGCTGGATGGCCTTCAGCCACGCGAAGAGGTCCACCAGCGTCATGCCGGGGTCGGCGGCCTGGAGGTTGTTCCACTCGGTGTCAAACCGGGCGATGCCCTTCACCGCCCCCTCCACAATATCGTCAAAGGTCTGGTCGCTCAGCTTTTCCAGTTTCAGCAAATGTCATCACCCCCGGGTCTGCTCCACGGTCAGATTGATCTCCGGCTCCCCGCAGACGGGGACGGTAAAGGGATCCCGCCGGATCTCCCCGAATTCCACGGCCTGCCGTCCCTTCTCCGTCACCACATAGGTGAACAGGTGCAGGCCCCGGATCCACTTGATGTTCCGCACGGTTTTGATGCTGTTATAAATCAGCTCCCGGCCGGGCAGCTGGCCGATCTCCCAGCCCTGGCCGTTGAAATTGCCGGTGATGGGGTCCAGGAATTCCGCCAGGCGGCGGCTGATGGCCTGGTGGACCTCGTGGTAGAGGTTGTAGTCGGCGATCACCGCGTCCACCGCCACATAGAATTCCACATACCGCACCTCAAACAGGTCCACCTGGCTCCTGCCGGAAAGCAGCAGGGAGGCCTTCTCCTCCATGAGGCGCCGGGCCGGGCGGACCACGGCCTCAAACAGCTCGCCCCCCTGCCGGTACTCCCGCAGCAGCACCGCCACCGCCAGCTTTCCCTCCGCCGGTCGGTTGTAGCGGTCCACATGGGCCGCGCACTTCACCCGGCAGATGTTCCGGTTGGAGGAGAGGACCGCGCGCTGGAAGTCCTCCAGCGTGACGATCCGGCCCATACCCAAAAGCTCCCCGCAGCGGCGGGAGGCGGCTTGGTCGATGGTCTCCCGGTCGGCGCCGCCGCTGATGCGCTTGTGGTTGGTGACCCAGGCGATCCCGGCGGGGCGGCTGGCAAAGCCCAAAATGGCGTGGGGCGGGATGTTGCCCCGGCGGCCGTCACAGGTCACAAAGCGCACCAGGATGGTCTCCGCCGCCCCGTCGGGGGGGATGCGGCCGTGGTGCCCGTCGCCGAAGAGGACGGCCCCCTCGGCGTAGTCCACCAGGAAGGCCCGCTCGTCGGCCCCCGCCGCCTCCAGGCTCTCCACCTCATGCCAGGGGACCCAGATCTCCGTGACCGTCCCCTCGGCGCTGCGTTCCACCCGGACGGCCGGGTCCTTGAGAAAACGCTCCTCCTCTTTTACCGAGAGGTTCCCGTGCTCGTTGACCCACACCTCCGCCTGGGCCAGGTTGGCGACAGACAGGGCGCAGCGCTTGTTGGCCTCCCCCCGGGCGATATAGAAGTACTCCGGCAGCCGCCGCTCCCGCTGGACCACCGGCACGGTGTTGGGCCAGACGCCCCGCACCACCGGGTTCTGCCTGGGGTCGGCGGTGTCGTACCGCCCGCTGGCGTCCACCAGGCGCAGGAAGTACCCCTCCGCGCCGAAAAAGCGGGCGGGGACGAAGTCCGGTTTCCCCACCAGCGTCACCATGGCGCTGCGGGTGAGGTTTTCCGTAAGGTCCATCACCTCGATGCTCTTCCACCCCGGCTCGCCCCCCGCCGTCACGCCGTAGTACTCCCAGCGAAGGGCCGGCGCCTCCGGGAAGATCCCCTCCTGGATGTCCCAGAAGATCCGCAGGGGCCCGCCCTTGAGGGGGCCGGTAAAGCAGAGGTACATGGCCGGGTCGGGGCAGAGGCTGGCGGTTACCAGGGGCGTCTGCCCGCTGTCGGGCAGCTCCCGCCGCCGCAGCTCCACGTTGGACTCCACCCAGATCTCCCGGCAGGGCACCGCGTCCCCCTCGTAGTGGTAGTGGATCTCCATGCCGCGGACAAAAGGGGCGATATAGTTCCCGGCGGTGGAGAGCATATAGGAGAGCTTGTCGATCCTGGCGCGGATGAAAAGGCCGCTGGAGGCCCCCAGCACCAGCTCCTCCATGTCCGCCGGGCAGCGGAAGGTGAGGCGTTTTTTCCCGCCTCCCTCCCCGTCGGGGGTGAAGAAGTCCTCATAGTCCCCGGTGGGGAAGAGCCGCGCCCAGCCCAGGCCGTTCCAGTACTCCCACAGCACCCGCTCGATGCGCACGTCCCGCTCCCGGACGGTGGCAAAGTCCTCCCGGGTCATGATGCTGCGGTACTGGGTCAGATCCGCCGCGCTGCCCGCCTGCTCGATGGGCACCTTGAAGTAGTCCAGGGAGAAGTCGATGTCGATCACCGCGCCGGCCTTGCAGAAGGCCTCCCGGTTGGAGATGTTGAAGGCCGTCAGAAGGCTGAGGGCGTCCCCAAAGGGGGAGAAGTTCTCCTCCTTCAGCTCCACCGTGTCGCTGGAGAGGGCGTCCGGCCGCAGGGCAGTCCCCTGGGCGGTCCAGCCCACGTCCGTCAGGGAGATCCCGCCCTCCGGGATCTTCTTCAGCCGGCAGCGGAGAAGGCCCATGGGCCCCTCCTCCGTCTCCAGGGGGCGGCTGCCGCAGTCCCCCTCCAGGCGCACGCCGCCCGGGGCGGGGATCACCCGGTCCATCTCCCGCCACTGCCCGCCGTCGTAATACTCCCAGGCCACCGTCTCCCGGTCGGAGAAGGTATCCAGCAGCACCCGGCTCTGCTTGGCCGAGCGGGCGTGGACCAGGCGGATGTCCAGCTGTGTGCGGTCCTTGGTATAAAATACCGCGTCGTCCCGGAAGGTGAGGACATGTCGCTGCAGCTGTGGATAGGCGTCAAAGCCAAACAGCCGCACCGGCTCGTTCTCCGTCCCCCGGGCGTAGGCCCGGACGATGGTGTCCCGGGCCGCGCTGGTGAAAAAGACGCTGTCGATCTCCGCGTCCACCGCCTGCACCGCCTCGGTGGTCTCATAGAAAACCCGGCCGGACTCCGTATCCGCCGCGGCGTAGACCGCCGTGCCCCGGTCCACATAGGCCCCGCCGCCCGGCGTGACGCCCATGGAGATCATCCCCTCCGCCGGAGTGGGGGGCTGCAGACGGGCGCCCAGCAGGTTGAGGAGGGACAGGTAGTGGTTGTACATGGAGCGGTTATATTTGCTGATGGTGTTCTCCATCATGGCCGCGTACAGGTGGGCCAAAATCACGCCCACGTCCGGCTCCCGGTCGTCCCAGCGCCACTCCGGCACATAGCTGGCCGCCAGCGCGCGCAGCTGCTCCAGGATGTCCTGCCGGTCCCGGCGGTCCAGTTTCGGTGTGTACACGAGGTTTCGCCTCCCTGCTCCTTAACGTCCGCCCCGGTTCAGCTCCAGCTCCTCCTGGATCTGGTCGCGCTGGGTGGGGTTGATGTCGGTGATGTACTCGATGTTTACCAGTACCGCCGCGCTGTTCTCCTGGGACTGGGCCACCCCCACGTTGGCGCCGCGGACATGCTCCTCCCACATGCGGATGCTCTGGGCCATGGCCTCGGACATGCGGTTGACCAGCACCAGGTCCACATTCTGGAACATAAACCGGTTCAGCCCCGCGCCGAAGTTGGGGCGCATCTTCCGCTCCCCCCGGTCGGTCTGTACGATGAGGCGGATGTCCTGGCGCACGCAGTCGTTGTCCTCCACCATTTTGATCCGCCCCGTGGCCTCGTCCGGCTCCACCGGGAAGGCCCAGCCGCTGAGCTTTGCCATGCTGTCCGCCTCCTTCTCAGTTGACTTTTACGATGGTGCCCTTTAGGTTCGCCGGCCCGCTGGCCTCCAGGTTCAGCTGGCCGCTGGCCTTCACGTTGACGGCGCTCTTGCCGGCCACGTCCACCTGCTGGCCGTCGATCTTGATGCTGCCGGAGGTCTTGATGGTGATGGCGTTGCCGCTGCCGTCCATCTCGATGGAGGCCCCGCCGCACTTGAAAATCAGCTTGGTCTTGGCCTCCAGGGTCACCGTGCCGCCGTTGATGTCGATTTTCAAGGAGTTCTCCCCCCCCTTATCCGTAAGGGTGATGGCCTTGGCCTTGTCGTCCATGGCCAGGCGGCTCTCCTGGGCGGTGGCCAGCGTGACGCCGGGGGTCTCCGTCCCGTCGTCAAAGGCCAGCTGGTGCTTTGTCTTGGACTGGATGGTCCGCACCTCGTTCTTCCCCTCCTGCACCGCCACCGGCGCGGGGGCCTTGGTATTCCAGAGGCTCCCCAGCACATAGGGGTCGGTGAAATCCCCGTCCACAAAGCCCACCAGCACCTCGTCCCCCACCTCCGGCAGGAAGAACGCGCCGTACTGCTTGCCGGACATGGGGGTCATCACCCGGATGAAATCCGTCTCCTGGGCGGAATCGGTGCGGTTCAGGAGGCGGACCTTCACCCGGTTTTTCTTGTCCGGGTCCTTGATGTCCGTGACAATGCCGATGGTGATGCCGCAATAGGGCACCTCCTGGGGCTCCTGCGCCAGCATCTCAAAAATACTCATGCCTGCCGCCTCCTTACACCTTGTTGCCCGCGAAGTGGACGGTGGTCTCAAACCCGTCTGTGTCCATGTGGTGGACCACCTTGGTAATGAAGTAATCCCGGTTGAACTCCTTGTTGACCTTGGCCAGCGTCACCATGTGGCCGGGGAACACCGCCGGCAGCCCCGGGATCTCCATGCTCCCGGTGAGGAAGGCCATGGACAGCTCGTTCATCAGCGCCTCCGCCCTGGCCTTGGCCTCCGCCTCGGAGCGGACGGAGTTGTCCACCACGATCTTGGACATGGTGTCGTTGATGATCTTGGCGCTGTCCGCGCCGGACTTGCTGCCGCCCCCCACCGCGGTGACGGAGGCGGCCTTGGACTCGAAGGGCTTGTCCGCGTCCTCCACGTTGTGGTTGCGGACGGTGACAGACTTGACCTGGTTGGACAGGCTGATCTCCCGGCGCAGCCGGCGGAGGTTCGCCCCCGGCTCCACGGTCAAAAGGCTGTCGGTATATTTTTTGTAGCTGACAAAGTGCACCTTCCCCTCCACCACATAGAAGAGGTAGTTCAGCCGCTTTGCCAGGGATACCACAAAGTCATAGTCGCTCTGGTTGTGCTGCTCGATGGGGGCCTGGACCGGGTCCGAGGCCTCCACCACCGTGCCGGTGTAGACGGCGCTGTAGCTTTTCAGCACGTCGCTCACCGCCTCGGAGTACTTCTTGATGTCCTTTTTCTGCAGAGAGCGGTAGCTGTTCATCATGAACTGCTTGCAGTCCATGGCGGTGACCACCATGGTGGTGGTCTCCCCCTCCAGGTCCATCTCGATGGAGGAGATGTACCCCACAAACACCGACTCCGCCTTGTCCGCGTCCCCGTAGCCCAGGAACACCTCCAGCTTGGCCCCCAGGACCAGCTTGGACAGGGCCGCGTCCAGCTTCAGCTCCCCGTCCTCAAACCGGGAGTACTGCCCCACGATCTCGGCGGTGCAGTCGCTGGCCTCCATGCCGGTGGAGAGGGTCACCTGGATGTCGTGGTAGATGAGGGAGGTGCCGGGGAGCTTGGCGTCGTTGACCTTGAAGTAGGCCACCGGCCGCTCAAATCCGTTATACTTTTTTTCCGCGTCATTGAGGGTCACGCCGCACACCTCCGCCCATATATTCCGTCAAGCCTCTCTCAGCCGGGCAGCTGGCGGATCAGCCTGCCGCCCTCCTTTACCAGGCCCAGCAGCTGCTGGGTGGACACGCTCAGTTTCTCCTGCTCGTCGTTCACGCCCGCCAGCAGCGAAAGGGCCACCTCCGCCCCCAGGGGCGCGCCCTGGTTGGAGAAGTAGTTGAAGTTGGTCTGGAACTTGGTGATGATGCCCTGGTAGACCATGTTGCCCCAGTAGAACACCACCGGCACCTGCTGGTGGGACGCCTTCAGCAGCAGGCTGTAGCAGCACAGGTCCTTGTTGAAGAGGCTGAGGTTGGTAAAATCGGTCTTGTTCACCAGGTCCGTCAGCGCGTCCTCCGCCGCGTCGCCAAAGTCCCCCCCGCTGATGAGGCTGGACACCACGCTCTTGGCCGCGGTCACCAGGGCCTTGAACTCCATGCCCTGGGTCTTGGCGTTGTAGGCCTCCACAATATTGAAGATGAGGGTCATGTCCACCTGCTGCTCCGTGATGCCCTTGGGGGTGATCTTCCCGTCGGCGGCGGCGGTCTCCGGCGTGGCGTCGTTGGCCACGCCCTCGTCCCGTTTCACCTTGGTGGTGGCGCCGATGCGCAGGCTGGAGGGGTTGAGGAGCACCTCCGCCGGCGACTCGTACTCCCATGTGCCGTCGTCCTTCTGTTTTTTCCCGATGAGGAACGCGGCCTTGTCCACCGTGCCAAACCGCCCGCCCAAAAGGCTCATGTCTCACCCCTCCTTTTACCGTCCGACCTTCCGCCGCTCCGTCCGCAGCCGCCGCTCCACCCGGTCCAGCACCTCGGCCGCCATGCGGTTGTAGTTGAAATCCTCCAGCACCCGCCGGACGATCTGCTCCTCCTGCTCCCGGCTCAGCGTCTCCGCCGCCGCCCGCTCCGACCGGCCCTGCCGGGCGTCGTAGGAGTAGGCGGCGTTCATGGCCGCCACGCGGCTGGGGCTGACGGACTGGGCCTTGAGGACGTCCTCGCCCTCCAGCTCTCCCCCCTGCCCGACGGCCGGGGGCTGGCTCTCCTGCCGCTGGGGCTGCCGGTAGACCACCTCCGCCCGGCGGGCGGCGGTGCGCTCCTGCCGTCTGTCCCGCACCCCCTCCGCCGGGGCGGCCGTCTCCCCCGCGAAGAGGAGGCGCTCCCCCCCCCCGCCGCCGGGGGCCGCCGGCACCGCCGGCGGCTGGCCGGGCAGCGGGGCCTGCAGGCGGAACACCTGTCGGGCAAAGCGGAGCGCCGTCTGGGGCCCCTCCCACTGTTTCACGGCGGGGATGGCGGGCCACCCCTTGCTCCCGCCGCCGCCGGCGGTGAAAACGCCTCTCAGCAGCTCCCGGGCCGTCCGGCGCAGCGCCGGCGCCGCCGCGGGGCCCTCCCCCCGCGGCCGCTCCGCCCGGTGGATCCCGGCCGTCTTCGGTCCCATCCGCAGCGGGGAGGGTACGGCGGGCCGTCCCGCGGCCCCTTGGCTTTGCAGGACCGCTCTGGTTTCGCGCTCTGTGCCCGGGGCGGCGGCTTCCCGCCCAGCGTCCGCCTGCCGGAAAATCACCCCGGCGGCCCCGGAGGTCCCGCTGAAAGCCGCTCCGGGGAAGTCCTGACGTCCCCCGCGCCCCCGCCGCCAGGGCCGGGGCGGAAACGCCGTCTCCCGGTCCGGCAGGGCGGCCGGGATCCTCGCCGCCGGCAAAGCCGGCCCTCTTTCCAGGCTCCAGGGCGCCGCCGGCCGGAGGTGCTCCCCCCTTAGGAGGAGGCGGTAGCCAGCCTCCGCCGCGCTGCCGAGGGCCGGCGGCGTTCCCCCGCCGCCCGTCTCTGCCAGGGCCCAGCCCTGGCGGCGCCAAAGCGCCTGGTGGCGGAGAACAAAGGCCGGCGCCACTGTCTGGAAAACAGGTATCCGCCACAGGGCGGCAGCTGCCGCGCGCTCCGCCGTCCGTCCGGCGGTTTCCACGCTCTTCCCTCTGCCGGTCAGCGGGGCGCTTCCGCCGGCGGCCGGCCGGTACCTCTCCTCCGCCCGACGGATCGTCGCAAGCCCCGTGTTTCCTGCTGTTGGACTGCCCAGGCCCGCCGGAGACGCGGCCTGTAGGGCAGCGCCCCCGCCTTTTCGTCCCTTCTCCCGCTGGACAGCACCTTCCCCGGCCTCGAGGCCGGCCAGGGGCTGCCGCAGCCGAAGGCCGGTCCGCCCGCTCTGCCCGAAAAGGGGCTCTCCTCCCGGCACTCCGTCCGGGAGCAGGGCCGCCGCGCCAGGAAGCTGCGCCGGTTTCCCGGCAGCGGCAGCCCCAAGGGTGCGGGCCGCCTGCCGCCACAGCTCCCGCGCTCCGGCGAGGGCCGCGGGAACGGGCCGGTGGGCGGCGTTCCCCGCCGCCCGATGCAGCACCGCCGGGGCGGTTCTCTCCGCCGCCCCGGAAGGGCGGGGGAAATCTCCTGCCGGCGGCACGGCTTGGCCCGTCCCGGCTGTCTGCCCCGCAGAAGCCCCACCGGAGGCGGCCTTCTCTCCTGCCGCGGCCAGGCGCGCTGTCAAGCCGGGCAGCCTGTCAGCCGCCCGCCGCTCCCATCGGGCCCCAGAGCCCTCCCCGCCGGGGATTTCCCCCGGAAAGAGAACGCTCAAGCCCGAAAATTCCTTCTGTATCCATACCCCGGCCGCAGGCCCAAGGGACAGACCCGCCTGCCGCCACAGCTCCCGCGCTCCTGCGAGCGTCGCGGGAACGGGCCGGTGGGCGGCGTTCCCCGCCGTCCGGTGCAGCACCGCCGGGGCGGTTCTCTCCGCCGCCCCAGAGGGGCGGTCTGTCCCTTCCGCGGTCCACCGCGCCGTCAAGCCGGGCAGTTTGTCAGCCGCCCGATAGAACGCCGCCGGGCCCGGTCCCTCCCCCTCCCCTTTGGGGCGGGTGGGGCGCCCCGCCTCCCGCGTCTCCTCCCCCGCGCCGGCGGGGGAAACCGTTTTGTCCCGTCTTCCCATGGGCGCCGCCTTTTCCGGCGGCGCGCCGTTCCCCTGGGGCTGGGGCAGGGCCAGGTGGAGCATCCCGTCCCCCTCCCGGCCGGCCGGCGCTGCCAAAACGGCCCCCGGGCCAGGCTGGCTTTGAAACACAGACGCCCGGAGGACCGGCGCCTCCTGCTGCCGGCTCCCGGCGGCGGCCGGCGGTACCGGGACAGATCGTCCCAGCGCCCTGCTGGCCGCTTCTGCGGGACCGGGAAGTCCTGCCGGCAACTCCGGGGTCCTATTGTCGTTTTTTTTTTAATTC
>CALWXD010000094.1 GCA_944385425.1 uncultured Oscillospiraceae bacterium | reverse complement strand
CCGCCGCCACCTCTGCGGCCCGATGGGCCCGCTCCTCCTTTTCCGTCCGGGGCACCTGACCGGGCATGGAGGCCGCCGGGGTGCCGGTGCGGCGGGAGTAGGGGAAGATGTGCAGGGCGGAGAAGGCACACTTACGCACAAAGTCCAGGGTCTGGGCAAACTCCGCCTCGGTCTCGCCGGGGAAGCCCACGATCAGGTCGGTGGTGATCCCCGGCCGGCCAAAGTGGTCTCTCAGTAATTTTACACTCTCATAATACCGTTCGGAATCATATTTCCGGTTCATCCGCTTCAGGGTGGCGTCACAGCCGCTCTGCATGGACAGGAGGAAGTGGGGGCACAGGTTGGGCAGGGCGGCGGCCCGGGCGCAGAACTCCGGGGTGATGGTGCGGGGCTCCAGGGAGCCCAGGCGCACCCGGCAGTCCGGCACGGCGGCGCACACCGCCTCCAGCAGGTCGATGAGAGAGGGGCGGCCCGCCAGATCCCGGCCCCAGGAGGAGATCTCGATGCCGGTGACCACCAGTTCCCGGTCGCCCTCCCCGGCCAGCAGGGCGGCTCCGGCGGCGGCCTCCGCCGCCGGGAGGGAGCGCACCGGCCCCCGGGCGTAGGGGATGATGCAGTAGGCGCAGAAGTTGGCGCAGCCGTCCTCCACCTTGAGCATGGCCCGGGTCCGGCCCTCCAGTCCGCCGGCGGGAAGGCGCTCAAAGGCCCGCCGCTTCATGGCGTCGTCCACCGCCAGGTCGGTCCCGGCCGCCCGGCGGAGGGACAGGGCCTCCAGACGGTCCAAAAACTCCATCCGCCCGGCGGTGCCCATTACCAGATCCACGCCCAGGGCGGCTACCGTCTCCGGGGCGGTCTGGGCATAGCATCCGCACACACCCACCAGGGAGGCCGGGTTCTCCTTCCGGGCCCGGCGGATCATCTGACGGGACTTTTTGTCGCTTACCGCCGTGACGGTGCAGGTGTTGATAATATAGGCGTCGGCCGCCCCCTCGAAGGGAACCAGGGTGTGGCCGCGGCGCGCCAGCTCAGCCTCCAGGGCCTGTGTCTCATACTGGTTGACCTTGCAGCCCAGGGTGTAAATAGCGACTTTCATGACTTCCTCCGTCAGCGGGGCGGGGGCGTTGAGGAAAACGCCGAAAAAACGCGGCCGCTGTTGTTTTTTCCACCGGGGCTGTCTATAATGAGAGCACCTGGGGATGCCGCCCGGAAGCCGTACGGGCCCGGGCAGCACACCATTATACTGCGTACCGGCCGCGGCCGCAAGCCTGTACCGATACGGAATGCAATCAGGAGGTAGCCTGTATGGCCGTTTTTTATGTCTATCTGGACTCCATTGACGACGTGAAGCGGTTTGTGGATGCCGCTTCCCGCTGCCCCTGTGAAGTGGACGTGCGCTCCGGCCGCTATCTGGTCAACGCCAAGTCCGTCATGGGGATCTTCTCCCTGGATCTGGCCAGGCCGGTCCAGGTGGAGGTTCTGGGCGGCGACGCGCAGGGAGAGGCCTTCCGCGGCAGCGTGGCCGATATGGTGGTGCCCGGGCCCTGAGCGGGTCCGATACGGCTGTGGAGGATGGCCTCCGTTCCGGGGGCTTTCCTTTTTTTCGCATCTGTGATAAAATAGCCGCCTGACGGCGCCGCGGGCGCCGGAGGGGAGGAGGTATCCCGCCGTGTCCCACAGTTTTTTTGCCTACATCTCCCCGATGCGCTACATCAACCGCTGGGGCCTGATGCGCAACACCTTCCGGGAGAACATTCAGGAGCACTCCCATATGGTGGCGGTCATCGCCCACGCCCTTGCTGTCATCCGGCGGGAGGTCTACGGCGGGGCCGTTGATCCCGGCCTGGCCGCCGCCGCGGCCCTCTACCACGACGCCCCTGAGATCCTCACCGGCGATCTCCCCACCCCCGTCAAGTACTACAACCCCGAGATCCGGGCGTCCTACCGCCAGGTGGAGGAGCTCTCGGCCCAGCAGCTGATCTCCATGCTGCCCGAGGCCCTGCGCCCCGCCTACGCCCCCCTGCTGCGGGAGGACTGCGGCGAGGAGATCCAGGCGCTGGTGAAGGCGGCGGACAAGATCTCAGCTTACATCAAGTGCGTGGAGGAGCTCGAGGCGGGCAACAGCGAGTTCCGGCAGGCGGAGGCCCAGACCCGGGCAATCCTGGAGCGGAACCCCCTGCCAGAGGTGGCCTACTTTATGGAACATTTCATGCCGGCCTTCGGCCTCACCCTGGACGAGCTGTCCTAGGACCTGTTTGAACCCGGTCAACATGCCCGGCCAGCGGCCCAAAATCCCTCGCCGCCGGGCGCACCGCCGAGGTTCAGGCAGGCCCTGAGTCAAGAAAGGATGATAGTATGCGCGCAATTGTCACCGTTATCGGCACGGACCAGGTGGGCATCATCGCCTCGGTCTGCACCCTGCTGGCCCAGCAGAATGTCAACGTCCTGGACATCAGCCAGACCATTCTTCAGGAGTACTTTACCATGATCATGCTGGTGGACACCGGGAAAGCGGCTCTCTCCTTCGCTGAACTGGCCGCCCTGCTGGAGGCGGAGGGCAAAAAGCGCGGCCTCTCCATTCTCGCCCAGCGGGAGGATATCTTCAACTCCATGCATCGAATCTGAGGGTGAGCCGCCATGATTAACACGAACGAAATTCTCGACACCATACATATGATTGACCAGCAGCACCTGGATGTCCGCACCATCACCATGGGCATCTCGCTGCTGGACTGTGCCGACAGCGACGCCTCCGTCGCCTGCCGGAAGATCTACGACAAGATCACCCGGAAGGCCGAGCGCCTGGTGGCCACCGGCGAGGCCATCGAGCGGGAATTCGGCATCCCCATCGTCAACAAGCGCATCTCGGTGACCCCCATCGCCCTGGTGGCCGGGGCCTCCAACGCGGAGAGCTATGTCCCCTACGCCGTGGCCCTGGACAACGCCGCCAAGACCACCGGCGTCAACTTCATCGGCGGCTTCTCCGCCCTGGTGCAGAAGGGCTCCACCCCCGCCGACCGGAAACTCATCGGCTCCATCCCCGAGGCGCTGGCCCGCACCGAGCTGGTGTGCTCCTCCGTCAACGTGGGCTCCACCCGGGCGGGCATCAACATGAACGCCGTGGGT
>CALWXD010000093.1 GCA_944385425.1 uncultured Oscillospiraceae bacterium | reverse complement strand
TTATGAAAAAGAATTTGACGGAACTTGTTTTCATCCTGGACCGCAGCGGCTCCATGCAGGGGCTGGAGGGGGACACCATCGGCGGCTTCAACGCCATGATCGAAAAGCAGAAAAAGGAACCCGGCGAGGCCCTGGTCTCCACCGTCCTCTTTGACGACCGCGCCCAGGTGCTCCACGACCGGCTGCCCCTGCAAAGGGTGCCCCGCATGACGGGGCGGGACTACTCCGTCCGGGGCTGCACCGCCTTGCTGGACGCCCTGGGCGGGGTCATCCGCCACATCGGGAACATCCACAGGTACGCAAGGCCCGAGGATGTACCGGAGCACACCCTCTTCGTCATCACCACCGACGGCATGGAGAACGCCAGCCGCCGCTATTCGGCCCAAAAGGTCAAGGAGATGATCCAGCGCCAGAAGGAGCGGTACGGCTGGGAATTCCTCTTCCTGGGGGCCAACATCGACGCGGTGGAGACGGCGGGGCACCTGGGCATCGCGCCGGACCGGGCGGTGAACTACCGCTGCGACAGCGCGGGAACCCGCCTCAACTACGAAACGGTGGGCCGGGCCGCAGCCGCGGTCCGGGCCGGCGTGCCGCTGCGGGCCGACTGGAAGGCGGAGATCGAGGCGGACTTTGAAAACCGGCAGGTTCCCCCCTTTCGCCCTTAAAGGGTCCGCGGATAACAGCCGTCTTCGGCGGGGGCAAAATTTCCGAAGAGGGATTGACACAGTGTCAGAATCGTGCTATGCTACAAGTACTGACACGGTGTCAGAATCTATCGGCCGCGCCGGAGGGACGCCGCCGCAAAAGGAGAGAGATTGATGAAGGCAAAGGTCTATTTCACCCGCGAAATCACCCCGGAGGCGGTGGTGCGGCTGTACCGGGCCCTGGGGGTGGAGCTGCCCGGCCGGGTGGCGGTGAAGGTCCACTCCGGGGAGAAGGGGAACCAGAATTTCCTCCACCCGGAGTTTTGGAGGCCCATGGTGGAGGCGGTCCGCGGCACCATTGTGGAGTGCAACACCGCCTACGGCGACGCCTCCGGCGGCGTCCGGGACCACACAGACGCCCACCGCAGGCTCCTGGAGGAGCACGGCTGGACGAAGTACTTTGCCGTGGATTTGATGGACGCGGAGGGTCCGGACGTGGTCTGGCCCATCCCGGGCGGCAAGGTCCTCAAGGAGAACCGCCTGGGGAGGAATATTGAAAATTACGACTCCATGCTGGTGCTGGCCCACTTCAAGGGCCACCCCATGGGCGGCTACGGCGGGGCCCTCAAGCAGCTGGCCATCGGCTGCGCCAGCCGGGCGGGCAAGGCCCTCATCCACTCCGCCGGCAAAACCGACGACCGCTATCAGACCTGGGAGCAGCACGCCAGCAAGGTGGAGTTCCCCGAGGCCATGGCCGACGCGGCCATGACCGTGGCGGAGCACTTCAAGGGCCGCATCGCCTATATCAACGTGATGAAGAACCTGTCTGTGGACTGCGACTGCTGCGCCGTGGCGGAGGACCCCTGCATGAAGGACATCGGCATCCTCTCCTCCCTGGACCCGGTGGCCATCGACCAGGCCTGCATCGACCTGGTGGTGCGCTCCGACGACCCGGGGAAGGCGCACTTCATGGAGCGGGTCAACAGCCGCAACGGCATCCACACCATCGAGGCGGCCGCTGACCTGGGGTACGGCAGCCGGGAATATGAGCTGATCGAGCTGTAAGGAAGGCATTAGGCAAAAAATCCCCCGCGTCCCCCGGACAGGGGAGGGCGCGGAGCGGAAACCGTGAAAGGAGAAAAGAACCATGGGAAAGACATTGATCGCCTATTTTTCCGCCAGCGGCGTCACCGCCCGGGCGGCCAAGGAGATGGCGGAGGCCACCGGCGCGGACCTGTATGAGATCCGGCCCGCCCAGCCCTACACCGCCGCGGACCTCAACTGGAGGGACAAGCAGAGCCGCTCCACCCTGGAGATGAACGACCCCGCCAGCCGCCCCGCCATGGCGGAGCAGGCGGCGGACATGGGCCGGTACGACACGGTGCTGGTGGGGTTCCCCATCTGGTGGGGGGTGGAGCCCCGGATCGTGGACACCTTCCTGGAGCGCTACGACTTCACCGGCAAGACCATGATCCCCTTCGCCACCTCCGGCGGCAGCGGCATGCCCTACGCCCAGCAGCACCTGCAAAGCCAGTACCCCGCCCTGTCCTGGCGGGAGGGCAGCCTGGTGAACCGCGGCGCGGCGGAGTGGGCCAGGGGCGTCCTGGGCAAATAGGGGCGCAGCAGGCGGGGCGGCCCGCTGTGCCCGCCCCGGCCGAAAGACGGCCGGGCGGCGCCCTTTGGAGGGCGGAGCCCGGCTGAGAAAGGAAGAACCGCTATGCCAAAAGGATCGGAAACGCTGACCAGCGCCCGGAAGGAGGAGATCGTCAGCGCCTGCGCCGCCCTCTACGAGACCATGGGGTTCCGGGACATCACCCTGCGGGACATCGGGGAGCGGACCTCCTTCACCCGCACCTCCATCTACAACTACTTCCAGACCAAGGAGGAGATCTTCCTCAGCCTGCTCCAGCGGGAGTATGAGGCCTGGACCGCCGATCTGGAGGCCCTCGCCGGGGCGGAGGAGCCCCTGGGGGCGGAGGATTTCGCCGACAGGCTGGCCCGCACCCTGGAGCGGCGGGGCTGCATGCTCAAGCTGCTGAGCATGAACCTCTACGACATGGAGGGGGGCAGCCGGCTGGAGAACCTGGTGGCCTTCAAAACGGTCTACGCCGCCGCGCTGGAGGCGGTGTCGCGCTGCCTGTGGCGCCACTTCCCCGCCCTAACCGGGGCGGAGGTCCAGGCGTTCCTCTACGCCTTTTTCCCCTTCCTCTTTGGGGTGTACCCCTACACCTCCCACACGGAGAAACAGGAGAAGGCTATGGCGCTGGCCGGGGTGGAGGCGCCGCCCTACTCCGTCTACACCCTTGTGAAGGCCTTTGTAACAAAGCTGGTAGCGCCCTTTGCCGGCGGCCGCTGAAGCGGGGATACCGCCCCGGCCGGCTTAGAGCCCGTTGCCGAAAGCGCCGCGCGGTTTGAAAACCGCGCGGCGCTTCTCCGCACCCCATGGGCCGCCTCTCCCCTCTCACGCGAAGGCGGCCGGCTCCTCCCCCGGCAGCGGGGCCAGCTGCATGATGCTGACCTCAAAGGCCGTGCGGGTCTCCGTGGTATCCCCCACCAGCTTTGTGTACTCCCGGCTCTGGATCCGCCCCTCCAGGGACAGCGGCTGGCCTACCTCCATCTGCCCCACCAGCATGGCCACCTGCCCCCAGGCGATGCAGGGCAGGTAGTCCGCCCGGCCATACCGCCGGTTTACCGCCAGCATGATATCGCAGATACACCGGCCCAGGGGCGTGCGCCGGAGGACGGGGGGCTTGCAGAGCACGCCGGACAGCTCCACCCGGTTTACATCGCCACCCGGCCCCGCCGGCTGGATGGTCCGGCCCAGCACGCTGATGACCAGCTTGCTGCCCTGCCCGCTCTTGTTGTTGAAGGAGCGCAGCTGCCCCTCCACCGTGAGCCTCCGCCCCTCCAGCGGCCCCAGGGACTCCAGCTGCCGCTGGGTCGCCAGGATGGACAGGCAGTCAATCTGCCGGGACAGGCGGGACACCGCCAGGGGAAAACGGAAAAACCGCTCGCCGTGGTTTTCGTGGGAGAATTCCGCCTCGCTGCAGGCTCGGCCGCACAGGAAAACCGCGTTTTTCAACAAGACACCTTCCATGGTCCGTCACCTCATCAGTATGGATACTGGAACCTATGAGGGGACGGGGGAAAATATGCCCGGCCGGCCCGGAGAGCCCCGCCCCAACGCCTGCTTAGGAGGCGCCGGAGCGGGCCGCGTCCCAGAACGCCCCTTCCAGGGAACTCCAGTACGGCGGGGCGGGCAGCCCATAAAAGGCCAAGGGAGGGCAGCCGTCTGCTGCCCTCCCTTTTTCACCGCCCTGGCCAGAGGGGGCCGCCCTCCTTTTCTCCCTTGTCAAGCCCGCCGCGATGTGTTAGAGTGGATCCCAGCAAGAACAGCCGCCGCCCCGGGCGGGGCGGCGGACAGCGAGGAGGAGACGGATGGCAAATATCCTGGACTACCTGGACTGGCGGGGGGACTTGACGTGGGAGGAGAGCCCCTTCAACGAGGTGGACAACCTCATTTTGGCGGAGCTGAGCTTTCTGGAGCTGACGGGCATCGTGCCGGAGGTGGGGGAGGGTCGCCCCGTGCCCCTTGGGCAGGCGGTGGAGGCCTTCTTTGCCCGACAGGAGGGGCGGGCGGTGTCCATGGGCGTGCTGGTGCCGGACGCCATTTTGACCATGGCCCGGAAGATGGCGGCGGCCCCCCGGTTCCGGGACCTCCGGCTCAGCGCCTTCCGCTCGGTGCTGGACCAGGAGGCGGAGGTGCAGTTTGCCGCCCTCACCATCGCCCTGGACCGGGAGCGGCGGTACCTCTCCTTCCGGGGCACCGACGACACCCTGGTGGGCTGGAAGGAGGACTTCAACATGACCTTCCTGCCCACGGTGCCCAGCCAGCGCCTGGCGGCGGACTATGTCCAGGCGGTGGCTGAGGCGCAGAAAAAGACCCGCCTCCTTCTGGGCGGGCACTCCAAGGGGGGCAATCTGGCGGTCTACGGGGCGGTCCACTGCCCTCCCGCCGTCCAGCGGCGGATCGACGCGGTCTACAGCAACGACGGCCCCGGGTTCAAGGAGCCCCTTGGGGACCAGCCGGCCTACCAGGCGGTGCGGGAGCGGATCCGCTCCATCGTGCCGGAGTCCTCGGTGGTGGGGATGCTGCTGGAGCACGGGGACGACTACACCGTGGTCAAGAGCAGCCGCCAGGGGGTCAGCCAGCACGACGGGTTCAGCTGGGAGGTGCTGGGCACGGCCTTCGTCCGGGGGGAGGCCCTCTCCGGCGAGGGGCGGGCCAACGAGCGGGCCATCCGCTCCTTCCTCGACAGTCTGGACGACGGGCAGCGCCGCCGGTTTGTGGACGCCATGTTCGAGGTGCTGGGCAGCACCAACGCCCAGACCCTCTCCGACCTGGACGCGGACTGGGGCAAGGCCCTGCCCCAGATGTTCCGCAGCTTCTGCGAGCTGGACCGGGAGTCCCGCCGGATGCTTACGGACGCGGTGCGCACCCTCCTCAAGACCAGCACGGAGATCTGGATGGGGGGCCTGGAGGCCCGGGGGCAGGAGCTGCGGCGGAAGCTGGGCGGCGCGGGGGAGGGGGAGTAGGCCCCGCCCTCAGTGGGCGTGGCCGTGGCCGCCGGTGACGATCAGCAGCACCCCCAGGGCAAAGCCCACCACCGTAAAGAGGATGGCCCACTTGGACCGCCACTGGCGGTAGGACTCCGGCAGCAGCTCGAAAAACACCACATACAGCATGGCGCCGCCGGCGATGCTCAGCGCGATGCCCAGGGCCGCCGGCGCCGACGCCCCCACAAAGTAGCCGATCAGCGCCCCCAGGATGGTGGGCAGGCCGCTGAGCCCCGCCACGCCGATGGCCCCGGCCCTTTTCGTCCCGTCGTGGAGCAGGGGGATGGCGATGCTCATCCCCTCGGGGACGTTGTGCAGCCCGATGGTCACCGCCGCCAGGACGCTGGCGGAGCAGATGCCGTGGGCGGCCACGGTGGCGCCGATGGCCATGCCCACCGGCATGTTGTGCAGCGCCACGGCGGCGGCCAGGATGATGCCGGCGGTGTGGAGGCTGTGGTGGCCGCAGGCGCAGGTGTGGGAGTGGTGGTCGTCCTCATGGTGGACGCTCTTGTCGATCCAGCAGTTGAGGAGATAGGTGACGCCAAACCCCAGCAGCAGGAACACCGGCGCCACGGCCACATGGGGCGAGGCGCCCACCGCCTCCGGCACCATGTCCAGGGCCACGATGCAGACCATCAGCCCCGCGGTGAAGGACAGCAGCAGGCTGGTGGCCCGGGGGGACTCCCGGCGGAAGAGGGTGGCCAGCACCCCGCCCAGCATCAGCCCGCCCACGCCGGTGGCGGCGGTCAAAAGGATAATAAACAGCACTTGGGAGCCCATTGTTTTCCTCCAGAGCAAAGAAATCCACCGGCGGGCAGTCCCACCGGCGGCGGCAAATACCGCATTATTGTACCTCTATTGTATACCGCCTGTCAATCCCTTTTCCGCGGGGCGGCCGCTTCCCCCCTCACGATTTGCCAAAATCGGTCCTGGATGGCAGCATCCAGGACCGATTTTGGCCGAAAACACGGCTCTGCCAGATTTTCTCGAACACTTGGAACCGAGCGGCCTCCGTCCGGCCGCCCCCTGCCCCCGTCACCGGCCGATAGCGTTTTCCGTCCCGCCCGCCCCGTCCAGGCGCCTGGAAAACTTGTAATGGAAGGCCCGCATCCCCTCCCTTTGGTAAAACCGGTGGGTATCGGTCCGGAGCTGGTTGCAGTCCACCTCGATCTGGGTGCAGCCGGCCTCTGCCGCCAGGCGGCATGCCCGCGCCAGCATCTCCCGCCCGATCCCCTGGTTCCGGCAGGCGGGGTCCACCGCAAACTCCAGGATCTCCGCGATCCGCTCCCCGTGGTGGAGCTGCCACTCAAACCGCAGGTTTAGGGCGCCCGCCACCGCGCCGTCCTTAAGGCAGAGGAGGCAGTAGTACCCCTCGCGGTCCAGCTGCCACCGGAAAATCTCTTGAAACCTCTCCTTTGGCAGCTCCTTTTGCTCCATGTCACAGATCAAGCGGTAGACGGCGTCCACATCCTGCAGGGACGCCCGCCGGTATGTCAGCATATAGGGTTCTCCTTTCGCGAAATGGTCTGTAGGGACGTATTTTACCAGATTCCCCTCCAAAAGGGAAGAGGCTTTTCCCCGCCGTGGCCGCCGAGCGGCGCGCCGGCCGTTTGGCTATGCTTTTGCATAGAAAAAGGCTGGCTTTTCCGCCGGCGATTTGCTATAATGCACATAAGAGCTTGTTCCGCGGCGCCGGGATCCCCCAGGCCGCGCTGGCAGACGCTCGCCGCCATACCGGTCTGTCCCCGCCGCAAGGGAGACAGCCGCCCCCCTCCTTCCAAACAGCAGGGCGGGCGGCCTACAGGGAGGGTACGATGAAAGAGTATATCATGGCCTTTGACGCGGGTACCACCAGCAACCGCTGCCTCCTGTTCGACAGGGAGGGCAATGTGTGCAGCATGGCCCAGAAGGAGTTCACCCAGCTCTTCCCCAAGCCCGGCTGGGTGGAGCACAACGCCTATGAGATCTGGGCCACCCAGCTGGGCGTGGCGGTGGAGGCCCTGGGCAACCTGGGGGCGCCGCCGGAGAGCATCGCCGCCATCGGCATCACCAACCAGCGGGAGACCACCGTCGTGTGGGACAAGCACACCGGCGAGCCGGTGTACAACGCCATCGTCTGGCAGTGCCGCCGCACCAGCGAATACTGCGACAGGCTGAAGGACGAGGGGCTCACCGAGTGGTTCCGGCAGAAGACCGGCCTTGTGATCGACGCCTACTTCTCCGCCACCAAGCTCAAGTGGATCCTGGACAATGTGGAGGGCGCCCGGGAGCGGGCGGAGCGGGGGGACCTGCTCTTCGGCACGGTGGAGACCTGGCTGATCTGGAAGCTTACCGGCGGGCGCATCCATGTCACCGACTACTCCAACGCCTCCCGCACCATGCTCTTCAACATCAACACCCTCCAGTGGGACCAGGAGATCCTGGAGAAACTGGACATCCCCGCCTGTATGCTGCCGGAGGTGAAGCCCAGCAGCTGCATCTACGGGGAGACGGACCCCGGCGTCTTTGGCTGCGCCATCCCCATCGCCGGCGCCGCCGGCGACCAGCAGGCGGCCCTCTTCGGCCAGTGCTGCTTTGACTCCGGGGACGCCAAAAACACTTACGGCACCGGCTGTTTCCTCCTCATGAACACCGGCTCCACCCCCGTCTTCTCCCGCAGCGGCCTGGTGACCACCATCGCCTGGGGCCTGAATGACCAGATCACCTACGCCCTGGAGGGGTCCATCTTCACCGCCGGCGCCGCCATCCAGTGGCTGCGGGACGAGATGTGGATGATCGAGAGCGCGGCGGACTCGGAGTACCACGCCAACAAGGTGCCGGATACCAACGGCTGCTATGTGGTCCCCGCCTTCACCGGCCTGGGCGCGCCCCACTGGGACCAGTACGCCCGGGGCGTCATCGTGGGGCTGACCCGGGGCGTCAATAAAAACCACATCATCCGGGCCACTCTGGAGTCCATCGCCTACCAGGTCAACGACGTGCTGAAATCCATGTGGGCCGACAGCAGCATCCCCCTTACGGACCTACGGGTGGACGGCGGCGCCAGCGCCAACAACCTCTTGATGCAGATGCAGGCGGACATCGTACAGGTCCCCATCAACCGGCCTAAGTGCGTGGAGAGCACCGCCACCGGCGCGGCCTACCTGGCCGGCCTGGCCGCCGGGTTCTGGGGCGGGATCGAGGATATCCGCCGGGAGTGGGTGATCGACCGCACCTTCATGCCCCAGATCTCCCGGGAGGAGCGGGACAAAAAAGTCCAGGGATGGAACCGAGCCGTGATCCGCTCCTTTGACTGGGCGCGGTGAAGAACGCCTTAGGCTGCGCTGCGGGCGCGCCGGACGATCCGGCGCGCCCGCTTTTTGCCGCCGGGGGGAGCGCCCCGCCCCGTGGAAACACCCCGCGCCTTGCGGCGCGGGGTGTCCCCGAGGATGTATGAGAAGTGAGAAAGGAGCAAATTTATTGGGCGGCAAATTCGGCGCCGAAGTCCCTGCACCGCTGAAGGCCGCTGTCGTCCGGGGCGTCGTTGAGGATGAGCCCCTCCCCGCGGAACAGCTGGGCGCCGGCCTGGTCCACCCGGTTCTGCCAGTCCCGCATCCACTGCCCGTCGCCCCAGCCATAGGAGCCGAACAGCGCCGTCTTTTTCCCGCCGAGGCCGGGCTCCAGCTGGGTGAAGAAGGGGTCAAACTCGCTCTCCTCCAGCACCTCGTCCCCCATGGCGGGGCAGCCCAGGGCCAGAAGGTCGCATTGGAGCGCGTCGTCAACCGTGGCTTCCGCCACCTGCTTTACCTCCACCGCGGCGCCGGCGCTTTTCGCCCCCTCGGCGATGGCCAGCGCCATTGCCTCGGTGTTGCCGCTGGCGGACCAGTAGATGATCTGCATCGTTGCCATTGGAATACCTCCCGAATCAGAATACGAATGGGCTAGGCGCCCTTTTCCTGCCGCCTCACCCGGGGAAACAGCTCCGCCAGAGCCTGGTGCTCCAGGCGGCTGCACAGGCGGTCCCGGCAGCGGTCGCACCGCTGGAAGTAGCGCCGGGCCGCCTCCTGGTCGCCATAGACCTTCCACCGGCCGCAGAGCTTGTAATTCTGCCCCTTGCAGCGGCAGAACCCCTCCACGTCCTCCGGCGGGTAGCCCAGGAAAAGACCGATCTCATGGGGGAAGGCCCCCCCGCTCAGGCGGGTGGACAGGACGTCCAGCAGCGCCTCCACGCCGCCCTCCTCCGGATACCCCGCCTCCCGCAGCATGCCCCGCACCGCCGGGCAGGCCAGCCGCCGCTCCAGGCAGCGCCGGCGGTAGACCAGCAGCAGCATCCGTTTCCCGCCGCGCCGCATCACCCGGAGGGTGATCCCCCTGGCCAGCAGCGCCGTCACATAGGCGTCCAGCTCCGCCCCCTCCATCTGGGGCCAGGAGAAGAGGTCCGCCGACTTGATCCCCACCATGGAGGGGGCGCAGTAGTAGGCCAGCGCCTGCTCAAGGGTCCTTCCCTGTCCAGATGGCATAGGCACCTCCTGTCCGGTCGTTAGTTTTCGCTAACTCCTCTGCCGAAAAAAGAGACCGCTCGGTCTGTCCATTCTGTGTTAGTCTTTCCTAACCACGACGTCAGTATAGCAGGTCCCCTGCCCTTTGTCAACACCTTTTTTGAAAAATTTCCCCAGTTTTTTTGCGCCCCGCCCCGGCGGGGGCGCGGCCCGCCGTCCCCGGCCCCCTCCCCTGTCCGGTGCCAGGATTTACAGCTTGCCACCGGGGGGGCGGTTGTGTATACTCAGAGCCGTATCCCAACGGAAAGGAGGAATGACATGCGAGGCAAACTGTTTTCCTGCCTGGCCGCCCTGGTGCTGATCTTCCTTGCGGCCGGGCGGGCCCAGGCGGCAGAAGTGGAGCTGGGCGGCAAGACCGTCACCGCCGCGGGCCAGATCTCCGGCGGCACCACCTATGTCCCCCTGCGGGAGCTCCTCGGCGCCTTCGGCGGCTGGGACATCTCCTGGGACAACTCCATCCGGACGGCAAAGGCCGAGGGGGAGCTGTTCACCCTGTCCTTCCCCGTCGGCAGCAGCACGGCCCTGGTGGACGGCTACGCCATCGAGGTGGGGCGGATCTTCTTGAAGGACAACGCCACCTACGTCCCCTTAAGGGCCGTGGCGAACCTGCTGGGGGCCGACACCATCTGGAACGGCCACGGCAAGCCCATCCAGCTGCGGGAGCGGACTACATACCGCGGCCACTCCGACGAGGACTTCTACTGGCTCAGCCGCATCATCAGCGCGGAGAGCCAGGGCGAATCCCTGCTGGGCCAGCTGGCGGTGGGGCATGTGGTGCTCAACCGTGTGGAGAGCCGGCAGTTCCCCGACACCATCAAGGACGTGATCTTTGATGTGAAGTACGCCGTGCAGTTTGAGCCGGTGACCAACGGCTCCATCTACTGGGAGCCCACGGCCCGCAGCGTCCTGGCGGCCAAAATGGTGCTCAACGGCACGGAGGCGGTGGGCGAGTCCCTGTACTTCTACGCCCCCGCCCTCTCCCAGGGCGCCTGGATCAACCAGAACCGCACCTACTACACCACCATCGGCTGCCACAAGTTTTACTTGTAAAATTCCGCCTGTGGGTCTACAATGGAGGGGACTCAGCCCTGTCCTTTGGGGCCATCCCCTCTCGCGGCTCCCCACCCGGGATCCGGCGAGGGTTCACAGGAGGTACCGCCATGCTGCTTTCCCACCGCCCCCGCGGCCACTATGACCGTTCCCAGCTGCGGGAGGTCATCTGCCAGATTCGTTTCCCCGCCATCCTCTCCATCGGCTCCCACGAGCCGGCGGACTTCCAGGAGGCTGTCCGGCGGGAGTTCCCCCGGTATTCCGCCCGGCAGGACCGTCTGCCCCCCAAGGTCACCGTTGTCAACGGCGCGCCCCAGGTGGAGACCCCTGCCCCGGTGGTAAACCACACCTTTGTCTCCCTGGACAACCGGTGGAAACTGAATCTCACCAAGGAATTTATCTCCCTGTCCACCCTCTCCTATCCGGGATGGGAGGAGTTTGCCCAGCGGCTGGATCTGCCGCTGGCCCAGTTCATCCGCCTCTACCAGCCCGCCTTTTTCCGGCGGATCGGTCTGAGGTATGTGAACCTCTTCTCCCGCCGGGCCCTTGGCCTGGAGGGGGAGCCGTGGAGCGCCCTCGTGCAGCCGCCCTACCTGGGGATCCTCTCCCAGGAGGATGTGCGGGAAAAGGACACCGCCCAGTGCACCGTCGCCTTTGACACCGCGCTGGACAGCAGCTGCCGCGTCAAGGTCCATGCCGGTCCCGGCCTTGTCAAGCAGACTGCCCCCAACGCCCCCCAGGACACGGAGCTGAAGTTCATTCTGGACATGGATCTCTTCCTGGCGGGAGAGACGCCGCCGTCCCTGGCCGCCGGCGCGCTGGAGACCCTCCACGGGCACTCCACCGCGCTCTTTGAGGGGGCCATCACTGAGCGGCTGCGCGCCGCGCTGGAGCCCCGTTGAGGGCTGCGGCGCGGGATGGATGGGAGCAGCAAAACGCCCGCGATTTTCTTTCGAGAAAATCGCGGGCGTTTTCAATTTCCTGTGCCTGCGTTTTCAGCGCCGCCGCGGGATCAGACGCTCTCCGGCACCGGGCAGACCCACCCGTAGGGATCGGGGGTCCGGCCCCACTGGATGCCGGTGAGGGTGTCGTAGAGCCACTGGGCGGTGCCGTCGCCGGCCTCGGGGATGGCGTACTCCTTGTCCTGGTAGCAGGACTTGCCGATGGGGGAGATGACGGCGGCGGTGCCGCAGCCCCAGGCCTCCTCCAGGTGGCCGCTGGCCAGGGCGGCCACCAGCTCGTCCAAGGAGAACAGGCGCTCCGCCACCTCGTAGCCCTTGTCCTTGAGGATCTGGATGCAGGAGCGGCGGGTGATGCCCGGCAGCACGGAGCCGGTGAGGGCGGGGGTGACGATCTTCCCGTCGATCTTGAACATGACGTTCATGCCGCCCACCTCCTCGATGTACTTCTGGTTGACGCCGTCCAGCCACAGCACCTGGTCGTAGCCCTTGGCCTCGGCCTTGGCGGCGGCCCGGTTGGCGGCGGCGTAGTTCCCGCCGCACTTGGCGTACCCCGTGCCGCCCCGGACGGCCCGGACATCGTGGTCCTCAATGAGGATGCTCACCGGGCGCAGCCCGCCGGCCAGGTAGGAGCCCACCGGGGAGAGCATGACCATCATCTTGGCCGAGCCGATGTTGTGCAGCCCCAGGTCCACATCGGTGCACATCTCCACCGGGCGGATGTACAGGGAGGTGCCGGGCACGGAGGGGACCCAGTCCTGGTCCAGCGCCACCAGCTTTTTCAGCGCCTCCACCATGAAGTCGGGATCAAAGTCCGGCAGCTGGATGCGCTCGGCGCTGTCCCGCATGCGCTGCATGTTGTCCCAGGGGCGGAACATCTGCACCCGGCCCTGGGGGGTGCGGTAGGCCTTCAGCCCCTCGAACACCTCCGCGCCGTAGTGGAATACGGCGGCGCCGGGGTGGATCTGCAGGTCGTGGATGGGGACGATCCGCGCGTCGTGCCAGCCCTTGCCGGGGGTGTAGTCCATCTCAAAGATGTGGTCGGTAAAAATGGTGCCAAAGCCCGCCTTGCTGGGATCAGCCGGCTTGGCGGCGGGGTTCTGGGTTCTGGTGATGGTCAGCTCCATGGATATGTCTCCTGCCTTTCACAATGAAAATCAAATGGGGAATTTTGCTCTTTAACGTACTAAATTGTATTGTATACCGGATTGGCGCCCTTGTCAATGAAAACCTTCCGCCGCCTACGCCTCCCCCTCCGCCGGGGCGTCGGCAGGGGCGGTGGCCAGCTTCCAGCGGCTGTCCTTGATGGTGAGGGTGCGCTGGCGCTTGCGGCTTTGCTGCATCCGCTGCTGCACCGCCCGCCCCGTGGGGGTCACGGCCAGGCCGCCCATGGCCGTCTCCCGGAACTCCACCGGCAGCCGCCGGCCCACATCGCCCATGGCGTCGATCACCTCGTCCACCGGGACGCGGCTCTCCACCCCGGCCACCGCCATGTCCGCGGCGGCGATGGCGTTCATGGCGCCGGCCACATTGCGCTTGACGCAGGGGACCTCCACCAGCCCCGCCACCGGGTCGCACACAAGGCCCAGCAGGTTCTTGATGGCCATGGCCACCGCGTGGCCGATCTGGGGTGCGCTGCCCCCCTGGAGATAGGTCAGCGCCCCGGCGGCCATGGCGCTGGCGCTGCCCACCTCCGCCTGGCAGCCTCCGGCGGCGCCGGAGATGGAGGCCCGGCTGGCGATGACGCCGCCGATGGCGCAGGCCACATACAGCGCCTCCAGCATCCGGTCCTCGGGGATCTGCTCCCGCCGCCACAGGGGGATCAGCACCGCCGGCATCACCCCGCAGGACCCGGCGGTGGGGGCCGCCACGATCCGGCGCATGCAGGCGTTGTTCTCCCCCATGGCCAGGGCCTGGGCGATCACCTGGGCGGTAAAGGTCCCGCCGATGCTGGCGTGGGTGGCGTAGTAGTCGCTGACCTTCTGCCCGTCGCCCCCCACAAGGCCGCTGCGGCTGCGCCGCTGGCCGGAGTAGGAGTCGGCGGACTCCACCATGGCCCGCCAGGTGTGGCGCATCTTCTCCCAGGAGGCCTCCCGGCTGACCATGCGGTTTTCCATATCGCTCTCCAGCACGATCTCCCAGATGGCCTTCCCGCTCTCCTGGGCGTACTGCAGGATTTTTTCCATGGAGTCCAAATCCATTTATTCGTCCTCCTTCTCGTAGTAGGTGATGTGGAGAATGCCGGTAAACTCACGGATAAACTGCAGCACCACCGGGGGGATCCGCTCGTCCGTCTCGATGACCATCAGCGCGTCGCCGCCCCGGTGGCCGCGGCTGAGGCTCATGTTGGCGATGTTCACTCTGGCCCGGGAGAGGGTGGTGGTGATGTCGGCGATGTAGCCCCTGTCGTCCCGGTTTTGGATGATGAGGGTGTTGTAGGCGCCGGTGAAATTCACCGCCACGCCGTTGAGGCTGGTGACCTGGATCTGCCCGCCGCCCACGGAGCAGGCCTGCATCTGCAGTTTCTGTCCCTCCTCCGCCCCCTCCAGCTCCATGAGGACGCTGTTGGGGTGGGCGTCCTTCAGGTGGATCTCGTCAAAGGAGAACTGCATCCCCTGCTTCTCCGCCAGCTCAAAGCTGTCGGGGATGGCCAGGTCATCCGGTTTCATCCCCAAAAGCCCCGCCACCAGGGCCCGGTCCGTGCCGTGGCCCACGCCGGTGACGGCAAAGGAGCCGTGGAGGTGGATCTTCGCGGTCTTGGGCTGGCAGCCCAGAAGGGTCCTGCCCATCCTGCCGATCCGGACGGCGCCGGCGGTGTGGCTGCTGGAGGGGCCGACCATGATCGGACCCAGGATATCAAAAATATCAATCATCCCTGTTGCTCCCCCTTCCCAGGCGCAGGTTCTTGGATGGTATCAATTTTAGCATAACAGGGCGAAATTGCAAGAACGTTTCCCGCCTCCGCCGCCAATTTTTCCGCCCCGGCGGCCTTCTCCCCCGCCCCGGCGCCCTGGCGTTCCCCGCCGGGGGCGCTGGCTCCCGCCGTCCCCGGCCGTTTTGTGTGAACTCAATTTATTTCTTTTTTGATCCTACACCGATTCACATAGGAAAAGGCGGGCCCTTCGGGCCCGCCTTGCGCAGTCGCTGCCCCCTGGAAGAGGGCTTATTTTGTGACGGTGACAATGAACCCGTCCACGTTGTTGCCGGACACGGTATACTCTCCGCCCTCCGGCACCGGGACCTCCAGCCCCTCCACAAAGTAGATCTCATAGTCCGTGCCGTCCACGGTGCAGGTGAGGTGCTCCCCGTCGAAGGGGAACTGGCGCAGGTAGTCGATATACTCCTCGTAGCAGAAGTCGTTCTCCGTCACCAGGTAGGAGTGGGGCACCCCCACATAGCGGAAGTGCCAGCTCTCCGGGGCGATCTTGGTGATGGGCTCCTTCTCCTCGGTGTAGCGGAGGATGAAACCGTACTCCTTGCAGTGGTCCACCACCCACTGGTACTCCCCCACGCCCTCAAAGTAGTCGCCGTTGTTGAGGCTGTAGAGGTCCACGGCGTAGCCGGTGTGGTGCTCGCTGCCGCCGGCCTGGGCCACATAGCGCCGGGCATTCTCGATGCCGTTGTTGGCGGCGTTGCGGTCAAAGAGGCCCTGCTGGAAGTCGTAGGTCCGGTAGCCGGAGACCACCATGATGTCCGTGGCGCCGCCCTGGGCCAGGTAGTCGTCCAGCAGCGCGTTGAGGTGCTCCACCGTCACAGGGAGGATCTTCATCTCGTTGGTGTTGAGGACGTAGGACCTGCTCTTGTTGTCCGACATCAGCACCAGCTGGCTCTCCGCCGCCTCGGGGAAGTCGTAGTGGTGCTCATTGCTCACCAGGATCTGCTCCCCCACCCCCATGTCCGCCTCGGTCATGGTGAGGAGCGTATAGCCCTCGTAGGGGTCGGCGGGCGCGTCTGTCTCCTCCGTCTCCTCCGGGAGATCCGTCTCCCCGCCGTCGGTCTGGCTGGTCTCGCCGCCGGGGTCCGCGGCATCCGGCTCCGGCTCCCCGCTGTTCTCCCTGGCGCAGCTGTAGAGCAGCATGCCGGCCACGGTGACCAGCGCCAGGAGGAGGATCAGCGGCATTGGGCTGCCCCCGCGCCGCCGGTGCCGCCCGGTGTGACGGCTCGGCTGAATTCTGTTTCCCATGGTATCTCAACCTCTTTTATCTTGAAAGTGCCGCCTGGGCAGGGAAATCCCCCCACGGGCAAAGCTGAGTATATCACAATTCCCCCATTTTCACAAGGCGTTTCTTCCTTGAACTTTGGTTTTGTCGGCGCGCGTCCCTTAACCGGCGCCTCCCCCCGCCGCGGCGGCGCCCAGCTTGACGACCCCCGCCAGCACCATCACCAGGATGGGGCTGAGCTTTGTCCGCCGCAGCAGGAGGAAGCACAGGCCGAAGATGAGGACCATGCCCCAGTCGGTGCCGGCCAGGTCGGCCAGCGCATCGCCGCCCCAGAAGGCGGTGAGCAGGATGGAGACGCCGGCGGCGGCGATCATGGCCACCACCCCCGGCCGCAGCGCCGCCAGCACCCCCTGCAGCGCGTCCATGCTCCGGTACCTGAGGTAGAGCTTGGCGATCACCGTGACGATGACGCAGGAGGGCAGGATGCACCCCAGGGTGGCCACCGCCGCGCCGGGGAGGCCCGCCACCTTGGTCCCCACAAAGGTGGCGGCGTTGAGGGCGATGGGGCCGGGGGTCATCTGGGAGATGGTGATGAGGTCCGTAAACTCCGTCATGCCCAGCCAGCCGTGGAGGGTGACCACCTGGTCCTGGATGAGGGGCAGGGCGGCGTAGCCCCCGCCAAAGCTGAAAAGGCCGATCTGCAGAAAGCTCAAGAGCAGCTGGAGGTAGATCATTTCCCCGCCCTCCTTTTCTTGATCATGGTCTGGATGAGGCCGATGAGGATGCAGGCCAGCACCACATACACGGCGCTGACGCCAAAAAAGCAGGTGGCGGCGAAGGCGGCCAGCAGGATGGCGATGGAGGACGCCTCCTTCCCCCGCACCACCTTGGCGGCCATATCATAGACCACCGAGGCGATCACCGCGCCCACGCCGGCCTGCATCCCCTCCAGCAGCTGGCTGACCACCCAGTTGTCCCGGAAGGCCTGGTAAAAAAAGGAGACCAGCGTGATGATAAGGAAGGGGGGCAGGACGGTGCCCAGGATCGCCACCGCGGCCCCCAGCATGCCGCAGAGCTTGTAGCCCACCACGATGGACCCGTTCACCGCGATGGGCCCCGGCGCCGACTGGGCGATGGCCACCAGGTCCAGCATCTCCTCCTCCTCGATCCAGCGGTAGCCGTCCACAAACCGCTTTTTCATCAGCGTGATGATCACATACCCGCCGCCAAAGGTAAAGGCGCTGAGGTAGAGGGTGGAAAAGAACAGCTTCCAGAGTACTTTTTTTCGGCTTTCCATGCTGCCGCCTCCTCTCCCGGACAGTATACCCCATCTTGACATATAAGGGAAATAGTATTATTTTATGATTTACATTATGATTTTACAATATAGGAGGCCCCGGGATGACCCTGCGCCATATCAAGATCTTCGAGGCGGTGTACCGCCACTGCAACATCACAAAGGCCGCGGAGGAGCTGCACCTGGCCCAGCCGTCGGTGAGCCTTGCGGTCAAGGAGCTGGAGGAGCACTACAATGTGCGGCTCTTTGAGCGGCTGGGGCGGCGGATCTGCCCCACCGCCTGCGGCGAGACGCTGTACGGCTATGCCCGGCACATCCTCTCCCTCTTCGCGGAGATGGAGGGGCGGCTGGGCCGCTGGGACCGGGAGGGCATTGTCCGCGTGGGCGCCAGCATCACCATCGGCGCCCACATCCTCCCCGCCCTCCTCAAGCGCTATCGGGAGCGGTTCCCCGACCTAAGGGTGGAGGTGGCCGTGGGGAAGTCCGGCGATATGGAGGAGCGCCTTCGAAACAGCACGTTGGACGTTGGGCTCCTGGAGCGCCAGCCCCACCACCCGGAGCTGGAGGCCCTCCCCCTCCTGGAGGACAGCATGTGCGCCATTGTCCCCCGGGGCCACCCCCTGGCCGCCTGCCCCCGGGTGAGCCTCAGCCAGCTGGCGGAGTGGCCCCTTTTGATGCGGGAGCGGGGCAGCGCCTGCCGGGAGCAGCTGGACGCCGCCTACGCCCTCCAGCAGAGGGCGGTGCGCCCCCTCTGGGAGAGCGCCAGCGCCCAGGCCATCATCCGGGCCGTGGCCGCGGGGCTGGGCGTCTCCGTCCTCCCCCAGCGGCTGGTGGAGGGGGACGGGGGGCGGGACCAGGTGGTCCTGCTGCCGCTGCAGCAGCCCTTGACCCGGCACCTCAACCTGGTGCTCCACAAAAACAAGTACATCACGCCCCCGCTGCGGGCGCTGATGGACCTGTGCCGCCAGTACGGGGCGGAGCAGTCCGGGGGCGGGGAGAGCGCTGCCGCCGGGGACTGAGCCCCGGCGGCAGCGGCGTCTCTATCATCAACTCAGAAATCCAGCTGGCGGATGAAGGCCTTCTGGAACTGGGGGTGGAGGGCCAGCTCCAAAAACTCCGTCCCCTCCGCGATGGCGCTGCAGCGGCGGTACTCCTCCCGGGACTGGACCGACAGCTGCGCCCCGGCGCCGGCGGCGTTGCCCACCGGCTGGACCCGCTCCGGCCCGATCTCCGGGAACATACCGATGGCGCAGGCGCTCCCCGCGTCCATATAGTTGCCAAAGGCGCCGGCGATAAACACCTTCCGGATGGCCTGGGGGGTGGTGCCCAGGGTGTCGCACATGAGCAGGATGCCCGCGGCGATGGCCCCCTTGGCCAGCTGCACCTCCCGGATATCCATCTGCGTCAGCACGATGGGGGTCCCGGCGGCGGTCTCCCCGCCGTCGGCCAGGAGGAAGAAGGCGCCGTGCTCATCCCGGCCCAGCCGGCGCTGCAGGGCCGGCAGATGGGCCATCTCTTCCGGCTTTGCCAGGCGGCCCCGCCTGTTGATGGCGCCGCAGCGCAGCAGCACCGCCACCAGGTCGATCAGCCCGCTGCCGCACAGCCCCTCCGGCCTTTTTCCGCCGATGGTGGTGTAGCGGACGTCGCCGTTTTCCAGCGCCACATGGTCGATGGCCCCCTCGGCCCCCCGCATGCCGCAGGAGATCTTCGCCCCCTCCAGGGCGGGGCCGGCGGCGGTGGAGCAGGCGATGCGCCGCCGCCCGTCCCCCAGCACCATCTCGCCGTTGGTGCCGATGTCCACCATGAGGGACAGCTCCGTCACCTCGTCAAAGCTGGTGGCCAGGAGGGCCGCAGAGGTGTCTGCCCCCACAAAGCCGGCGATCACCGGCAGCAGGCGCGCAATCGCCCCCTGCCCCGCCCTTAAGCCGCACCGCTCGGCGGGCAGCTCCATGGCCTCCCGCACCTCCGGGAAGTAGGGCGGCACCAGGAGGGCGGCGGGCTGGATGCCGGAGAAGAGGTGGTGCATACAGGTGTTGCCGGCGACGCTGAGGAGGACCACGTCGTCATGGGTGCGGCCCACCGCGGCGCAGCAGCGGTCCAGCAGGTCGTTGAGCTCCTCACGGATCACGGAGGAGATCTCCTCCAGCCCCCCCTTGAGGGCAAACTCCGCCCGGGAGATCACATCCGCCCCGTAGGACACCTGGCGGTTGATCATGCTCTCCACATGGAGGGTCTCGCCGCTGATGCCGTCCATCAGATAGCAGACCACGGAGGTGGTGCCGATGTCGTAGGCGGCCAGCAGCGGGGAGAAGGGGGCGGCGCGGACCTGCAGCACCTGGCCGTCGTAGAGCAGCACATAGGGGGCGTAGCCGCTCTCCTCCAGGGCCTTATGTAAATACCTCAGGCAGTCCAGCGAGAGGCGGATCTCCTCCGTCGGGCAGGCCAGCTCCCTGGCGACGGCCTCCCGCAGCCGCTCCCAGTCGGACCGGGTGTCCTGCAGCGTGGGCCGGTCCAGGGACACGGCCAGGCCGGTGAACCCGGGGCGGCAGGGGACGCGGCGCAGGTAGTGGGACTGGAGCACCTGGTGGTGGGCGCTGTGGGGCAGCTGCACCACCATGTCGCCGGCGATGGGGGTGAGGCAGGCCAGGCAGTCGCCCCGGGGCTGGCCGGAGAGCACCATCACCCGGCACTTGCCGCAGGTCCCCTTCCCGCCGCAGGGGGCGTCCGGCCGCAGGCCGGCCTGTACCTCCGCCTGGAGGATCGTCGTCCCGGCCTCCACGGAGACGGTCTTGTTGTCTGGAAGAAACGTGATCTGAAACGCCATGGAAATCTCCTTCCTCGTCGGGGTAAATCGAGACGGGCGCCGCCGCTCCCGGCAGCGCCTAAAAACAGTCTACCGCCTATTTTAGCATAAAAACAGACTTTTGCAAGAGCGTTTCTCCCCCCTCCCCCCGCGGAAAGGCCCGGCGGCGGGGTCCTCTCCTCCCCCCTTCCGAGCGGCGGGGATTTTCGGCAAAGGGGAGCTCCATGGCGAAACGCCAAAAGCCGGGTCTCCGCCAGCGGCAGGAGGCGCCCGGCCTTTGCTTTCTCGGCGCGCTTATTCCTCTTCCGGCGCCGGGGACGGAAGGGTCATTGAATTTTGGCCCGCTCCGAATCCATTGCCCGCCCGTCTGCGCCGCAGGTCAAGACCACCTGGTATCAAATGTCCTCGAACACATAGACATCCGTTCCGCATCACTGCTCACCCGATGGGACCCGCCCCGCCTCTCGTCAAGATCGACACGGTGCCGGCCTGCCATTTCCCTCCGCAGCTCCTCCTCCGTATACGTTCCGATCTCCGCCGCCTCTGCCAGAGCCACATACCCCTCCGTGCTGCTGGGGAAGAAATGCAGCCCAATATAGACAAAAACCGCTCAGAGCGCCGCGCCGACAGGGATGGCAACGCCGCGCTTTTTCCTCTCGTTTCCCCTCCCCTCTCAAGGCGTCTCTATCCTAATAGACGCGGTATTTTCCCTTATGTGCCGGTTTTCACTTGTGAAAAGGAAGGGACAGCGGTTTTCTTATCTGAAAACGGCTGTCCCCGGCCGATGGTATGCAATGGTTTCACAAGGATGAAAGCTCCCACTTGATTGTGTCCATATCCACACAGGCATTGGCTGGATTGCGCGGATCAAGGTAAATCACGGGCTGCTGAAAACCGGCAGCCGGCTTTATCCATGACAAGAGGCTTTTCACGGTATAAGTCCGTCCGCCATAGCAGTAGGAGCACTGAACGACCCACGGGGAGCATTGCCCGGGCCAGTTTACAAATGTCTTTGTATTCCAGTTGATCCAAACGAGATGCCGGACAGACTGCATCTTCCCGGCCACTGGGATGCCCTCTGCTTTTAGGCGCTTTATGCGCTGTTCCCGCAGGCGGGTCTTCGCCAAGCAGACAATACCGCCCAATGAAAGGACCGCGCCAATCGGAATAAAAGACCAATTGGGGCCGCCATGAACAGGGACACCCAAGATATAAAAGATTGTCCCGAGGAGGACAAACATGATTCCCATCAAACCAAATAAAAAAGCGCATAAGGACCAGATTGTTTGGGGCGGGCGCATGCGATCCCTCCTTTGTACGCGGGTCCGCTGGAACCACTTCTACTCTACCATACAGGCCAGCTTTTCACAAGGCCGGTCCGTGGAACCGCAGGAGTTTGGGCTATTGCTACCCATCTTGAGCAGGCGCCGGCAAAACTCCCTTTTCAAGGAAGGTAGTGATTTCAAGGAAAATTGAAATCTATCATAAATATATACAAAATACAAAAAGAAATTTCATTCTAATTAGGAGGATTATCCTCCCTTTTTATTCATTTTTTGTAAATGCTCGCAGAAAAATTAAAAGGAGCATGGTGTATTTCAACCTTGCTCCTATGGGTCTATTGCTATTCTGTAATCTTATCAAAAATTGCTTTTGTCTGCTCTGCCAGATCGATATACATTGTGTGACTGTGTGCAGAAACTCCGGTATGCCACAAATGGAAGTTTTCCTTAAAGAGCGTCCGAACTGGGAGCAGCAAAACTTCGCCTTGCAAACCGTGCCTTCTCTGTGGTATAATAAATAAAATCTGCGGAATGGCCCGATGGGAGGGAATCGCTTGAAGATACAGGAGTCGGCGGAAAACTATTTGGAGACGATCCTGGTGCTGACGCGGCGCAAGGGCTATGTCCGCTCCATCGACATCGCCACGGAGCTGTCCTTTTCCAAGCCCAGCGTCAGCGTAGCGATGAAGAACCTGCGGGAAAACGGCTATATTGTCATGGACCCCGGTGGGCACATCTCCCTCACCCCCGCCGGGCAGGAGATCGCCGAGCGGATCTATGAGCGGCACACCTTCCTCTCCAGCTGGCTGGCGGAGCTGGGGGTGGACCCCAAGGTGGCCGCGGAGGACGCCTGCCGGATCGAGCATGTGATCAGCGCGGAGAGCTTTGCCGCCCTGCGCACTTTTGCCGAGAAAAGCCGGGCTTGACGGGCGCCGGGAGCTGTCCACAAAAAATTTGCAATTGTCGGTTGACAGATCCCAAAAGATGGGATATAATATTTTCCGCTTGAGATTTCAGAAAAGCCGGCTTGTTGGAATGGAACCCCGAGAGGGGCTGTTATTTCCTCTCCGGCAGGTCACGGTTTTGAAAAGCGTATCATTTGGGCCTATAGCTCAGCTGGGAGAGCGTTCGGTTCGCATCCGAGAGGTCGAGGGTTCGAATCCCTTTAGGTCCACCAAATAAGAACGCTGATAAGGATACAATTTGTGTCTTTATCAGCGTTCTTGCTTTGTAACCGATGCTCCGCACAAACCCTTGATACAGCGGTATTGCCGTACCCTATCGTGTAATCATCCATCCATTTCGACGCCGCGCAAAGGGAACGACAGCGCCCAGGGATATCGGCGAAACGCTTTCCGTGCCGGACGTGTAACCGTTGCGGCGATTGTCCGCCTTTCGTGTAGGAATGGTCATCTTTCGTGTTATCATGAAAAATCCGCAATGAGCACTGGACCCTTTTACTGCGCTCGTTGCGGATTTTTATGTTTATACGATTTTCCATGTGACTTCCGTGCCGCCCTTAAATCGGAACACCACCCTGCTCCTGGAATAGACTGTCACGGAGTCAACGACCGTGTTCCACAGCCCGGTGCTGAATTCCGTGACCAGTTCCTTGCTCTTGGCAAGTTCATCCAGGAAAAACGCGATCTGGCTTTTGCGAATATT
>CALWXD010000092.1 GCA_944385425.1 uncultured Oscillospiraceae bacterium | reverse complement strand
AAGGCGTCCACCGAGCAGAACCACTGGGGGGTGGCCCGGAAGATGATGGGGTTCTTGCACCGCCAGCAGTGGGGATAGGAGTGGACGATGTCCTCGCTGGCAAAGAGCATGCCGCTCTCCTTCATGTCGTTGAGGATGACGGGGTTGGACTCCTCGGTCTTGAGGCCGGCGTACTTGCCGGCGTAGTCGGTGTGGCGGCCCTGGTCGTCCACGGGCACCACCATGTCCATGCCGTAGCGCCGGCAGGTCTCATAGTCGTCGGCGCCAAAGCCGGGGGCGGTGTGGACGCAGCCTGTGCCGCTGTCCATGGTGACATAGTCCGCCAGCACCAGGCGGCTGGTCTTGGGGAGGAAGGGGTGGTGGGCCAGCATATTCTCAAAGAAGGCGCCGGGGTGGGTCTCCACGATCTCGTAGTCCTCGATGCCGCCGATCTTCATGACCTTCTCCGCCAGGGCCTGGGCCATGATGTAGGTCTCGCCGTTCCCGGCCTTCACCAGGGCGTAGGACTCCTGGGGATGGAGGGCGATGGCCAGGTTCCCCGGCAGGGTCCAGATGGTGGTGGTCCAGATGAGGAAGAAGAGCCTGCCCTTGTCATAGGCGGGGAGCTTGCCCTGGTCGTCCGCCATGGGGAACTTCACATACACGGTGGTGCAGGGGTCGTCCTGGTACTCGATCTCCGCCTCGGCGAGAGCCGTCTCGTCCTTGGGGCACCAGTACACGGGCTTGAGCCCCTTGTAGATATACCCCTTCCTGTACATGGCGCCGAAGACCTTGACCTCCTCGGCCTCAAAGCCGGGGGACATGGTGAGGTAGGGGTGCTCCCAGTCCCCCACCACGCCGATGCGCTTGAAGGCGTCCATCTGCACGTTCACATAGTGCTGGGCAAAGTCGTGGCAGGCGGAGCGGAACTCCGGGACGCTCATCTTCTTGCGGTTGAGCTTGTTCTGCTTGATGATGGCGCTCTCGATGGGCATGCCGTGGTTGTCCCAGCCGGGGATATAGGGGGTGTAGTACCCCCGCATGGCGTAGGACCGGGTGATGAAGTCCTTGATGGCCTTGTTCATGGCGGTGCCCATGTGGATGCTGCCGTTGGAGAACGGCGGCCCGTCGTGGAGGGAGAACCGGGGCTTGCCCTGGTTCTTCTTCAGCATCTCGCGGTAGAGGTCCATCTCCTCCCACTTTGCCAGCATCCCGGGCTCCCGGTTGGGAAGCCCCGCCCGCATGGGGAAGTCTGTCTTGGGCAGGTTGATGGTCTTGTTGTAATCCATGGTATTCCTCCTACTATCTATCTATGTGAAATTCGTTTGTCCGTGCCAGCGCCGGGTCAGCAGCGGGTGATGACCACCCCGCAGTCCCGGCAGAGATGCGCCTTGGGCCGGGAGATAAGGCCCGCCAGCTTGCCGCCCAGAAGGAACTCCCCCGACCGGGTGGGGATGGGCAGGCCGGAGACCCCCTCCGACCAGAACACCGGGCTGCGGCTGCTGAGGTACCCCTCCTCCATCTCTTTTCCACAGTAGGGACACTGCATAGCGCTCTCCTTTCCGCCCCGCGGGGGGCGCGTTTTCCCGTGGCGGCCATGGGATATGATTCTGTCCCCCCATTGGGGGAGACGGTTTCCGCCCCCACATTGGGGAAACGAACCCACCCCCCATTGGGGGAGACGGGATTCCGCCCCCCATTCTCTTTTTTAGAAAAAGAGAACGGGCCGCGGCCGGTCCAAGAGAAAAACTTTTTGGCAGACAGGGATGGCTTATCCCGATTCCCCCGGGCTTTTTTCATCTTTCGCTGCTACTCGTGTCTGCCTGCGTCTACTACCGCGCTGACCGCTCCGCTGCGCGCTGGTGCGGCGGCGGGCAGGGATGCACCGCACCATGCTCTGCAAGGTATGGTAGAAACTGTTGCCCGCAGGTCTGCAGGCTATCGGTTTCACGGGCCGGCAGGCGAAGCAGCGGACTGCTGAGGCCTGGTGGGTGTACCGATTCTCGACAGCGCGGGCGAAACAGACCTCTCCATGACCCTGCTCCAAAAATGCGGGGTCTTTAGGGGCGGAGCCCCTGAACTGATTTTTGCCTACTTTTGTTCAGCCACAAAAGTAGGCCCCCGGAGGGTGGCACCCTCGCTCACTTGGGGGAAGGATCGTCGCTGAGCCCCAGCAGATAGTCCGCCGACACCCGGTAGTGTTCGCAGATCAGCGCGATCTTCTCCGCCGTCGTCGTGCGATTCCCCCGCTCCATCTCACTGATATGGGACTTTCCCACATTCAAAATGTCCGCCAGGTCATCCTGCGTTTCTTTTTTTGCCCTTCGTATGGCCCGCAGACGCTGACCAAAGATTTCCTTTGTAAACATCGTGCCTCGCCTTGACAAGTCCACCAAAACATGTTATTCTGATTGTACACTAAAAAGGAACTTTTGAAAGGAGTGCCTAACACGAAAAACATCTTAGAGCAGATCTACTGGGGCGAGTACGCCCAGGGCAGCCTGCCCGTCTCCGACCGGGAGCAGGCCAGCCGCGCCCTGGAGCGGGTCTGGGCCGACGCGGCGGACCGCCTGGGATTCCCCGCCGCCGACGGCCTGCGGGACGCCTACCAGGCCCTCCTCCGCCAGGACAGCGCCGACGACTTCCGGGCGGGCTTCCGCCTGGGGGCGGCGCTGATGCTGGAGCTGGTGGACCGGGGGTAGGGCCTCCCGCGCGGCGGCCCAGCAAAAAAGCGCCCCTGCCTCAAAGAGACAAAGGCGCAACCCTCTGCGGTACCACTCTTCTTGCCGGCGCAGCCAGCCACTCAAGCTGTGATATAACGGTCACGCCCGGCGGCGCCTACTGGAGGGGCGGCGTCTGCCGCCGGCTCGTTGGGGCCGCTGCTCCAAGGGGATCTTCGCCCCGCCCGCCTCTCCGCCCTTCCACCAAGCCGGGCGGCTCTCTGTGCAGGCGCGGGAGGGCTACTCGTCCTTATCCACGCAGTTTTCCATGATATCGCCCCTATCTTATCCGCATTTCCCCGGTTTGTCAACTGTTTCGCCGCATTTCCCCTGGGAACCTTGCAAACTTTTTTCCCCGGTGGTACAATGGCCTTACCAAAATCGGAAAAAGAAAGGGCGTGATTGCCGTGCAGGAGATGGAGCTGCAGTTTCACATCCGCTGCCGGCGTGGGGATGTGGGGCGCTACTGCCTGCTGCCCGGGGACCCGGGCCGGTGCGAGGCCATTGCCGCGCTGTTCGACAGCCCCCGCCATGTGGCGCAGAACCGGGAATTCAACCTCTACACCGGTACGCTTTTGGGCCAGGCGGTCTCCGTCTGCTCCACCGGCATCGGCGGCCCCTCCGCCGCCATCGCCCTGGAGGAGCTGACCGCCGTCGGCGCGGACACCTTTATTAGGGTGGGGACCTGTGGGGGCATTGCCCTGCCGGTCCGCTCCGGGGACATCGTGGTGGCCACCGGGGCGGTGCGCCAGGACGGCACCAGCCGGGAGTACGCGCCCATCGAGTTCCCCGCCGTGGCGGACCTGGCGGTCACCAACGCCCTGGTCGCGGCGGCGAAGGCCCTGGGCAAGACGGTCCACGCCGGGGTGGTCCAGGCCAAGGACAGCTTTTACGGCCAGCACTCCCCCGGGCGCATGCCGGTGAGCTACGACCTTCTCAACAAGTGGGAGGCATGGAAACGGCTGGGGGTGAAGGCCAGCGAGATGGAGAGCGGGGCGCTGTTTGTGGCGGCGGCGGCGCTGGGCGTCCGCTGCGGGGCCTGTTTCCATGTGATCTGGAACCAGGAGCGGGAGGCCGCCGGCCTGGACCAGGACATGAGCGAGGACACCTCCGCGGCGGTAAGGGTCGGCGTGGAGGCGGTCAAGCTGCTGATCGCCGCCGATCAAAAGCGCTGAGCAGTCCTCGCGCGTTCCGCCGGCAGTCCGGCGCAAAAGGGTCCCGCCTGCATAAATTCTCCGCCAAGGGCGGGAAAATGGAATTGACAACAGGGGAATTTATGGTATGATAAGGTCGTTGTGAAAGGGAGTAATCGGCGCCCTGCGGGGCGTGGTATGGGGCGTCATTCCCGGCAGTCTGCCCGCCCGTATCTGAAACGATGAGACTTTTACGATGCACCTGCTCCGCATCGTAAAGGTCTTTTTTTCTCCAGATTTCTCCCGAGCTGAATCAAAGGAGGTATTTACCCTTGGAACTGTTTTACGACTTGTTCTCCAATGTCCTCAACTTCACCTGGCAGGAGGGGGTCATGATCCTGGTGGGCGCCGTGCTCATCTTCCTGGCCATCAAGAAGGAGATGGAGCCCACGCTGCTGCTGCCCATGGGCTTTGGCGCCATCCTCGTGAACCTGCCCTTTGTGAACACCGAGGCCATTGAGACGCTGTTCAACGCCGGCATCGCGTCCGAGCTCTTCCCGCTGCTGCTGTTCATCGGCATCGGCGCCATGATTGACTTCGGCCCCCTGCTCTCTAACCCCAAGATGTTCCTCTTCGGCGCGGCGGCCCAGTTCGGCATCTTCTTCACCCTGGTGGTGGCGGTGATCCTGGGCTTTGATCTAAAGGACGCCGCCTCCGCGGCCATCATCGCCGCCGCCGACGGCCCCACCAGCATCTATGTGGCCAACTACTTTGAGAGCATCTACCAGGGCGCCATCATGGTGGCGGCCTACAGCTACATGGCCCTGGTGCCCATCATCCAGCCCCCCATCATCAAGGCCA
>CALWXD010000091.1 GCA_944385425.1 uncultured Oscillospiraceae bacterium | reverse complement strand
TCCTCCTCCACCTTGATCTGGGTGGCGATGCCGGCGTGGTCCGTGCCGGGCATCCACAGCGCCTCGTACCCCTGCATGCGCTTAAAGCGGATGAGGATGTCCTGGAGGGTTGCGTCCATGGCGTGGCCCATGTGGAGCTGGCCGGTGACATTGGGCGGGGGCATGACGATGGAGAAGGGCTTTTTCTCGGGGTTGGGCGCGGCGCGGAAACAGCCCGCGTCCATCCAGGACTGGTAGATCTTCCCCTCCACCTCTTTGGGCTCATAGACCTTTGGCAGTTCTTTTCTCATGGTATCTCTCCTATTTCTTATCCTTTTCGGTTTTTAGACAGGGAAAGGGGGCGGGGGGCAAGGCCGGTCCGCTCCGTGATGAGGCGGCAAAACGACGTCGCGTCCCCGGCGGTAAAGCCGCCCTTGTGGAGGATGTGGGCCGTGCCGTCGGGGAAGAAGAGCAGGTATTGGCCCTCGCCCTCCAGGAAATCCTGGACGGCGCTGTAGGCGGCGGCCTTCTCCTTGCCGGCGCCCTGCCAGAGGACCTGCTCCTCGGTAAAGCGGTAGACCTGCTCGATCCCCTTTTCCGGGTAGGACCGCCAGGCCTTCTCCGCCAGGCTCCGCCCGGTGGGGAAGAAGACCACCGCGATCCCCGCGGCGATCAAGGCCCCGTCCAGCAGCAAAAGGGGGAGGGAGGGGGCCCCGCCGGCGAGGAGGGAGCGCAGCCCCATCCCGCCCACGGCGGCCAGGGCCAGCCCCGCCAGGGCGAAACAGACCCGCTGCATCCGCAGCATGGCGTGGACCGGGGATTTACAGGCCCGCCAGGCCGCCGCCAGGGCCGCGAAATCCTGCTGGGTCAGCGTGCTTTTGTTCTCAATCTCCATGCCACCCCTCCTGCTTGTCCATGGCCATCCAGACCACCGGCTGGCCCAGCTTCTCCTCCAGGAAGGAGCGCAGCCCGTCCACATCGCCGCCCTCGATGCCGCTTTTTTCCAGGATGTACCCGTTGCGCCAGCCGATGAAGAGCAAGAAGTACCGCTCCGTCTCATAGACCGTGTCCACCATGTCGCCGTAGCGGAAGGAGTAGGTCTTGGTGCGGTTGCCCACCACCACATGGTCGTCCTCAAAGGAGAAGAAGATCTCGTGGGCATCGGCGGGGATGCTGCGCATGGCCCGGCGGGCGAAGTAGCTGAAATAGGTGATGGCGGTGAGCAGCATCTGCACGGCCATCCAGCCCCCCAGGATGAGGATCACCAGGTTCCAGAACCGGGTGGCCCCGTCGGACGCCGGAAGCTGGATGAGGGCGAAAATGGCCATACAGGCGAAGAGGACCCCCGCCACATAGTAGCTGCCCCGGGACAGCAGATACTGCCGCCGCCCCCGGATCCGGGCCGCCGCCCGCTGGAAGGTCCGCAGCCCCTCCAGGGTATAGGTGCTCTTGCCTCGATAGATCATACCTGCCTCCATAAAACCGTCCAGGGCGCGGGGCGGCGCCTCTCTGCACAGCAAAAACGCCCTGTTTCCAACATTGAAACAGGGCGAACGGCGTCCGCGGTACCACCTGCGTTCGGGAATGCTCCCGCGCTCATGCTCCCGGTAACGGGGGAGGGCCGCCGGCGCCTACTGGGAGGAATCTCCGTTGGGGCCGGGGCTCGGGAGGGACGTTCTCCACCTGCCGCAGGGAGCCTTGCACCGGCCGGCTCCTCTCTTAACATTGGCGGGGGATACTCTTCTCCGTCACAGCCGCTTACTAGGGGGAATTATACCCAAAAGAGGGGGAGATGTCAACAAGGTGAATTGCTTTTTTTGAAAAGATACGTTTTTCATGCGAAAAACGCTTGGACGCCGCGCCCGCGGCGGACTACAGGCTCTTGCGGATGGCGTTGAGGGCGCTTTTCTCCAGGCGGCTCACCTGGGCCTGGCTGATGCCAACCTCGTTGGACACCTCCATCTGGGTCTTCCCCTCGTAAAAGCGCAGGGCCAGGATGTGCCGCTCCCGCTCCCCCAGGCGTTTCATGGCCTCCTTCAGGGCGATGTGCTCCAGCCAGCTCTCGTCGGTGTTCTTGTTGTCCTTCACCTGGTCCATGACGCAGATGGCGTCGCCGCCGTGGTCGTAGATGGGGTCGTAGAGGCTCACCGGCTCTACGATGGCGTCCATGGCGAAGACCACGTCCTCCCGGGGCAGGTCCAGGGCCTTGGCGATCTGCTCCACCGTGGGCTCCCGCTGGCTCTCGGCCATCAGCTTTTCCCGGGCCTGCATCACCTTGTAGGCCGTGTCCCGCATGCTGCGGCTGACCCGGATGCTGCTGTTGTCTCGGAGATAGCGGCGGATCTCCCCCACGATCATGGGCACGCCGTAGGTGGAAAACCGCACCGGCTGGCTGAGGTCAAAGCCGTCGATGGCCTTGATGAGCCCCACGCAGCCCACCTGGAACAGGTCGTCGGGGTTCTCCCCCCGGCCCATGAACTTCTGGATCACGGAGAGCACCAGCCGCAGGTTGCCGCTGATGAGCTTTTCCCGGGCGGCCATGTCCCCCTCCTTGGTTTTCCGCAGCAGGGAGATGGTCTCCTCATTGGTGAGAACCTTCAGCTTCGCGGTGTTCACGCCGCAGATCTCCACTTTTCCCTGCATCCGGCCACGCTCCTCGTCTCTGTTTTAAGACAGGAGAAGTATTTCCGCCCCCTCCGCCCTTTATACGGCGGCAAAAGGGCTTGTTTTGTCGGCTGAGCCCAGGGGACAGGAGAGGGGGCTGTCTGCGAAATAAGAACATTTTTAGGGGGGATTGTTGGTATCCGGGCGGCATTTGTGGAATAATCTCGGGAGGGGCGGCGGAAAACCGGAGAATTTAGTAAGATATCACAAGTGTTTTTTGGCGGGTAATGTGTTATTGATATAGGGTGAAGAATCTTCTGCAAACCCAATGAACAAATGAAGGAGTTGGAGAGATGTATCCCATTGACGTAGTCCGCGCGGTGGACCCCCAGGTAGCGGACGCCATCCAGGCGGAGATCGACCGGCAGGAAAACCGGATTGAGCTGATCGCCTCGGAAAATTTTGCCAGCATCCCCGTTATGTCCGCCATGGGGACGCCTTTGACCAACAAGTACGCCGAGGGCTACCCCGGCCACCGGTATTACGGCGGGTGCGAGTATGTGGATGTGATCGAGACCATCGCCATTGAGCGGGCCAAGCGGATCTTCGGCTGCACCTACGCCAACGTCCAGCCCCACAGCGGCACCCAGGCCAACGCCGCCGTGGAGATGGCCCTTTGCAGGCCGGGGGACACCGTCCTGGGCATGAGCCTGGCCCACGGCGGACACCTCAGCCACGGCAGCCCCGTGAACTTTTCCGGGATCTTCTTCAACATCGTCCCTTACGGGCTGGATGACAAGGGGTTTATCGACTACGAGGCGGTGGAGCGCCTTGCCATGGAGCGCCGCCCCCGCCTCATCATCGCCGGCGCCAGCGCCTATCCCCGGGCCATCGACTTCAAACGTTTCCGGGAGATTGCCGACAAGTGCGGCGCCTATCTCATGGCGGACATGGCCCACATCGCCGGCCTTGTGGCGGCTGGGCTGCACATGAGCCCCATCCCCTATGCCCATGTGACCACCTCCACCACCCACAAGACCCTGCGGGGCCCCCGGGGCGGTCTCATCCTCTCCAGCGCGGAGTTTGCCAAGGAGTATAAGCTCAACAAGGCGGTGTTCCCCGGCATGCAGGGCGGCCCCCTGGTCCACGCCATCGCCGCCAAGGCGGTGGCCTTCAAGGAGGTGCTCCAGCCCGACTTCAAGGCATATCAGCAGCTTATCGTGGACGACGCCAAGGCTC
>CALWXD010000090.1 GCA_944385425.1 uncultured Oscillospiraceae bacterium | reverse complement strand
TTCCACCATCTCTATCACATTGCGATCCATCTTCCCGCGTTCCAGCATCTTTCTCACCACCTATTGCTATTTTACCTCTTGCAAACGAAAAAGCCCAGCTTTCGCTGGACTTTTTCGACAGACTGAGCCGGTACATATTGGCTATGTACCGGCTTTTGGTTGGATGAAGTTGTGCAACAGAAAAGTTTTTGGGGCGGGGCCTATTCCGCCGGGCACTGCCTGCCGGTGTGGTCCATGTAGTAGTTGCAGTCCAGGAGGATCTGGGAGATGGGGATCACCTCATAGCCCTGGCCGATCATGTGCTCCAGGATGCCGGGGAGGGCCTCCGGCGTGTGGAGGGCGGCGTTGTGGAAGAGGACGATGGAGCCGCTGGTGATTTTGGAGGTGACGCGCTCGGTAATTTCGCCGGCGGAGATCTCCTTCCAGTCCAGGCTGTCCACGTCCCACTGGATGGGCTCCATGCCGATGGAGCGGATGGCGGAGATCACATGGTCGTCATACTCCCCGTAGGGGCAGCGGATCAGCGTGGGCCGCACGCCGGTGACGGCCTCGATCTTGTCGTTGCAGGCCTCCACGTCCGCGATGATCTCCTCAGCGGAGAGGCTGTTGTAGTGGGCGTGGGTGTTGGAGTGATTCATCACCTCGTGGCCGGCGTCGTGGAGGGCCTTGACAGACTCCGGGTACTTCTCCACCCAATCCCCCACCACAAAGAAGGTGGCCTTCACATGGTACTGCCCCAGGATGTCGATGAGCTCCTGGGTGTCCTCGTTGCCCCAGGCGGCGTCGAAGCTGATGCTGACCACCTTCTGGTCCCGGTCCACGCAGTAGATGGGCAGCTGCCGGGTGGACGCGGAGGCGGTTACCGCCCCGGGAAGGCTTGCCGCCGCCGCCATGGCCACCGCGGCCAGTAGGCCCGCCGCCGCCATCAGATAGCTCCGCTTGAGAAAAAAGATCTTCATTTTACGGCCTCCCTTGTCAGTTTGTACCAGTCTATGACCCCCGCCGCGGCGAGTATGTCGGGGGACAGGTCCTGTAAGAGCAATCCGCTTGACGGGGGAGGGAGAAACCGCTACAATAGCAGCACAGAAAACAACAGGCCGTACCGCGGAAAGGGAGGGGACCATGGAAAAGGAACGTCGCGGCTTTCGCCGCATCGGGAACAAAAGGCTGGTGGCCGCCATCTATGTGCTGCTGCGCCTGGCGGTGATCCTGGTGATGGTGGCCCAGGTGTTCAACCGCAACTATGAAAACGTGTTTCTGTGCGTGCTGACCCTGGTGCTCTTCACCCTGCCGGCCTTGGCGGAGCGGCGGCTGCGGGTGGACCTGCCGGACACGCTGGAGATCATCATCTTGTGCTTTATCTTTGCCGCGGAGATCCTGGGGGAGATCCGGGCCTACTATGTGAAGTTCCCCTACTGGGACACCATGCTCCACACCATGAACGGTTTCCTCTGCGCGGCCATCGGCTTTTCCCTGGTGGACCTGCTGAACCGGCAGGAGCGGTTTTCCATCCGCCTCTCGCCCTTTTTCATGGCCATCACCGCCTTCTGTTTCTCCATGACCATCGGCGTTTTGTGGGAGTTCGGGGAGTTTTCCATGGACCAGCTGTTCTTGATGGATACCCAGAAGGACACGGTGATTACCGCCTTCGGCTCTGTGATGCTGGATCCCACCATGACCAACACGGCGGTGCCGGTGACGGATATCGCCGATGTGATCATCGTCCACTCAGACGGGACGGAGCAGGCGCTGGGCCTGGGGGGCTATGTGGATGTGGGCCTCCACGACACCATGGAGGACCTGTTTGTGAACTTTGTCGGCGCCGTCGTTTTTTCCACCGTGGGATTTTTCTATGTGAAAAGCAGGGGAAAGGGCCGCTTTGCCCGGCGGTTTATCCCGGAGGTGGTGGAAGAACCCCCGGAGGAGGGCGGCGCGGCGCCGGCGGAGACGGAAGGATAGCGCGGCCGCCGTTTCAAGAGGCGAAAAAGCATATTGCGGCATAAGCAAAGGACCGATCCGCCACAGCGGACCGGTCCTCTTATTTTTCCCTGCCGGGGGGTCAGTCTCTTCCGGCACTCCGGCTGCCCATGGCGTAGGAGATCTCCCCGGCGGCGGCGACCACCAGGTCCCGGGCCCGCTCAAATTCCTCCGAGTGGACCCGGCGGAACATCCCCACAATGCCGATGGCCGCGCAGACCCGGCCGGTGACGTCCCGGATGGGGGCGGAGACCCCCCTTAGGCCGATGCGGTATTCCCCGTCCTCCGTGGCGTAGCCCCGCTCCCGGATGGCGGCCAGCTCCCGCTCCAGGGCCTCCGGCACGGTGATGGTGTGGGGGGTGTAGGCGGGAAAGCGCAGGCGCTGCAGCAGGCTGCGCCGCTCCCCGGCGGGGAGGGAGGCCGTCAGGAGCTTGCCCTGGGCGGTGCAGTGGAGGGGCATCCGGTCCCCGGTCTCCGAGACCACCCGGAAGGACCCCGCCGCCGCCACCGCCTCGATGGTGAGGGCGCTGTCCCCCTCCAGCGTGGAGAGGACCGAGGAGTCCCCCGACTCCAGGGCGATGTGCCGCATGGGCTCCCGGCTGCAGCCCACCACGTCCCAGGAGCTGCTGACGACGCACCCGTACTCAAAGAGCCGGATCCCCAGGCGGTACTTCCCGTCGGCGGGACTCTGCTCCACCGCACCGTTTTGCCGCAGGGAGGCCAGCAGCCCGTGGATCGAGGCCTTGGGCGCCCCCAGGGCCGCGGCCAGCTCCCCCAGGGCCATGGGCCGGCGGTGGGCGGCCAGACAGTCCAGAAGGGCCATGGCCTTCACCACCGACTGGATGCACCGCTCCTGCCGGTCAGACATGGCGGTGCCCCTCCCGGGCGGCCCGGTGGGCGATCATCTCCGCCGCCACGGACACGGCGATCTCCGCCGGCGTCTCCGCGCCGATGGGAAGGCCGATGGGGGAGTGGATCCGGTCCGCCTCCGCCTCGGAAAAGCCGGCCGCCAGCAGGCGCTGGCGGGTGGCGGCCACCTTCTGCCGGCTGCCGATGCAGCCGATGTAGGAGGCGCCGGTGCGCAGCGCCTGCTCCAGGACGGTATAGTCCCCCTGGTGGCCGTGGGTCATGACCACCACATAGTCCCACGGGCCGATGGCAAGGCGGGCGGAGACCTCCCCATACCCGGCGCAGATCACCTCCTCCGCGTCGGGAAAGCTCTCCCGGCGGGCTGTCTCCGGCCGGTCGTCGTACACGGTTACCCGGAATGCCGCCATCCGCAGCACCGGCACCAGCGCCGCGCCCACATGCCCCCCGCCGAAGAGGAAGACCCGCCCCGGCCGCACCAGGGGCTCGGCATAGAGAAGGGGCTCCCCCTCCCGCAGCACGGGGGCCGCCTGGAGGAGGTCCCCGTCCCCGTGAAAGGCCACCGACATCTCCCAGCTGCGCCCGCCGTCCCGGATGGAGGTCACCAGCCAGGCGGGGTCGGAGGCGGCCATGGCGTCCAGGGCGGAGCGGATGAGGGGCGCGTCCTGGGGCGTGAGGAGCTGGAGGTACACCGTGACGTCGCCGCCGCAGATCATGCCGATGTCCTGTTTCTGGTTGGGGGCCAGGCGGAAGGCATGGAGCCGGGAGGCGCCGGCCTCCAGCACCTCGCCGGCGTAGCGGACGGTGTGCAGCTCCACCGCGCCGCCGCCCACGGTGCCGCAGGAGGCGCCGTCGGCAAACACCGCCATCTGGGCCCCGGCGCCCCGGGGGGCGGAGCCGTCGGAGGAGATGACCCGGCAGAGCACGGCGCGCTGGCCCTCCGCCAGATGGTGATAGAGAGATGTCAAAACCGCATCCACAAGAAACCTCCTGCTCTCCCGCCGGGCGCACCCGGCGAAGTATTTTTTTCAGAATAACATATCCCGGGCCGCCCCGTCAAGGGAGGGAGGGGGAGGCCCGGCCCCGCCCGACCGGGGCAAAAAAAGAAAAAGGCAGATGAAATACGATCATCTGCCAAAAAACGGTTGACTTTCCCCAAAATCTATGGTATCATAAGGCACTTATGTTTGGAGATAGGGGAAATGCCTTCAACCCCACTATCGGAAGTGTAGCACATTCTCTAAGGAAACGCAAGGCCTTTGGCCGGAAATATAACAACGGGGCCGAGCGTATCATAATTTGCCAGGCGATGGCGCGGGGAAGGCGGCGCGGCGCGCCGGAATCTTGAACGAAAGGCAGATGAGGTTTTCAATGGCGAGGGACAAGAAGTACGGGAATACCCTGCGGAAAAATTTCGCCAGGTATGAGGAAGTCATGGAAATGCCCAACCTCCTGGAGGTGCAGAAGAGCTCTTACCGGTGGTTTCTGGAGAAGGGGCTTCGCGAGGTGTTTGCCGACGTGGGGACCATCACCGACAACGCCGGGACCCTGGAGCTGAGCTTTATCGACTACTCCATGAACGAGCCCCCCAAGTACGACGTGGAGGAGTGCAAGATCCGGGACGTGAACTACGCCGCGCCGCTGAAGGTCCACGTCCGCCTGCGCAACAAGAACGACGAGATCAAGGAGCAGGAGATCTTCATGGGTGACTTCCCCCTTATGACCGAGGCGGGCACCTTTATCATCAACGGCGCCGAGCGGGTGGTGGTCAGCCAGATCGTCCGCTCCCCCGGCATCTACTACGGCAAGGAGATCGACCCCAAGACGGACCTGCCCCTCCTCACCAGCACGGTGATCCCCGGCCGGGGCGCGTGGCTGGAGTATGAGACGGACACCAGCGAGATCTTCTGGGTCCGCATCGACAAAAACCGCAAGATCCCCATCACCTGCCTCATCCGGGCCCTGGGCCTCAAGACCGACGGGGAGATCCTGGAGCGCTTTGGCGACGACCCCCGGATCGTGGCCACCATCGACAAGGACGCCTGCAAGACCTATGAGGAGGCGCTGCTGGAGATCTACCGCAAGCTCCGCCCCGGCGAGCCGCCCACGGTGGACAGCGCCCAGGTGCTGATCGACAACCTGTTTTTCGACCACCGCCGCTATGACTTGAGCACGGTGGGCCGGTATAAGTTCAACAAAAAGCTGATGCTGCGGGCCCGGGTGAGCGGGCAGAAGCTGGCCGCGCCGGTGGCCCACCCGGTGACGGGGGAGCTGCTCTATGAGGACGGCCACGTCCTCTCCCGGGACGAGGCGGCGGAGCTGGACGCCATCGGCGTCAACGAGCTGCTGCTGGACGTGGAGGGGACCACGCTGAAGGTGTTCTCCAACCACATGTGCGACCTCTCCCGCTATGTGGACTTCGACCCGGCGGCGGAGTGCGGCATCAAGGAGCGGGTCCGCTTTGAGGTGCTCCAGGAGCTGCTGGGCCAGTACGAGGGGGAGGAGCTGAAGGAGCAGCTGCGCCTCCAGCACGACAAGCTGGTGCCCAAGCACATCATCATCGACGACATCTTCGCCTCCATCAACTATATGAACGCCCTGGCCAGGGGCCTTGCCGTCAAGGACGACATCGACCACCTGGGCAACCGCCGCCTGCGCTGCGTGGGCGAGCTGCTGCAAAACCAATTCCGCATCGGTTTTTCCCGCATGGAGCGGGTGATCCGGGAGCGGATGACCATCCAGGACCTGGACATCGTCACCCCCCAGAGCCTCATCAACATCCGCCCCGTCACCGCCGCCATCAAGGAGTTCTTCGGCTCCAGCCCCTTGAGCCAGTTCATGGACCAGACCAACCCCCTGGCGGAGCTGACCCACAAGCGGCGCCTCTCCGCCCTGGGCCCCGGCGGCCTCAGCCGGGAGCGGGCCAACATGGACGTCCGCGACGTCCACTACAGCCACTACGGCCGCATGTGCCCCATCGAGACCCCCGAAGGTCCCAACATCGGCCTCATCTCCTATCTGGCCACCTACGCCAAGATCAACGAGTACGGCTTTATCGAGGCGCCCTACCGGGCGGTGGACCACGCCACCGGCAAGATCAGCGACACCGTCACCTATATGACCGCCGACGTGGAGGACCAGTATATCGTGGCCCAGGCCGCCGAGCCGGTGGATGAGAATGGCTGCCTCCTCAACGAGCGCATCACCTGCCGCCACCGGGACGAGATCATCGAGGTGGACCGCAGCAAGGTGGACTATATCGACATCTCCCCCCGGATGATGGTCTCCATCGCCACGGCTATGATCCCCTTCCTCCCCAACGACGACGCCAACCGCGCCCTCATGGGCGCCAACATGCAGCGCCAGGCGGTGCCCCTGCTGCGGCCGGAGGCCCCCATCATCGGCACGGGCATGGAGCACAAGATCTGCATCGACTCCGAGGTGGCCCTGCTGGCCGAGGGGGACGGCGAGGTCACCAAGGTGGACGCCTGCGGCGTCAGCGTGCAGTACGATAGCGGCGTGACCAAGGACTACAAGCTGACCAAGTTCCTCCGCTCCAACCATGGCACCTGCATCAACCAGCGGCCCATCGTCTCCGTGGGCGACCGGGTCCACGGCCGGCGGCTGGATGAGAACGGCGAGGTGGAGGACCCCACGGTCCTGGCCGACGGGCCGGCCACCGACAAGGGCGAGATCGCCCTGGGCCGGAACATCCTGGTGGGCTTTATGACCTGGGAGGGCTACAACTACGAGGACGCCGTGCTCCTCAACGAGCGCATGGTCCGGGAGGACGTGTACACCTCCATCCACATTGAAGAGTACGAGATCGACGCCCGGGACACCAAGCTGGGCCCGGAGGAGATCACAAGGGATATCCCCAACGTGGGCGAGGACGCCCTGAAGGATCTGGACGAGCGGGGCATCATCCGCATCGGCGCCGAGGTCCGCTCCGGCGACATCCTGGTGGGCAAGGTCACCCCCAAGGGCGAGACCGACC
>CALWXD010000089.1 GCA_944385425.1 uncultured Oscillospiraceae bacterium | reverse complement strand
CCTTCGGGGTCTTGCTGATGGTGACGTGGCCGTCCGAATGGGTGATGGCCGTCTCCTTGATCTCGAACAGCCCCATCTCCATGGCCTTCTGGGTGGGCATGTTGAAGTCCGTCCCCTGCCGCCGGATGAGATAGCCCTGCTCCCGCATCCACTGGAACATGCGGTTCTGCCCCGTCTCCACCCCGTTTTGCTTGAGCAGCTTGGCCAGCTCCCCCACCAGGATGGAGGTTTTGGAGGCGGCCACCGAATCGGCGAACAGCACCTTGGGCCTGTCCCGCTTCACCCGGTTCTCCAGGGCCTTCCGCTTGTCCTGTTCCTCCTTGAGGGCCGTACACAGCTTAATCATGGTGTCCGGGTTGAGAATCGCCGCCTCCAGCGTCTCTGGCGTCATGTAAGCCCCGTGCCTGCGGATGGAGGGGAGGACCTCCGCCGTCACCCACCGGCGGAACTTCTTCGCCGTGGGCAGCTTGCTGGACAGCACCAGAGAATACAGACCGCTTTCGTTGATAAGCCATCCTCCACGCTGGCCCAAACTCAGTAACGATTCGTTATTGAGTTTATCCTCCTCGTCCACATGGTCAGAAAGCGCTTTGCTGGGGTTCTGATACCCCAACGCCAGGGCCACATCCTTGCCCACCAGCCAGGGCTCGCCGTTGACCTCGACGGTCCGAATCTCCCCGAATTCGGGGCTTTTGAAAGTCATCAGTTCATTCATGTGGAATCAAACCTTTCTATCACTTTTTCGCTCCGCAATTCGATTCAAGATGAGGCCGGGGAGTAATCCCCGGCTTCACCTGTAAGCCCTCCTGGCCGCGTCCACGCCGGCCTCCTGCAGGACCTCCAGAATCATCTCCCGCATCTCCTCATCGTGGGCCGCCAGGACGGCCTCCAGCTCGGCGGCGTTGGCGGCGCCGCTGAGGTCGTACCGGGGCGCGAAGTGGATGACCACGGAGCCGCCCCCGCCGTCCCATCCGCGCTCAGCGGAAAGGGCGGGACTGGCGCTGTCCGGCTGGTACGCATTTGCGTAGGCCGTAAGCGCCGGAGCGGAACCGGCGTTATCCGCCTGGTACGCCTCCAGGTAGGCCGCCTGGGCCTGGGCGGGGGCAGGGCCGGCCGGAAGGTCCTTCAGACCGGACATAGGTACTAGAGCAGGTCCGGCGCTGTCCGCCCGGTACGCGCCCAGGTAAGCCATGAGCGCCGGGGCGAACCCGACGGCCTCCAGGGAGGCCCGCTCCCGCAGGGCGGCGGTTTCCGCCGCCGTCATGACCTGCTCGCCCCCGTGGAAATACACCAGCTCAGGGCCCTGCTCCCCCACGACGGCGAAGCCCGCCTGCGCGGACTGGGTGCCGGCGGCATAGCCGGGCAGGGACGGGCCCCCCGTCCGGGCGGTCAGGGCGCGTTGGGCGGCGTCCGCGATTCTGGCGTAAGCCGCCGCAACCCGGGGCAGCATCCCCTCCGCGCCGGAGAGATAGCCCTGGATGGTGGCCCTGCCGCTCTCCGCCGCCTCTTCGCCCAGGTCCATGCTTTCGATGTCCTCAGCGAGCTCGGTTTGCAGCTCGTCCATGTCGGCCGTGAAGCCGGTCTTGAGATCGGCCACGCTGCCGGCGGCCTGCTTCTGCTCCTCCTGAAGGGTCCTCCAGTTGGCGGCCATCTCGGCCAGCTGCTCGTCGGTGGCCCCGGCCATGCCGGCGATGGCGTTCACGCTGTCCTGGGAGCCGTCGGCAAAGGCGGCGATCATCTCGCTTAGGCCCTCGATGTCGGCGCTGCGCCCGGTCAGGGCCTGCAAATTGGCGTTGTAGCTCTGCCAGTAGGCGATCTGGCTCTCCAGGGCCGAATTGATGGAACCCGCGCTGGTTGCAGCGACGCCCGCAGCCTCGTCCCAGAGCTGGTACTGCCCCGAGATGCTCTCCAGGGCGGCGCTGTAGGCCTCGGCGTAGGCGGCCGCCAGGGCGTCCATCTCCTCCTTGACACCGGCGGCGGCGGACTGGAGCGTCTGTAATTGGGCCGCTTCCTCCTCCGTGACCTCCGCGCCGGCTGCGGCTGCGGTATTCAAGCCGTCCAGCGCCTCTTTCGCCAGCTCCATCTCCTCTTTTGCCGCCGCCACAGCCTCCTCATCGGCTTCGATGGCCCTGGTGTAGGCGTTCACGGTATCCCGCCCCTCCAGGACATCGTCGGTGAGGCGCTCCAGCTCACTCTGCAAATCCCAGTACTCCAGGGGGCGCGTGGTCTTGTTTTCGGTGGATTCCCGCTCCAGCTCCCTCATGCGCTCCCGGACGGCGGCGCGGGCCTCCTCCGCCGCCTCCAGCTGGCGCTGGGCCCGGGTCAGGGCCACGCTGTTTTCCACAGACTCCACCATGACGGCGTTGTACTGTTCGGCCAGCTGATTGAGGTACTCCTGATACGCCCGGGCTTCGGCGTTTTCCCTCCACGCCGCCGTCTGGGCCCGGAGGGCGGCGGTGCCCCCCTCAATCGAGCCGGTCTGCACGTCGATCAGGCCGGAGAGCTCCGGCATGAGCTGGCAGAGCAGGGTGAGGGTGTTGCGGTACTCCTCCTGTTCCGCATCGGCCAGGCGGGCGTAGTCCCCCAGCTCCTCCAGCCGGGAGATGTACTGGCCGGCCACCTCCGCTGTGGCCGCCGTCTGGCCGGCGGCGGCCTCAAACGCGGCGTTGGATTCCTCCATGGCCTCCCGCATCCCCTGGGCCGCCTCCGTGAGCTCCGAGACGGACGGGACGGCGTCGTTGGCGGCGGCGGTGGCCAGGGCGGCCACGGCGGCGGTCACAGCGGCCGCAGCCGCCGCCGCCCCCAGAATGGGGCCCAGGGAGACGGCGGACACGGTGGCGAAGATGGAGGAGGCGGCGGAGGCGGCCTTGACGGCGACGGTGTAGGCTGTCAGTCCGCCGGCGGCCAGGCCCATGACCCCCGCAAAGGCCGTCACGGCGTTCACCAGCTCCGGGTTCTGCTGGACGAACCGTGCGCCAACGCTGAGCACATCCGTGCCGATGGCATAGGCCTCTTTCAGCGCCGGGTTATAAGCGTCGCCGATGGCTGCCTTCAGGTTCTGATAGGCGTTCTGCATCATGGTGAGCTGGCTCTGGGTGGTGGCGTACCGCTTGGAGGCCTCAGTGAGCAGGGCGGTATTGGTCTCCCACTCCTCGTTGGCCAGGCGGACCGCGCCGTTCATCTGACCGGCGGCCAGGGCCAGGCTTTTGAGCATGTTGCTCTGCCGGATGCCGGTCAGGCCCAGGTCCTCCAGCACCAGCACGGTATTTTCCCCCCGCGCCTCCAGCTGCCCCAGGCCGGAAATGAAGCCCCCCAGGGCGCTCATGGCGTCGGTCTCCCAGGCGGAGGCAAATTCCTCCGAGGACATGCCGGCGATGCGGGCAAACTCCGCCAGGGCGCCGCCCCCCTGGGCTGCGGCGGTTTCGATGGCGTTCAGCGTCTCCGTCATGGCGGTGCCGCCGGCCTCGGCCTCGATGCCCACCGAGGACATGGCGGCGGACAGGGCCAGGATCTCCGCCTCGCTCAATCCGGCCAGGGTTCCGGCGGACGCCAGGCGGGTGGCCATTTCGGTGATCTCGGATTCGGTGGTGGCGAATCTGTTGCCCAGGGCGACGATGACGGAGCCCAGCCGGTCATAGTCGCCGGCCGGTGTGCCGGTGATGTTGGCGAAGCGGGCCAGGGCGGTGGCCGCCTCATCCGCAGTCATGTTGGTGGCGGTGCCCAGCATGGTCATGACCTCGGTGAAGTCCAGCAGGGCGTCCTTCTGAATGCCCAGCTGCCCGGCGGCCTCCGCCACGGCGGCGATCTCCTCCGCCGCAGCCGGAATCTCCGTAGACATCCTCTGGACGGCGGCGGACATAGCCGCCAGCTCTTCGTCCGTGAGGTCGGTGGTCTTGGCCACGCCGGTCATGGCCGATTCAAAGTCCATGGACGCCTGGGCGCAGGCGGCGAAGCCCCGGTAGATCTCCCGGAGGGCGGCGGCGATCCCCGCCGCCGCAATGGCCTCGTGGACGGCGCTGATTGCCTGGCCCGCCTTGCCGCCGAAGTTCTGGGCGGCCTCCGCCGCCTGCGCCTGCTCCTGCTTCAGCGCCTCGATGCGGTTGGAGAGCTGGGCGGAGCTCCGGCCCAGGCCGTCCATATCGACCCCGGCCTCCTTCAGGGCCCCGCCCAGGGTCTCCAGCCGCTCCTCCTGCCTGCGGAGGGCGTCTGCGGTCTTGTCGATTTGCAGCTGCTTGGACAGCAGCCGGTTTTCCAGGGCGGAGGAAAAGGTCCCGGTCTGCTGGATCTCCTTCTGGATGTTGTCATACTGCTGCCGGAGCACCTCCAGCTTCGCCCCGGTATTTTTTATGGCGGCCTCCTGCTTTTGGTAGGCCGTGAGATCCGCCTGGGCTTTGGAGAGGGCCCGCAGCTCCTGCTGTACCGCTGTGAGCTGCTGCTGGGCGGCCTGGAAGGTCTTGCTGTAGCCGGCCCCCATCTGGGCGTTGAGCACGAAGGTTACATCAAAGGTTTTGGGGGTGGCCACGGGGTTCCTTCCTCCTTTCCACCATCAGCTCGTTGTTGGCCTGGACCCATTTCGCCAGGGACGCCAGGGGCAGCGCCGCCCAATAGGAAACCGGCGTGTGGTTATTCCACGCCATGGTCAAAAGCAGCCTGCGGAGCCACGCCCCGCCGTCGCCGGTTACGACTCGGAGGCCAGGAAAAAAACCCGGGCGCGGCTCCTGATCTGGTGGTAGTCCTTGATGGGCATGGCCTTAAAGGCCATGAAGTCGATGCCCTCCTGGCAGGCCCGGGCGGAAATGCGGGTGAGATACTGGCCGGAGTAGGCGGGCAGGATGACCGCCTTCCCCAGCAGCTGGAGCTCGTCCTCCACCGCCAGGCTGTCCGCGCCGGTGAGCTGGTCAAAGCGGAAGGTCAGACTGTCATAGGTCCTGCCGCCGTAGGAAAAGGGCGGCTGAAAGGTGTGGACGTAGACGCCGGCGCTCTGGGCCGCCTCCTGTTCCGCCTGGGAAACCTCCTGCGGGTCCGCTTCGGTCAACAGATTTTCTTTGGACATTTCAATCTCCTTTCCGGGCTACTTGCCCAGGGCCTTGCGCACCTCGGCCATGTAGTCCACGCCCTGGATCACGCATTTCATATTGCGCTTGTCCACCTCCCAGAGCTGCTCGCCGTTCTTATAGCCGGCAAAGTAGTACACCACATACTCGCCGGAGGTATCTGCGGCGGACATGGGGGCGATGGAGCCCATGGCGGTGCTCTTGGGCCGGACGATCATCACGTATTTGTCCGCCCACAGGCCCACCTCCGCCTGCTCCACGTCCCAGTACTCCTCGGCCACCCGCATGTCCAGCTGGTGCTTTTTGGGGGACATCAGACGCACCGCGTCCCCGTGGGGGGTGAGCCAGTTGATGGTGGCGGTCATGTTGCTGATCATGCCGTACAGCGGCACCTCCATCTCCCCCATCATCCCCGCGCCGGAGATGGTGACGCAGGGGAAGGCGATGGCGGGCAGCTGTACCTTGGCCACCCCCAGCAGGTTGACGCTGTCCTCGTAGATCTCCAGATTGATATAGGCCGCCGGCTGCTGTGTGCTCATGGAAACACCTCCTTGAAGTCTAGGCCAGGCTGAGGGCGCTGGTCAGGTAATCCACGTCGAACTCCAGGGTGAAGTGGATTTCCTGGGCCGGCACGGGCGGGGTCATGTAGATGTGGAAGCTGATGATACCGGCCAGCAGGCTGGTCACCGGGTTTTCCGACGCCAGCAGCTCCACCCTGGCCCCCAGCAGATACTCCTGGCTCACCAGGCCGTTGAGCCAGATGTTGCAGGTGTCCTGGATGTTGTCCAGCAGACGCAGGTTCATGGGCTTGTCCAGCTTGCTCCAGAAGGTCCGAATCAGGGTGTTGGCCACGAAGTCGAACATCCGGGACACGGGGATAAACTGGTCCTTGACGTCGGTGTTTCCGGGATAGCACGCGGTGTAGTTGTTCCGGGCCGTCCAGCCCATGGACATGAAGTTCAGGGCCGTCACGATGCCGTATCCGGCGATGATGTTGCTCTGCTCGAAGGTCAGGGCCACCTCGGTTCCGTCCTCCAGGCAGCAGCCGTCCATCTGGAAGTTCTTGTTGGAGGGGGACTCGTAGGGGACGCCGCCGTTGCCCGCGTCCACCTGGGCCATGAGCCCGGCCAGCTGGGTGCTCATGTGGAATTTGTAGTCCCCCAGCTTGACCATGGGCCAGCACAGAATCTGATTCTCATCCACCAGATTGTTCGTGTTCTTATAGGCGGTCAGGCCGGAATACTCCCGCACGCCGGACGCGCCGCAGTCGACGTCAAGGATGGCCTTGGCCCGAAACAGGCCGTTGATGCCCTCCGCCTTGGTGGCCATGACGGCGGCCACCACCGTGTCGTGGGACCAGCCGGGGGCGCAGATCAGGTCAGGGACCAGGCCCACCGTGCTCATGCAGGCGTCCAGGGCCCCCAGGCCCGCCACAATGTCCGTCTTGGCCACCGCATCCGGCTTGACCGCCTCGTATTTGATATACAGCCCGGCGGCCTCGTAGTGCTCACCGGACTCCAGCAGCTCCACCAGGCAGGCGTCCCGGTCCTGGTCATAGAGCACGCTGTAGTCGGTATCCAGCTCCAGCGGGGTATCAAAGCTGGCGTCCGCCGCCACCTGGATGGTGGAGGCGATGGCGGCGAAGGGGAGGGCCGCCTGGTGGGCGGCGACGGGGGTGGGGGTCTGCCCGTCCCCGGCCTGCGGGTCCTTCATGGCGGTTTTGGAGCTGTCCAGCACGTTGCAGAACACTGCGGGCTGGCAGCCGAAGAGCTGGAAGTGGGAATACATGAACTCACAGAGGGGGTACTGCTTCCAGTCGTAGGAAAAGCCCAGCTTCTCCACCGCCTCGTCCCAGCTGGCGGCCAGGACCGGCACATTGGCCTTTGCGGGGCTGCCGGCGGCGTGGGCTGGGGCCGCCCCCACCACAAAGGGAATGCCCACATCCGCCACCACAGGGGTGCTGACCGACGTGGCCTGCTCGCTGACATGAACGCCGAGGTTCAAAGCCATGCTGTTACCTCCTTTACACGCGTCCGGCCACGCGCCGGTAGTTCTGATACAGGGCGCTGCCGGGCTGTTTCACCTTCAGGCGGGCCTCCGGGAGCCGGTCCCCGGAGACGATGAGGGTCCGAATCAGGGGATTGTGCCGGATGGCCGCGCCGGCGGCGGCCAGGGCGGCCTTTCTCGTGCCGGGGTAAATCGCCCCGTGCTGAATCAGGCCCGTGATGCTGGGGCCGATGTAGCAGTAGAAGCCGGCAGCGTCCCCGCCGGTCTTGGCCTTCTGGGCCTTGGGGGCCTCAGAGACCCCCGTCTGGGCCGCCGGGGTATCCGCCGCCCCGGAAGTCAATTGGTTCTTTTCCACTGGATAATCTCCTTTCCACGACGGGGAGCTGCCAGGTGGTGAGCATCTCCCCCAGATAAAAGGGCGCTTCCGCCGTCTGATTGGGGTTGACCGGGTAGACCAGCGCCTCCACCCCGGCCTCCAGGTCCAGCTTGAACTGCTTCCCCAGCACCACCTCCTCCAGAAGCCCCATGCGCAGCCGCTCCATCAGGGTCAGCAGGGCCAGACGGCCCGCCTGCCCGTCGGGGTGGTACACACAAAAGCAGGTGCGCGCCACGGCGGTGGACCGCACGGCCCTCCCGCCGCCGGGGCGGGGCAGGGCGGCGTCCTTGCCCGTGACAATCTCATGGGTCAGGAAGGGGGCCTTTCGGGCGTAGGAACGCAGCTCCGGCAGGCTGGGGATGTACACGGCGGGGGCTCGGTCCGGCGGCGGGGCCTCGTCCTCCTCCTGCATCTGCACCGGGAGCAGCAGGTCCCGGGTGCGCGCCTCCGAAAACTCCTTCAGCCGCTCCAGCAGCGTGATTTTTGTCATAAGACCACCTCGCTCAGTAACCGCTCAGGATGGCCAGGACGGCGCGGTCCAGATCCTGCGCAAAGTCTCCCATGGCCTCCCTGGCCAGGGTCTCGGCCACGGTCTGGCTCCCCAGCATCTGGGGGACGGAGGGGCCGTACAGCTCCTGGATTTCGTCCCTGCCGTTTGCCGTCCTGCCGCCGGTGCGCTCAAAGATGCCGGTATGCCCGGAGGGCATCCGGGCCACAAAGGCCCCCGCAAACTGGTAGGGGGCGGTGGCCTTGAGGACGTGGCCGGAGGCGGGGAGGCCCGGAGCCATGAGCCGCCAGCCCGCTCCGGTCTGGACGGGGACCCGCCGGCCGGCGTCCTGCGCGGGCTGGCGCGGCGCGGCGCCGTCGAAGCGGAAGAGGGGAATCCGCGCCCCGCTGAACCGGACGTATGCCTGCACCCCGCCGTCGTAGGAATAGGACACCTGGACATTCTCGTTTTCCCGGATGTTCGCGGCGGAGATGGCGTACCGCTCCCGGACGGCCTGCACGTTGGCCCGGCGCAGCCGGGCCGCAGCCTTGCCGGCCGCGCGGCGTACAGCCTTTTCCACGCCGCCCTCCACGCCGGCCAGGAGACGGGCGGCGTGGTCCAGCGCCTCCTCCCCGGCCGCCGTCAGCTGGATGCCGGAAATCGTTTCACTCATTGGGCAACCGCCTCCAGCCTCACTTCCAGCATCCCCATGCCGCAGGCAGAGGACACGATGTAGTATTTCTGGAAGAACCGCCCGCCCTCCCGGGCGGCGATCTCCAGGCCGGCCCCCTGCTTGGGCGTCTTGCCCCCCAGGTCTGCCCGGGCGCAGTAGAGGACGGCGGTGATCCTGTGAAGCCCGCCCACATGGTCATCGGTCAGGCGGTCCCGCTGCTCCTGCACCAGCTCCTCCAGGACAAGGGGGACGTCCGGGTACTCCATCCCGTCATAGCGGACGGTGCGGCGCTGGGCAAATTCGCCGGTGTTTAGGAAGACCCCATGAATATCCTGCATGACCATATCCTTAAATTTGCTCATGATACGATGTCCCCGGCCCCCAGTTCGGGCGGGGCCTCACCGTCATCCTCAACACTGGCTCCGGCGGCGGCAATGGCGCGGAGCAGCTCCGGCTTGGTCCTGAGCTTGCCGGTGTCAATGCCCATGTCCCCGGCCAGCTCCCTCAGCTGGGGCACCGTGAGGGCCTCCAGCCGCGCCGGGTCCAGGCTGCCGCTTTCTCCGCCCTCTGGGGGATCTTCCTGGCTGTGGGTGTCCATGCCCGCTCCTGCGGCAGCATTCTCCCCGGACTGGTCCTCCACAATCTCCCCCACACCGATGGATACCAGGCGGGCGGCTTCCCCGTCCGGCACCTCGACAACGCTTCCGGCGGGAGCCGGCTGGGGGTGCTTCGCACCCTCGGGCCGGTAGCCGTACAAGCCGTCGGTGATTTTTACACGCTTCATGGTATTGCTCCTTTCCCGGCCCTATCAGGTGCCGACCACATTGGCCGCGTACATCCAGGGGGCCTTGCTCCGGGGCGCGGCCAGGGGGCGGGAGGCCAGGCGCAGCTTGCGGGTGTCCTTGTCCTTGTCGACGACGAACTTGGGCACGCGCTGCATGGCGAAGCTGTGGTACTCGTTGTCGTCCTCGATCTGGTCGACACGGCCGTACATCATGTGGCCGCAGTCGGGGGCGGTGACCATCGCGGAGG
>CALWXD010000088.1 GCA_944385425.1 uncultured Oscillospiraceae bacterium | reverse complement strand
TGGGGCTTCACCTCCAGATGGTAGCCCAGGCGGCGTATGGTCTCGATACGCACGTTGGAACCTATGCTCGCCAGCTTCTTGCGGAGAAAGCCCACATAGACCTCCACATGGTTCTCGGTGGCGTTGGAGTCGTACCCCCACACCCGGGCCAGAATACTCTCCTTGGACAGGTTGGCGCTTCCCGCCTGGAGCAGGGCGCGCATCACGTCAAACTCCTTGGCGGACAGGCGCACGCTGCGCTCCCCCTGCACCAGCATCCCGGTGGACAGATCCAGGGCCGTGTTGCCCAGGGAGATCTCGTCCCCCTCCCCGCCCTGCCGCCGCAGCAGGGCGTTGATGCAGGCCAGCAGCTCCCGGCTGTCAAAGGGCTTGGTAAGGTAGTAGTCCGCCCCGGCGTTGAGGCCGTGGATCCTGTCCTCCAGGGCGGAGCGGGCGGTGAGCATGAGGATGGGGACGCCGCAGCGCTTGGCCCGCACCCGCCGGGCCAGCTCGTATCCGTCCAGCTTGGGCATCATCACATCCAGGATCAGCAGGTCGTACACCCCCAGCTGGGCGTACTCCTCCCCGCTCTCCCCGTCGTATACCGCCTCCACCTGGAACCCCTTTTTCTCCAGCAGGGTCTTCAAAGAGTCGGCCAGCAGCCGCTCGTCCTCCACAATTAGGATCTTCATGTCAGCCTCCGGTTTCACAGGATGTCCCTATCATAATAGCGCCTAAGGCTGAAAGGAAGCTGAAAAACAGAAGGTTTACAATTCTTTTACAAGGCCCGGCTGCCGGTCACTCCAATTCAAAGGCCCCGGTGTAGAGCCGGTAATACTGCCCCCTCTCCGCGATGAGCTGCCTGTGGCTGCCCCGCTCGATGATCCGGCCGTGGTCCAGCACCAGGATGGCCTTGGCGTTGCGGACGGTGGAGAGCCGGTGGACGATGACAAAGTCGGTCCGCCCCTCCATGAGGGCGTCCATGCCCCGCTGGACGACGGCCTCGGTGCAGGTGTCGATGGAGGAGACGGCCTCATCCAGAATCAGCACCGGCGGGTCAGCGCCACCGCCCGGGCGGCGGTGGAGCTGACCCAGGCGGGCCTCCTCTTCCTGGATGACGCGCGGGCGATGCTGGACCCGGCGGGCGAAGGAGCGGGCGGAGCACACCCTGGAGGGCGCCAGGGTGCCCTTCGCCATCGGCTGCCACGCCCATAACGACATTCTCCTGTTGGCGGAGCCCCTGGGGCGGATGCGGGAGCGGTTCCCCAATTTTTACCCGGTCTTTCATGCGGTCCCCTTCCAGCGCCTCTGCCAGCGGCTGGGGGAGGAGGCGGTGGAGGTGGACCTGGCGCGGGAGGTTTTCGCGGCCCTCCCCCGGCGGCCCGGCGGCTGACCCGCGGACAAAAAACGGGGGGATCCCAAACGGGATCCCCCCGGGGCGGCAGGCGTTAGGCGAAGGCGCCCAAAAACAGGGGCACGCCGTTTTCAAGGTCCACGATGCCGTAGAGGAAGGGCCGGTTGAAGTCCAGCTCCACCCCCGCCGTCGGCGGGGCGTCTCCGGCGTCTCCTGTCACCACCGTGGCGGCGGCGGCCTCGGTGCCCTCCTCGTTGACCTCGATCTTTGTCGCGTGGATGACCTGGGAGAGGAAGTAGCCGTCTGGGTTGTCCCCCAGGGCGGAGAAGTCCGCCTGGAGGGGGTCAAGGGCCAGGTCCAGCCCCAGGCCGGCCAGGAGCTCCTTCAGCTCCCCCTGCCACTCCGCCTCGAATTTGGGCAGGGTGAGGCGCAGGAAGTTGGTGTCCTCCCCTCCGCCGGCCTCCCGGATGAGGCGGGAGAGCTCCGCCCCCTCCAGGCCGTCCAGCCAGGCGTTGAAGTCCGCCTCCGCCTGGGCGGGCATGAGGGCCAGGAAGGCCAGCCGCCCGTCGTCATAGGGCAGCAGGGTCCCCACGCTGTCCTCCGTCTCCAGGTAGGGGAGGTCCACGCTGTAGTGGGCCAGGAAGTCCAGCGCTTCCTCCGCCCCGCCCAGGTGGATGAAGGTCCGCTCCCCGGTCTGGAGGGGGTCAAACTCGATCTCCCAGGCGTTTTTGAGGTACAGGGCGTTCACCAGCAGGGCGGCGGTCTCCTCCGAGAAGGGCTGGCTGATGAGCTCGGGGATCATCTCGTTGGTGTGGTCGGAGACCCAGCCGTTGAGGGCGGGGACGATGGCCGGGTCGCTGAGCTCCGCCTGGAACACCTGGGCGTCAAAGATGCCCTGGCACCGGCCGATGAAGTCCTCTTTGATCTGGCCGTCCGGGTCTGCCCACAGGCTGTTGGCGATGGAGCACTCCGTGGAGCCGGCCAGCCCCTCGTAGAGCCGGGTGAGGGCCTGGCCGGCGGCGTTGACGGCCGCCAGGCTCTCCCCACCGCCCAGGACCTCCTCAAACTGGGCCAGGGTCTCCCCCTCCGCGCCGTTGGCCGCCATGGACAGCGCCAGGGCCACGGAGAGGGGGGAGATGAGGGCGTCGCCCTCCCCCCCCCGGGGCGCCGTGCCCTGGAGAAGGCGGAGGCCAAGGTCGGTTAGGGCGGCGTAGACGGCGGGGACCGCCTCGCCCTGCTCCGTCATCTCCTGGTCGGTGAGGGAGAGGGGCTGGGCCGTGAGGGCCTGGACCTCCGTGCCCGCGCTGCCGGCGCAGGCCGGCAGGGCCAGGGCGAGGAGACAGGCCAGCGCAAGAGAAAGGATCTTTTTCATGGTGCATCCTCCTTTTTATCCGCGAAACTGGGGCGGTTTTTATGCCCTTCACCCCTATAGACGCAAAGGGAGGGAAAAAGTGCCGCCCGGGGCCGGAAAATTTTGCTCTGCCGCGGGGGCGGCCGCCCCGCGCCCCGCCGCGCCGAAAGGCACAGGCGCCGCAGGCCCCCGGCAGGGAGAGAAAAGCCCCTTCCCCCGGTTTGCGGGTTATGCTATACTAAAGGGGAGAACCTCGCCCTCCGCCGGCGGCCGCGCCGAGCCTGCATACGCCGCCGTTACGGAGGAAACCGTATTTTGTATCTTTTTGAAGGAGGTATTCCCCATGCGCAAGAATTTTGGAGCCAAGCCCTGGACCTACCCCCAGCCGGTGTTTATCCTGGCCGCCTACGGTGAGGACGGCACCCCCAACGCCATGAACGCCGCCTGGGGCGGCATCAGCGAGGAGCGGGAGCTGTCCCTGTGCATCAGCGCCGGGCACAAGACCACGGCGGACATCCTGTCCCGCAAAGCCTTCACCGTCAGCATGGCCACGGCAGGACAGCTGGCGGCCTGCGACTATGTGGGCGTGGTCTCCGGCAACAAGGAGCCCAGAAAGCTGGAGAAGGCCGGCTGGCACACCACCAAGTCGGAGTTTGTGGACGCCCCCCTCATCGACGAGCTGCCCATGGCGGTGGAGTGCCGCCTTGTCAGCTACGACCCGGAGACCTGCCGCCTGGTGGGGGAGATCGTCAACGTCAGCGCCGACGAGGCCGTGCTGGACGCGGAGGGGCGGATCGACCCGGACAAGCTCCAGCCCATCATCTTCGACCCCATCCACAACGCCTACCGCAAATTGGGCGAGAAGGCGGGCAACGCCTTCAAGGACGGGCTGCGGCTGAAATAGCCCTCCCAGGCGGCGGGCCGCCCCATGAAGGCGGGGCCGGGCGGGGATCCCCAAGCCATGGGGGTCCCCGCCCGGTTTTTTCGCCCCAGGCCGCGGCATGGCGGCCGTCAGATTTCCACCCAGCCCTCGCAGACCATGACGGCGTCGCCGGTGAGGACCACGTCGTCGTCGGTGTAGAGGACGGTGAGGTCGCCGCCCTTTCCCTTCACGGTGATGTCCCGGCCCTTCTGCAGAAGGCCGTTCTCCGTGGCGGCGATCACGGCGGCGCAGGCCCCGGTGCCGCAGGCGTAGGTCTCCCCATTGCCCCGCTCGTAGACCCGCATCTTCAGCGTGCCGGCGTTCACCACCCGTACAAACTCCGTATTCACCCGCTCCGGGAAGATGGCCGCGTGTTCGAAGAGGGGGCCCACCGCCTCCAGGTCCACCGCGTCCACCTTGGGGCAGAACACCACGCAGTGGGGGTTGCCCACGTTGCAGCAGGTGACGCGGTACTCCGCCCCGCCGATGGTCACAGGGCGGTCCACCACCTTGTCCCCCGGCAGGGCCGCTGGGATCTGCTCCGGCCGCAGCAGGGCCCTGCCCAGGTGGACGCTGGCGGAGGTGACGAACCCGTCGCGGGTGTACACCTGGACGCGGCACAGCCCCGCGTCGGTCTCGATGGTCATCTCCTCCCTGGGGACGATGCCCTTGTCGTAGAGGTATTTTGCGACGCAGCGGATGCTGTTGCCGGCCACCTGGCCCTCGCTGCCGTCCCGGTTGTAGACCCGCATCCGCGCGTCCGCCGCCTGGGAGCGCTCAATGAGGACGATCCCGTTGCCGCCGAGCCCCTGGTGCCGGTCCAGAAGGCTGACGCACAGGCTCTCCGGGCAGAGAATGTCCCCCTCACGGTTGTCAAAGAAAAGGCAGTCGTCCTGGGTGCCCTGCATCTTGGCGAAGCTCAGAACCTGGCGCCGGGCGCGCAGGTGGTTGATATCCACCAGCTCCGTGTTGCCGGTGGTGAAGCGGCTTGCCAGGGCGTCGGCCAGCACATTTGCCGTGTCCATGCTGGTGAGGCAGGGGATGGACAGCTGCAGCGCCCGGCGGTTGAGGCGGATGAAGTCCCGGATGTACGCCGGCTCCGTGCTGCCGGTGAGGAGGATATAGCCGATCTTCCCGCCCTCCAGCAGCTGGAAGACCCGGTTGTCCCACCCCAGCTTCCCCACCACCTCCACCGGGACGTCCAGCTCTGAAATGGCGGCGGCGGTGTCGTTCGTGGCGTAGAGGGTAAAGCCCAGGTCCGCGAACTTGCGGGCCAGGGAGGCGATCTCCGGCTGGTCCTGCCGGTTGACGCTGATGAGCACCCCCACATCCCGCCCGGGGCCGGGGTGCCGCATCTGGAAGCCCGCGGCGGAGAGCCCCTTGAACAGCGCCTCGTTGAGCGTCCTGCCCAGCCCCAGGACCTCGCCGGTGGACTTCATCTCCGGGCTGAGGGCGGCGTTGGCGTCGGAGATCTTTTCAAAGGAGAACACCGGCACCTTTACCGCGTAGTAGGGCGGCGTCCGGTAGAGTCCGGTGCCATAGCCCATCTCCCGCAGCTTCTGTCCGGTCATCACCCGGGAGGCCAGGTCCACCATGGGCACGCCGGTGACCTTGCTGATGTAGGGCACCGTGCGGCTTGCGCGGGGGTTCACCTCGATGATGTGCAGCTGGCCCTCGTAGATGAGGTACTGGATATTCACCAGGCCCTTTGTCCCCAGGGACAGGGCCAGCTTCTCAGAGGTGTCCACGATGGTGCGGAGCATCCGGTCGTTGAGGCGGTGGGGCGGGTAGACGGCGATGGAGTCCCCGGAATGGACGCCGGCCCGCTCCACATGCTCCATGATGCCGGGGATAAGCACGTCCTCCCCGTCGGAGATCACGTCCACCTCCAATTCTGTGCCCATGAGGTACTTGTCCACCAGCACCGGGTTTTCGATGCCTTGGCGGAGGATGCGCTCCATGTAGGTGCGCACGTTGTCCTCGTTGTGGGCGATGGTCATGTTCTGCCCGCCGATGACATAGCTGGGACGCAGGAGGACGGGGTAGCCCAGAGCCTCCGCGTCCCGGAGGGCGTCGTCCATGGTAAGGGCGGTGAGGCCCTTGGGGCGGCGGAAGCGAAGCGTTTCCAGCAGGGCGTCAAAGCGCTCCCGGTCCTCGGCGATGTCGATGCCCTCGGCGGAGGTGCCGAAGATGGGGATGCCGCTTTTATCCAGGAACTTGGTGAGCTTGATGGCGGTCTGCCCGCCGAAGGCCACCACCACGCCCACCGGGTCCTCCGCCTGGATGACGTGCATCACGTCCTCCGGGCACAGGGGCTCGAAATAGAGGCGGTCGGCGGTGTCATAGTCGGTGGAGACGGTCTCGGGGTTGTTGTTGATGATGACCACCTCATAGCCCTGCGCTTGGAGGGCCCAGACGCAGTGGACGGAGCTGTAGTCAAATTCGATGCCCTGGCCGATGCGGATGGGGCCGGAGCCCAGGACGATGATCCGGGGCTTCCCGCTTTTGGGAAAGGCCCGGGACTCGCACGCCTCGTCAAAGGTGGAGTAGAAATAGGGGGTCTCCGCGTCGAACTCCGCGGCGCAGGTGTCCACCATCTTATACGCCGCCGCCCGGCGGGCGGGGAGCCCCGCCATGCCGGACAGGCGCCGGAGGGCCTCGTCCGTATAGCCCAGCCGCTTGCCCTGGAGGTAGTCCTCCTCCGTGAGGCCGCCGGCGATGCGCGCCTCAAAGGCCGCCAGCTTCTGGAGCTTGCGGAGGAACCACGGGTCAATCCGGGTGACGGCGTGGATACGTTCCACCGCGTACCCCGCCTTCCGCGCCTCGAAGATGGTGAACAGCCGCCGGTCGTCCATCCGGCCCAGGCGCTCCTCCAGGGGGGCGTCGTCCAGGGGCGGGGCGTTGAGGGTGTCCAGCCCGATCTCCGCCCCCCGAACAGCCTTCATCACCGCCATCTCAAAGCTGGGGGCGATGGCCATGACCTCCCCGGTGGCCTTCATCTGGGTGCCCAGCTCCCGGCTGGCGGTGGGGAATTTGTCAAAGGGCCACTTGGGGAACTTGGCCACCACATAGTCCACCGCCGGCTCGAAACAGGCCAGGGTTTTTCCGGTGACGTCGTTGCGGATCTCGTCCAGGGTGTATCCCAGGGCCAGCTTGGCGGTCACCTTGGCGATGGGGTAGCCGGTGGCTTTGCTGGCCAGGGCGGAGGAGCGGCTTACCCGGGGGTTGACCTCGATGACCGCGTAGGCGGAGCTGTCGGGGTCCAGGGCAAACTGGCAGTTGCAGCCGCCTACAATGCCAAGGGCGCGGACAATCTCCAGCGAGGCGGAGCGGAGCATCTGGTACTCGGGGTTGGAGAGGGTCAAGGCGGGGGCCACTACGATGCTGTCCCCCGTGTGGATGCCGACTGGGTCCACATTTTCCATCGAGCAGACGGCAATCGCGTTGTCCGCGCCGTCCCGCATGGCCTCAAACTCAATCTCCTTCCAGCCGAAGACGTACTTCTCCACCAGGATCTGGGAGATGGGCGAGGCGTCCAGCCCTGTCCTGGCGATGGTGCGCATTTCCGCCTCGCTGCGGGCCACGCCGCCCCCGCCGCCGCCCAGGGTAAAGGCCGGGCGGATGATCACCGGATAGCCGATGCGCGCGGCGGCCTGCAGGGCCGTCTCCAGGTCGCCGGCGATGTCTGAGGGGATGGTGGGCTGCCCCAGCGCCTCCATTGTCTCTTTGAACAGCTGCCGGTCCTCCGCCTTGTCGATGGCCGCGGCGCCGGTGCCCAGGAGGCGGACGCCGTGCCGCTCCAGCCAGCCGTCCCTGGTCAGCTGCATGGCCAGGGTGAGGCCGGTCTGCCCCCCGAGGCCGGCCAGGAGGCTGTCGGGCCGCTCCTTTAAGATGACGCGCTTAACGGTGTCCAGGCACAGCGGCTCCAGGTAGATCTCGTCCGCCATGGTGCTGTCGGTCATGATGGTGGCGGGGTTGGAGTTTACAAGGACCACCTCCAGCCCCTCCTCCTTCAGCACCCGGCAGGCCTGGACGCCGGCATAGTCAAACTCCGCGGCCTGGCCGATGACAATGGGGCCCGAGCCGATGACCAACACTTTCTTGATGCTTGTATCCAGCGGCATTACCACGCACCTCCCATTCCGTCGACAAACCGGTCCAGCAAGAATCCAGAACCCCTCGGTCCGGAGCAGGCCTCCGGGCAGAACTGTACGCCGCAGGCCCGCAGATCGGGGTAGAGCAGCCCCTCGCAGGTGCCGTCGTTGCAGCTGACGAACCAGGGGATGGCTGTACCGGCCAAACTCCCGGCCGCAATGGCGTAGCCGTGGTTTTGGCGGGTGATATAGATTTGGGATGTGCCCAGCTCCCGCACGGGGTGGTTGCCGCCGCGGTGGCCGCAGGGGAGCGGCGCCGCCTCTCCCCCGGCGGCCAGGGCCAGGAGCTGGTGCCCCAGGCCGGCGGCAAAGATAGGCTTCCGGCCCAACAGCTTTTGCAGCTGTTTGACCGCATAGGGGTTTTCCCGGGGATCACCGGGGCCGCCGGAGAGGAAGATCCCGTCCGGCTCCGCGGCGAGGAGGACATCCGCCGGCGTGTCGTGGGGGTAGAGGGTCACTTGACAGCCCCGGGCGCGCAGTTCCCGGAGGACGCCGCGCCTGCAGCCGTAATCCAGCAGCGCCACTTGAAAGCGCCGCGTCCCTTCGGCGGGGAGGACCCGCACCGTTTGGCAGCTTACCCGCCCCACCGCGCCGGCGGCCCTGTATGCCCGCAGAGGCGTCAAGTCCGCGGGGATCTCGTCGCAGATCGCGGCGTTCATGGCGCCGTGCCGCCGGAGGAGATGGGTGAGCTGCCGGGTGTCCACCCCCCAGAGGCCGGGTACGCCCCGGGCCCGCAGGAAGGCGTCCACATCCCCTTCAGACATATAGTGGGATGGCGCGCCGCACCACTCCCGCACCACATAGCCATGGATAAAACAATCCCCCTCACAATTAGCAGCAATGACGCCATAGTTGCCAATGAGGGGGAAAGTCTGCATAATGATCTGCCCTGCATAGCCAGGGTCCGTGAGGGTTTCCACATAGTCGCAGATGCCGGTGGAAAATACCAATTCTCCCGCCGTGGAGGCGTCCGCGCCAAACCGAAACCCCTTAAATGCCATTCCGTTTTCCAATACGAGATATCCGGGCTTCACGAAAAATCACCTGCATTTCTGTATGAATATTCATGGAATATGGGATACTCTTGCTTCTTATCATGCAGGATACCACCCGGAAAAGTCAACACAAATTTTTCAGATGGTGAAAATTTTATCGAGCAAGCCAGATTCGGCCGCGGAAGGGCGGGGAATTTTGTACGATCTGCCGAGAGGGCTGGGCGGAAGCGGCGTCGCCGCCCCCGCCCAGCCGTTTCCCACCCGCGTCACAGGGACGGCCCGGTCTGCCGGCTCAGCTCCCCCGCAGGAATGCCTCCGCCTCGTCCAGCCGGCGGAGGCCCTGGTCGTAGCCGTCCTGCCACAGGGCCCGGATCTTTTGGACGTCCCGCTCCGTCCGGTGGAAACCGGCGGTGCTGGCGGGGGCGAAGAGCAGGACCCGCCCCTCCTTCTCCAGCCGGAACAGCCGGGCGCGGGTCTCGTTATAGGTATCCGCCCGCCGGCGCATGGTGTCGCGGAAGCTGGGGTATCTATGGTAGACCAGGTCCAGGAGGGGCTGGAGTTTCTCCGGCCGGCGGATATAGTCCCGCTCCCGGGTGAGGACCACGATGAGCCGCTCGCAGCCCTTGGCGAAGGCCCGCTCGCAGGGGATGGGGTCCGCCGCGCCGCCGTCCAGGCAGGGGATGCCCTGGATGTGGAAGACGGGGAAGAGGAGGGGCAGGGCGCAGGTGGCCCGGAGGATCTGGAAACGCCGGTCGCCGCCGTCCACCGGGAAGTAGGCGGGGCCGCCGGTGTCCAGGTTGGTCACCACCGCCTCCACCTCCCCGGGGAAGGCGGCGAAGGTCTCATAGTCAAAGGGAACCAGCTGGTTTGGGATGGCGGAGAAGACAAAGTCCAGGCCGAAATAGGCCCGGTTGTCCCGCCGCAGCAGGTTCCCAAGGCCCATATACCGCCTGTCGTTGATGTAATTGACCATGATCTCCAGGTTCCGGCGGCTCTGCCGGGAGACATAGCTGACCCCGTAGGCGATGCCGGCGGAGACGCCGATCACATAGTCTGTTAGGAGGTCCCGGCGCAGCAGCGCGTCGCAGACGCCGGAGGAAAAGATGGTGCGCACCGCGCCGCCCTCCAGGACAATGCCGGTTTTCATGTGGCGACCCCTCCCTTGCGTGAAAAATCAAGCGCCCGGCGGGGCAGCTGCCCGCCGGCGGCGTACCGCTATTATAACAGCCCGCCGGGGCGGTTGCAAGCGGCCCGGCAGGGGCGCCTGGCCTGCCGGAAAATTTCCGAGGAATTTTTTGAAATTATGCTTGACAAAAGGGGTGGCCTTTGGTAAAATAAACACCGTTCTCAGCTGACAGGCCTGCGGCTTTCCAGTGAAACGGGGCTTTAAGCTGCGACAGAAGATAAGGTTTCCGTTGGTTTTTACCGACATGGGGGTATAGCTCAGCTGGGAGAGCGCTTGAATGGCATTCAAGAGGTCAGCGGTTCGATCCCGCTTATCTCCACCAGAGGGAAACCGAGAAAAGTCCGCTTTGATTTCCAAAGCGGGCTTTTCCTTTTTTCGACGGGGGACAGTCCATCCGGCGTCTTTCCCTCCTCCCGCCCGGGGCGCCCTGTTTTTTCCCAGTCCTTTCCGCCGCCCCGGCCGCGGGTTCCGCCCCCTGCCGCGGGGTTGCGGGGCCGCCCACACACCGGCGCGGCAGGGCTTATTTAGGAGCGGATACAGGATTTCCGGCGTCCGCTCGATGAAACGGGGCCCGCCGCGTCTCGGCGCCCTACTCCTTGTCCCGGACCAGCACAAAGCGCCCGTTTTCTCTGCGAAAGCTGGGATCTGGTATCCCCTGCGCCCGGGCCGCCTCCACTTGGCGCAAAAGCGCCCGCACCTGCCTGCGCGTGTCCAGCTTCCGCCGGATGGCGGGCAGCACCCAGCTTAAGGCAATCAGCGCCGCGATGGCGTAGAATACGGCTACGCTCGCGGTCTCGTGGGACCGCACCCAGTCCGCCAGCACTGTGTTCGCCAGGAGGATATACAGCGCCAGCGGGAACAGGCGGAGCTTCACAAGGAGCGTGAGCGCCAGGGGCAGCAGGCTTAGGCAGACACCGACAACGGCAACTTGCGTCAACATACAACCGACCTCCTATCTTTTGATTTTTGTTTGGCGTTTCGCCGTTTTCAGTATCCCATAAAGGAGAAAGCTTGTCAAAAAATCAAATTCGAGGAGGAGCGCCGGGAATATACTCCTAAAAACGCGTCTCAATTTGAGACGCGTTCCGGCGGCGGCCGCGGCTTCCGGCGCTTTGGCAGCCCGGCCGCCGCGCCGCGGGGCGGCTCCGCATCTCCCCCGTCCCCGCCGGTATTGCAACCGGCGCCTTGCCGCGCTATAATAGAGGTGAAACATGCGGGAGGCGGCGCTGCGCCGGTCTCTCCACCGGACACTCCACGTCAAGCTGTAAAATGGACGGAACAGAAAGGGCGGTTATCATGGAATTTTTTGATGTCGTGAAAAACAGAGGCAGCTACCGCGGCGAATTCCTGCCGGAGGCGGTACGGGACGAGGATCTGGAAAGGATTTTGGACGCGGGCATCCGGGCCCCCTCCGGGTACAATCTGCAGACCACCAGCTTTATCGCCGTCAAGGACGCCAGACTGCGGGCGGAGATCGCCGGCATCCTCTCCACCCCCGCCACCAGGACCGCGCCGGTGATCCTAGTGGTGCTCTCGGCCTTTGACGACTCCCACGAGGGGCTGAGCTTTGAAATGGTGGACTACGGCGCGGCCACGGAAAACATTATGCTGGCCATTACGGCCCTGGGCTATGCCGGGGTGTGGATGGACGGCATGGTGCGCCTGGACGGAGCCAGGGAGAAACTCACTGCCCTGCTCTCCATTCCGGAGGGGAAGACCATCCGGACCATCATCCCCCTAGGAAGGCCGGCCAAAGAGGTGAAGCAGAGGGAGAAGAAGCCCTTTGCCCAGCGGGTACAGATCCTGTAAGAAGGCCCGCCCTGCCGGCCTTCTGGCGGTTGGCGCTTTTGCGCCGCAAATTCGCAGCCGCCAGGGGCGGCGGAACCCAAAACGAAAGGACATCCTTACGGATGTCCTTTCGTTTTGGTGCCGGTGACCGGACTCGAACCGGTACGCTGTCGCCAGCGGTGGATTTTGAGTCCACTACGTCTACCAATTCCATCACACCGGCAGGTGCTGAACAAACCTTATTATATATGCTGGGGGAGGAAATTGCAAGAGCTTTTTCCGGGGCAAAGTTTACAATTTGCACACAGGAAAATGCAAAGTCGCTCTACCAAAGAGGGATGCGTTGTGGTATAATCCTTCAGAATGGACTTGTGCCGCCCCTCCTTTCTCCGGGGGCGGCAGGGCGGGAGGTGAGGGCTGCGATGCGAAGGGGAAAATTCTTGATAACCGCGCTGGCCGCGGCGGCGCTGACGCTGGTGCTGTCCGCCTGCATGTTCAACGCCTCGCCGGAGGACCTCTACGAGCTGCCCCAGCTGCCGGAGGAGTACACCGCCCTGCGGACCCAGCTGGACGCGATCCTGGCGGAGGGGGCGGAAAACGCCGCCCCCGTCTCCGGCACCAACATCCAGTCGGTGCAGCTGACGGACCTGGACGGCGACGGCGTGGAGGAGGCGGTGGCCTTTTTCCGCAGCTCCAACGACGAGCGCCCGCTGAAAATCTATATCTTCCGCGCGGTGGAGGACAGCTATGAGCAGGCCGCCGTTATCGAGGGCAGCGGCACCGCCATCTACAGCATCCGCTATGTGGACATGGACCGCGACGGCCGCCGGGAGATCCTGGTGGGCTGGCGGATCAGCCCGGAGATCCAGGCCCTGGGGGTCTACAGCATCTCCGGCTATGAGCCGACGCCGCTGATGTTCAGCCTCTACACCAGGTATGAGGTGCTGGACTTTGACGGCGACGGGCTGATGGAGATCGTCCTGCTGCGCAGCGACGAAAACGGGACGCCGGTGGCGGAATACTACGACTGGAGCGGCACGGCGCTGGAGGTGCAGTCCATCTGCAGCCTCTCCATGACCATGGCGGAGCTCAACGGCATGGATATCGGCACCCTGCGGGACGGGGAGCCCGCCCTCTTCATCACCGGCGTGGCGGAGGACACCCGCCTGGTCACCGACATCCTAACCTACAAGCAGGAGACCATCACCAATATCGTCCGCAGCGACAACACCGGCGTCACCAGCGCGATCTACCGGTATGTCTCCCTCTCCCCCACGGACATCAACAATGACGGCGTTACGGAGGTGCCGGTGCCGGTGGTGCTGCCCTCCACGGGCCTCTCGGCGGAGGAGACCTACTGGCAGGTCTACTGGCGCAGCTACAGCGCCGGCGGGGAGGAGGAGACCGTGCTGACCACCTACCACAATGTGGGCGAGGGGTGGTACCTGGAGCTGCCGGAAAGCTGGGACGGGCGCATCGCCGTGCGGCAGGCCGGGGGCAGCGACGAGAAGGAGACGGTCTTTTCCCTCAAAAACAGCGACGGCACCTACGCCGATTTCCTGGCCATCTACGCCTTGACGGGGAACAGCCGGGAGTACCGGGCCACCCGAAACGGGCGGTTCATCTTAAAGCGGCAGGTCAGCACCATCTATGCCGGCACTTTCTTGGCGGGCAACGAGGGCTGGCGGTACGCCATCGACCAGGAGGAGCTGAGCCAGCGGTTCCATCTGATCACCCGGGAGTGGGCCACTGGCGAAAACTGAGGAGACGGGAGGACGCACCCTATGACAAAAAAGGTTCTGGTTCTGGAGGACGAGTCCAGCATCCGCGGTTTTATTGTCATCAACCTCACCCGGGCGGGCTATGAGGTGATCGAGGCGGAGACCGGCGAGGAGGCCCTGGAGCTGCTGCAGAAAAACGGCGATATCCGGGTGGCCCTGCTGGACATCATGCTGCCCGGGATCGACGGGTTTGAGGTCTGCCGGCGCATCCGGGCCACCAACAGCTCCATCGGCATCATCATGCTCACCGCCCGCAGCCAGGAGATGGACAAGGTCACCGGCCTCATGACCGGGGCGGACGACTATGTGACAAAGCCCTTCTCCCCGGCGGAGCTCACCGCCCGGGTGGACGCGCTGTTCCGCCGGGCCGGCGGCACGCCGGCGGCCGAGCAGGCGGGGGAGATCGTCCAGGCCCCCTTCCGGCTGAACACCCGCAACCGCACCCTGGAGAAAAACGGCCAGCGGGTCAAGCTGACCCAGGTGGAATACGCCATCATGCGGATGTTTATGGAGAACCCGGGCAAGGCCCTCAGCCGGGAGGAGATCCTGGACCAGGTGTGGGGGCGGGACTACTTCGGGGAGCTGAAGATCGTGGATGTGAACATCCGCCGCCTGCGCCTGAAAATCGAGGACAACGCCCAGAACCCCACCTATATCACCACCGTCTGGGGCTACGGCTACAAGTGGGGATTTTAGCCGCAAACGCAGCGGCACGTTTAGGAAAATTTCGCGGAGAGGAGGCCCTGTACCATGAAAGTCAAAGGAAGGCTGCGGATCCAGGGCCTCCGCAAGCGGTGGCTCATCAACTCCATCGGCCCCATCTTTATGGTGGCGGTGCTGGGGGTGGTGGTGTTCTCCATCAGCATCGCCAACTACTACTACACCAGCATGCGCAACGGCCTGGAGGCCAAGGCCAACGAGGCCACCGACGCCTTCAACTCCTACGCCATGAACAGCTACAGCGAGTTTTACCAGATGGCCAACCTCTACGTCAGCGACACCTACGCAGACCAGAACATCCTGGAGCTGCAGTTCCTGGACGGAAACGGCCGCATCCTGGTGTCCACCTACGGCGTCACCGCCGGCCTCATGCCGGGGACGCCGGATATCCTCACCGCCCTGGAGGAGGGGGAGCCGGACGCCTACATGGGGGCCGATCCCGCCACCGGGCAGATCATCATGGCCGTCTCCGCCCCTCTGGAATTTGACGGCCGGGTGGTGGGGGCCATGCGGTATGTCACCAGCATGGAGCGGGCCAACCGCCAGATCCTGGTGAGCATCCTGGTGGCGGTGCTGGTGGCCCTGGCGGCCCTGGCCATGGTCTACTTCTCCAACATGGTGTTTATCAGCAACGTGGTGGAGCCGGTGGCGGAGGTGACGGAGACCGCCAAGCGCATCTCCGGCGGCAGCTACGGCATCCAATTGGAAAACAAGTACCAGGACGAGATCGGGGAGCTCATCGACTCCATCAACGACATGTCCACCAAGATCGGCCAGTCGGAGAAGGTGAAGTCGGAGTTCATCTCCTCGGTGTCCCACGAGCTGCGGACCCCCCTCACCGCCATCAACGGCTGGGGGGAGACGCTGATGTCCGGCGACTGCAGCCCGGAGGAGCTGCGCCGGGGCGTGGAGATCATCCTGAAGGAGTCCCGCCGCCTCACCTCCATGGTGGAGGAGCTGCTGGACTTCAGCCGCATGGAGGACGGGCGCTTTACCCTCCATGTGGAGCAGGCCGACGTGCAGGCGGAGTTTGAGGACACCATCTTCTCCTACCGGGCCATGTTCCGGCAGGACGGCATCGAGCTGCACTACGAGGACGGGGGGGAGATCATCCCGCCCATCGCCTGCGACCCGGAGCGGCTCAAGCAGGTGTTCTGCAACGTGCTGGACAACGCCGCCAAGCACGGCGGCGCCGGCAAGCGCATCGACGCCGCCATCCGCCTGGAGGAGGGCGTCATCGTCATCACCGTCCGGGACTACGGCCCCGGCATCCCGGCGGAGGAGCTGCCCTTTGTCAAGCAGAAGTTCTACAAGGGCTCCTCCAAGGCCAGGGGCAGCGGCATCGGCCTTGCCGTGTGCGACGAGATCATCCACCTGCACAACGGCGAGTTTACCATCGACAACGCGGCGGGCGGCGGCGCCGTCGTCACCATCGTGCTGCCGGTCTCCTAAAAGATATCGAACGCTTGTTGCATTTTTGGCGGCGTTATGTTATGATTTTCCGGAAAGGAACAGACCTGACAATGGAAGAAAAAAACACCAAAACCAAATTCCGCACCACCATCGGCGGACAGGCCCTCATTGAGGGGATCATGATGCGGGGGCCGGAGAAGCAGGCCATCGTGGTCCGCAGCCCCGAGGGGCTGGTGGTGAAGGAGGAGGAGCTGAAGCTGATCCGGGACCGGCACCCGATTTTGGGTCTGCCCATCCTGCGGGGCAGCGTGACCTTTCTTGACAGCATGGTCAAGGGCGTGAAGGCCCTCATGTTCTCCGCCGACTACTACCCGGAGGAGGACCTGGGGGAGCCGGGGAAATTTGAGCAGTGGCTGGACAAACGGCTCAGCAACGAGACCATGGAGAAGGTGGTCATCGGCTTTTCCGTCGTAATGGCGGTGTGCTTTTCCCTGCTGCTGTTTATGCTGATCCCCACCGCCGCCGCCAGCCTGGTCCAGTATGTCACGGACAGCGAGGTGGTCCGCAATCTGGTGGACGCGGTGCTGCGCATCGTGATTTTTATGGGCTACCTCATCCTGGTCTCCCGGATGAAGGACATCCGGCGGGTGTTCGCCTACCACGGGGCGGAGCACAAGACCATCTTCTGCTATGAGAAGGGCCTGGAGCTGACGGTGGAAAACGTCCGCGTCCAGCCCAAGCACCACCCCCGCTGCGGCACCAGCTTTCTCTTTGTGGTCATCATCGTGGCGATTTTGTTCCACAGCGTGGTGTTCGCCCTCTGGCCGGTGGAGAGCCTGCTGCTGCGCATCGCCATCCAGCTTCTGCTGCTGCCGCTGGTGGTGGGCATCACCTACGAGTTCAACCGCTATGTGGGCGGCCACGACAACCCGGTGACCAATTTCCTGGCCCGGCCGGGGATGTGGATGCAGAACTTTACCACCAACGAGCCCGACGACTCCATGATCGAGGTGGCCATCGAGGCGATGAAACGGGTCATCCCGGCGGAAAAGGGCAAGGACCGGTGGTAAGATAAGTCGAAGGGGGACACGTCCCCCCTCGACCTCCCCCCTCACCAGTGTGCGCACTGGTAACGCCTCCCAGGGCGGCTGAGTCAACGTATTTTTCCAAGGCGCATGTCCTTGGAAAAATAAGATCGTGTGGAAAGCAATGGCCGCCTCGTTCGCCGCCTTCGGCGGCGTCCAGGCATTTTGGCGCATGCCTTTTGGAAAAGACGGTGCGGCAATCGCCGTCTCATTTCGCTGTGTGCAGTGTGTATGGATAACGGAGAGAAATCATGCCTATCACCTATAACGATCTGTATCTGGATATCCGCCGGGCGCTGCGGGGCCGGGGCGCCAGCGCGGCCACCCTGGAGGCCCGGGAGCTGGTGTGCTACGGCAGCGGGAAAACCCGGGAGGAGCTGTTCCGGGACAGCCGCCTCTATGTGGCGCCGGAGGTGGAGGCGCGGATCCGGGACCTGGTCCGCCGCCACCTCAGCGGCGAGCCGGTGGCCTACCTCATCGGCGAGTGGGAATTTTACGGCCTGCCCCTGGACATCTCCGAGGCGGTGCTGATCCCCCGGGTGGACACGGAGGTGCTGGCCCGGGAGGCCATCGCCTACGTCAAGCCCCTGGGGCCCTGCCGGGTGCTGGATCTCTGCGCCGGCAGCGGCTGCGTGGGCCTGGCGGTGGCGGCCAACGCCCCCGCTGCCCGGGTGCTGCTGGGGGACATCTCTGAGGGGGCGGTGCGCATCTCCCGGCAGAACATCCGCCGCAACCAGCTCAGCGGCCGGGTGTCGGTGATGGTGCTGGACGCCAGGGAAAAGCCCCCCGCCGCCATCGGGGAGTTTGACTGCATCGTCTGCAACCCCCCCTACATCCCGGCGGCGGAGATCGAGACGCTGGAGATCTCCGTGAAGGATTTTGAGCCCCGGCTGGCCCTGTGCGGCGGGGCGGACGGCTACGACTTCTACAGCGCCATCATCCCCCGCTGGCGCACGGCGCTGAAGACCGGGGGGCGGCTCTACTTCGAGGTGGGCATCGGCCAGGCGGACACGGTGCTGCGGATGATGCGGGCCCACGGCTTTGGGGACATCAACGTGGTCCAGGACGACCAGAAGATCCCCCGGGTGGTGTACGGAACGCTGTTGGAGAACGTCTAGGGCCCCGGAGGAAACATGCGGAGGCCCACAACTTTCAGAGAAAGGGAGAGAATGGTATGGCAGTGAAGAAACCCACGGCGGCCACCCCGGCGGCGGCCCCGGTCAGCGAGAAGAAACAGGCCATCGCCGCGGCGATGGACCAGATCACCCGCATGTACGGCAAGGGGGCTATCATGCGTCTGGGGGACACCCAGGACATCCAGGTGGACGTGATCCCCACCGGGTCGCTGTCCCTGGACCTGGCCCTTGGCATCGGGGGCGTCCCCAGGGGGCGGATCATCGAGATCTACGGGCCGGAGTCCTCCGGCAAGACCACCCTGGCCCTCCACATCCTGGCGGAGGCCCAGCGCCGCGGGGGCGAGGTGGCCTTTGTGGACGCAGAGCACGCCCTGGACCCCACCTACGCCCGGGCCCTGGGCGTCAACATCGAGGATATGCTGATCTCCCAGCCCGACACCGGCGAGCAGGCCCTGGAGATCACCGAGGCCCTGGTCCGCTCCGGCGCCCTGGACGCGGTGGTGGTGGACAGCGTGGCCGCCCTGGTGCCCCGGGCGGAGATCGAGGGGGAGATGGGGGACA
>CALWXD010000087.1 GCA_944385425.1 uncultured Oscillospiraceae bacterium | reverse complement strand
CAAGGCTCTACGCAACGGACGACGCCATCCGGGACGGCATCGACTTCTATGCCCTGGCGGACTTCTCCCTGGTGATCTGCAAGCCGGACCGGAAGGTGATCTACAGCGGCTGCAACTGGAGCGCCATCGCCGAGGAGGGCAAGCTGGGGGCCATGGTGGCGGAGAAGGTCACCGTGGTGGCCCGGAAACGGATGGAGGTCGTGGCGTAAATGGCGGAGAGTCGGGACAGCTATCTGGAAATCACCCTCCGCCTGCTCCCCGGCACCCTGGGGGAGCTGCTGCGGCAGCTGGGAACGGCGATGGGGGGCGGCACGGCCGCCCCCGCCGCAGAAACCGCCGTGCCGATAGGGGCGGAGGAGAGCGGCAGCTTTGAAGAGGAGCGGTTCGAGCAGCTGCGGCGGCAGGAGGCGCAGGCGCCGGCAACCGGGGCGGATGTGGTTCAGACAATGGCGGCGCAGCCGCCGCGGCGGCGGGAACGGACCGCGTGGGAGGCGGTTTCGCTGCCCCAGCGGCAGGAGCGGGAGCCGGAGGGGGCCCGCTACGCTTGGAAGGAAACGGTGCCGGCCGCCCCGGCAGAACAGGAGCGGCAGACGGGGGAGGCGGCTGCGCCGGAGGGACCGGTCCATCTTCAGATGGAGACCGTCCGCCGGGAGGCAGGGGCCGCGGCGGCGGAGACGGCGGACGCGGAGAGGCTCTCCGCCGTGTACGAGCGGGACGCCCGACGGTATGACGGCGCGTTCCCCCTGTACTGAGAGGAGGCGGGCGGATGCGGCTGACAGCCATGCGCTACAAGACCTATACCTGGCCCCACAACCCCCACACCTACTCCATCCGCTATGAGCGGCAGGTGGTGACCCACAAGGTGCCCTTCGGGCGGTACTGCCTGCAGGACCTGGGAATGACCGGGCGGGTGCTGGAGGGGGAGGGGGAGTTTGCCGGGGAGGGGGCCTACGACGAGTTCAAAAAGCTGGCGTCGCTGTTCTACCTCAGCGGGCCGGGGCTCCTGATCCACCCCCTGTGGCAGACCTCCAACGCCTACTTTACCCGCCTGCAGCTGACCCAAAAGCCCCTGCCGGACTATGTGCGCTACCAGTTTACCTTCCGCGAGGCCTTCGACGGCTACCAGGAGGGGCTGGTGGAGACGGGAGCGGCGCTCCCCGGCGCGGCGTCGCCGGCCGCCGGCGGCGGAACCGCAGCGCGGCACACTGTGATCCAGGGGGACAGCCTCTGGGCCATTGCGGGAACCTACGGCGTGACGCTGGAGGCGCTTTTGGCGGCAAATCCCGGCATCAAGAACCCAAATCTCATTTCCATCGGGCAGGAGGTGGCAATTCCGGGATGAAGGTGGAGCTGATCGGCTATGACGGCAGGGTCTACGCCATGCCCACGGTGCTGCGCTGGCGGCTGCTGCGGACCGGGCGGGTCCCCTGCGACGACCTGGAGGTCACCTGCGTCTACGACGGGACACTGCTGGAGGCGCTGCCGGGCGCCTCCCGGTTTCGGGCGACAGAAAACGGCGTCACCGCCCTTTCAGGGGTGGTGGACGAGTATGCCGCGGCGGCCACGGAGGAGGGCCTCCTCTTGACGGTGAGCGGCCGGGGGATGGCGGCGCTGCTGCTGGACAACGAGGCGGAGGCGGCCACCTACCAGGACACCACCACGGCGGAGATCCTCCGCAACCACGCCGCCCCCTACGGCATCACCTGCCGCCGGGCCAGGGAGCTGGTGTGCGGCGGCAGCTACCAGGTGAAAAGCGGCAGCAGCCAGTGGAAGGCCCTCAGCGGCTTTACCCACTTTACCGGCGGCTTTGTCCCCTACTTCACAGCGGCGGGGGAGCTGGTGGCGGAGCCCATGGCCCGCAGCGGACAGCGGCTGGTGATCGACAGCGGCACGCCGGTGCTCCGCTGCATCCGGCGGGAAAAGCGGTACGGCGTCCTCTCCGAGGTGCTGGTGAAGGACAAGGCCCGGAGGACGGAGCAGCGGGTGGTGAACCAGCCCTTCCTCAGCCGGGGCGGCTGCCGGCGGCAGGTGCTCTACACCCCGGGGCGCAGCAGCTACGCCGCCATGCGATATACGGGCAGCTATCAGATCGAGCAGTCCGCCCAGGGCAGCAGCCAAATCGAGGTAACGCTGCCCGGGGCCATGGCGGCCCAGCCGGGGGACTGGGTGGAGCTCAGCTATGGCCCGCTGGGGCTCAGCGGGGTGTACGACGTGGTGTCAGCGGAGAGCCGGGGCGGACCGGAGGGCGCCACTACGACAATCATACTGGAGGAACCATAGCATGTGGATCGGGAAAGAGATGGCAAGAGCCGGGCAGAACCGGGAGGAGCAGGCCAGCGCCGATTTTGGCGTCACCACCATCGGCGGCGCGACGGCGGCGGTGGAGACACGGGGGGAGGAGCGGGAGCTGCCGGTGTTCGGCCCGGGGGGCTACTGCTGGCAGCCCCGGGCCGGGGACACAGTGCTGGTGGTGAAGGGTGGCATGGGCGGCGAGGAGCGGTGCGTGGCCGCGGCGGACCCCGGCGAGATGCCGGAGGGGATGCAGCCCGGGGAGATCTGCATCCGCAGCGGGGACAGCGCCATCTTCCTAAAGGAGGATGGGACCATCGCCATCACCGGAAAGGTGGCGGTCAGCGGCTCGCTGACCCTCAACGGCACGCCGGTGGCGGTGGTCACCGCTGGCGGCGGCGTCCAGGTCCCGGTATGAGCGGACAGGGGGAGAGACATGGAGTTAAAACTGAAGGACGGGGACTACCTCCCCGACGGATACGGCGGCATGGTCCGCCTGGAGGGGGAGGAGGCCCTGCTGCAGCGGGTGCTGTTCCGCCTGACAGCCCGGCGGGGCGCGCTGCCCTTCCTCCCGGACCTGGGCAGCCAGCTCTACCGCCTGGGGCGGGAGCGGCCGGCGGTCAGGGCCGCCGCGGCACGGCAGTATGTGGCCGAGGCGCTGGCCCAGGAGCCGGTGACAGTGACGGAGGTCACGCTGGGGAACGCCGGCGGCGGGCGGCTGGAGGTCACGGTATTTCTGGAGGGACAAGGCCGGCAGATGCAGGCGGCAGTGACCCTGTGAGGAGAAGAGGATGCTGAAGGACATTGATACCATCTACGGGGAGATGCTGGAGGACTTTGCAGACCGCTCCGGCTACCTCCCCAACACGGCCTGCGACCTGGCGGCCCGGCTCTACGCCGCCGCCGCCCAGGTGCAGGCCCTCTACGCCCAGGCGGCGTGGGTGCTGGACCAGAGCTTTCCCCAGACCGCCCAGGGGGACTACCTTGACTGCCACGCCGAGACCCGGGGCATCTCCCGGGCCCAGGCGGAGAAGGCCGCCGGGGTGCTGCGCTTTTCCATCACCACCGCCGTGGGACAGGATCTGGAGATCCCGGCGGGGACGGTGTGCATGACTGCCCAGGGCGTCCGGTTCCAGACCACCCAGGGGGCGGTGCTGGCGGCAGGGGAGCTGACGGCGGACGCGGCGGCGGAGGCCATGGAGAGCGGCGCGGCGGGCAACGTGTCGCCGGGGACCGTGGTGCTGATGGCGGTGCCGCCGGCGGGGATCCAGCGCTGTACCAACCCGGAGGCCTTTGCCGGCGGCACGGACCGGGAGAGCGACGAGGCGCTGCGCCAGCGGATCCTGGACAGCTACTGGCGGCTGCCCAACGGCGCCAATGCCGCCTACTACGAGCAGTCGGCCCTGGGATACCCCGGCGTGGCGGCGGCCACGGCGGTGGGCCGGGCCAGGGGCATCGGCACGGTGGACGTGTATGTGGCCACGGCGGCGGGGGTCCCGGAGGAGGATCTCCTGGAGGAGATCGAGGCGGACCTGCAGAAAAAGCGGGAGATCGCCGTGGATCTCCAGGTGCTGGCGCCGGAGGAGGAGACGGTGGACGTGACGGTGGCCGTCCAGCCGGCCCAGGGGTACGATTTCCAGGCCGCCAAGGCGGCGGCGGACGCGGCGCTGCGGGGATACTTCACCGGGGCGCTGCTGGGAAAGCCGGTGACGCTGGCGGCCCTGGGCAATCTCCTCTACGGCCTGGAGAGCGTGGAGAACTACCACTTCACCGCGCCGGCGGCGGACGTGGCGGCGGAGGTGGGGAGCCTCCCGGTGCTGGGGACGCTGACCATCAGCGAGATGGAGGCGGGCTGAAATGGGATATGGCGATTACATTAGGGATCTGCTGCGGCCCCTGGGCGTCTACGACTTCACCCCCGGCGGCTACAGCCACAGCGAGACGGAGGCCCTGGGGCTGGGGTTTGACGGCTGCGGAGCGGCGGTGGACTACGCCGAGCGGGAGGGGATCCTCATGACGGCGGAGGGGGAGGGGCTGGAGCGGCGGGAGCTGCTCTTTGCCCGGCGGCCGGTGCAGGTGAGCCCGGCTTTGCGCCGCGCGGCCATCGCCGCCCTCTCCAGGATCAGCGGCGACAGCTTTACCCTGGCGGACATCAACCACGCCATCAGCGGCTGCGGCATCAAAGCCGAGGCCCAGGAGACGGGGGAGTACGGCCGCATCCGGGTGATTTTCCCCGATGTGCCCGGCATCCCGGAGGGCTTTGCGCAGATCCGGGACATCATTTTGGATCTGATCCCCTGCCACCTGGAGACGGAGTTTTACTTCCGCTATATCACCTGGCAGGAGTGCGAGGCGCAGCAGTTCACCTGGCAGATGGTGGAGGACGGAGAGCACACCTGGTACAGCTTTGAGCTGGCTGTGTGAGCGCCTGCGGGAGAGGACGGGGCGGGGGCGGTTTTCCTTGGAAAACCGCCCCCGTTTCCGCCCGGCAAAACTTTCCAAAAAAAGAATTGTAATTTTCGGCGCTTTGGTGTAAAATAGGCCCATCAGTGAAGAAAAAGGAGGAGCCTATATGAAAGTTGCACGCCTTGTGCTGAAGATCGTCGGCGGCGCCCTGGCGATGGCCGCCTTTACCTGCCTTATCATTGCCTTCTGGGACAAGCTCACCGGCTGCCTGTCCTGCTTTAAGGGCGATCCCCACTGCGACGACTATGACGACGAGGTCCTCTACGAGTAATCAGACCGGAGTGTTATGGAAAAAAGCTGCCTGTGTCGTTCCACGGGCAGCTTTTTCGTTTCCAGGGGACGACGCGGGAGGGAGGGACGTATGGCGGAGCTGCAGACAGACGTGCGCTATATCAAGGGGATCGGCGAGCAGCGGGCCAAGGCGCTGGCCCGCCTGGGCATCCGCACCCTGCGGGATCTGATCGCCTATTTCCCCCGGGCCTATGAGGACCGCCGGACAGGGCGGGACATCGCCCAGCTCCAGGACGGGGAGAGCGCCTGGGTGGAGGCCATGGTGGCCGCCGCGCCCACCCGCAGCCGCATCCGCCGGGGACTGGAGCTGGTGAAGCTGCGGGCGGTGGACGCCACCGGGGCGCTGGATGTGACCTTTTTCAACCAGGGCTACCTCCGGGACCAGCTCAGAGCCGGGGAGAGCTATGTGTTTTACGGGAAGGCGGAGGTCCGCGGCCGGCGGCGGGCCATGACCAACCCCCTGGTGGAGCGGGCGGGGGCCGGCCTTTTGACCGGCCGCATCGTCCCCGTCTATGCCCTCACCGCCGGAGTGGGGCAGAGCCTTCTCATCAAGGCGGTGGAGCAGGGGCTGGCCGCCTGCCGGGATCTGCTGCCGGACCCCCTGCCCGACGGCGTCCGCCGCGGCCACAGCCTCTGCCACGTCGGCTATGCCTACGAGCAGATCCACTTCCCGGAGGGGGAGGAGGCCCTGTCCATCGCCCGGCGGCGGCTGGTGTTTGAGGAGCTGTTCCTCCTGGCGGCGGGGCTCAGACAGCTGCGGGAGCACCGGAATGCCGAGGCGGCGGTCCCCTTCCGGGACACGGACGCCGCCCCCCTCCTCGCCCGGCTGCCCTTCTCCCTCACCGGCGCCCAGCGCCGGGCCGTCGGCGACATCGCCAGGGACCTGGCCTCCGGCCGGGTGATGAACCGGCTCATTGAGGGGGACGTGGGCTCCGGCAAGACCATGGTGGCCGCCGCCGCCATCTATCTGGCGGTGAAAAACGGCTGCCAGGCGGCGCTGATGGCCCCTACCTCCATTCTGGCCGAGCAGCACTACGCCGGCCTCGCCCCCCTGCTGGAGGGGCTGAGGATCCGCTGCGGCCTTCTCACCGGCGCGCTCCCCGCCGCCGCCCGCCGCGCCCTGCTGGAGCGGCTGGGGCGGGGGGAGGTGGATCTCCTCATCGGCACCCACGCCCTCCTCAGCGGCGACGTGGCCTTCCCCCGCCTGGGCCTTGTGGTGACGGACGAGCAGCACCGCTTTGGCGTGGGGCAGCGGTCGGCCCTCTCCGACAAGGGGCGGCAGGGGGAGGATGCCCCCCACCTGCTGGTGATGTCCGCCACCCCCATCCCCAGGACCCTGGCGCTGATCCTCTACGGGGATCTGGACGTGTCGGTGATGGACGAGCTGCCCCCCGGGCGGCAGCATATCAGCACCTACGCCGTCTCCGGCAGCTACCGGAAACGGATCTACGCCTTTCTGGACAAGGAGATCGCCCAGGGGCGGCAGGCCTATGTGGTCTGCCCCATGGTGGAGCGGGACGACCAGATGCCCGACGAGCGCAAGGCGGCCACCGAGTACGCCGCGGCGCTGCAGCAGGTCCTGCCCCACCGGCGCATCGCCCTGCTCCACGGGCGGATGAAACCAAAGGAGAAGGAGCGGGTGATGGGGGACTTTGCCGCCGGGGCGTTTGACATCCTGGTGTCCACCACGGTGGTGGAGGTGGGGATGGACGTGCCAAACGCCTCGGTGATGGTGGTGGAGAACGCGGAGCGGTTCGGCCTCAGCCAGCTCCACCAGCTCCGGGGCCGGGTGGGCCGGGGGCCCCACCGGTCCTACTGTATCTTGATCTCCGACCACGACGGGGAGGAGAGCCGCCGGCGGCTGCAGGTGATGACAAGAACCAACAACGGCTTTGAGATCGCCGAGGAGGACCTGCGCCTCCGGGGACCTGGGGACTTTTTCGGCCGCAGGCAGCACGGCCTGCCGGCGCTGAAGCTGGCGGACCTCACCTGTGACGCGAGGCTGATGGAGGAGGCGCGGCAGGCCGCGGAGGCGGTGTTGGCGGAGGACCCGGCGCTGGAGCGGCCGGAGCACCGGGAGATGGCCCGGCGGATCCGTCAGCTGCTGGAGGAGAGCAGCGGCGCCATGAACTGAGAGAAAAGCGGGGAGGGGAGGAGGCGGCAGAGCCATCTCCTCCCCTGTATTTTCCCCCGCAGAGCTGCCGCTAGGGCGCCGCCTGCCTCTGGACAAGGTCCCGCAGCAGCGAGACATTCCCCGCCAGGCGGGGGTTCCCCGGCTCCAGCAGGAGGGCCCTCTCCGCCTCCTCCAGGGCCTGGGGGAGGCGGCCGGTGCGGTAAAAGGCCATGGCTCTCAGATCGTGGGGCAGGCTCCCCCAGGCCGCGGCCTCGGAGAGGTAGGTCCGGGGCCGCTCCCGGATGGCAAGGGCGCAGCCGGTGAAGTACAGCACCCCGTCCCACTCCCCCTGCCCATAGAGCAGCCAGGCCAGGTCCATGCAGGGCTCCCGCAGGTGGGGGGCCTGGGCGACGGCCCTAAGATACCAGCTCCGGGCGGCCGCCGTGTCCCCCTTCTCACCGCAGGCCCTGGCGATATAGCGCATGGACGCCGCCCGCTCGTCCGCCCAGACGGCGGAGGGCAGGGACAGGTGGCGCTCTAGGGTGCGGATGCAGTCGTCCCAGCGGCCATGGTACAGGTACTCCCGGCCCAGGTAGTGGACGCTGCGGTCGTCCTCCGGCGTCTCCCGGACCGCCAGCTCCAGCAGGGGCAGGTACTGTCCCCGGGACTTCCTGTGGTCCGGGTGGTGGTCCAGCTGCACCCCCTCCGCCGTCACCCGGGGGCCGGGACAGCCGGGGCCGGTCCACTGCAGCGCCTCGTGGACCGGATGGACCCAGCGCCAGCCGCGGCGGCTGTGGATCTTCTCCTGCCAGAAGACCAGCCCCTCAGACCCGTCGGGACGAAAACTCCAGGTGTAGCGGTAGGTGGCCTGGACGGTCCCCGGTGCCCAGGCGGCCTCCAGGGCCCTCCGCCAGCCGGGGCGGAACACCTCGTCCAGGTCCGTGCATACGCAGATGTCCGCGTCCGCCGCCACCAGCTCCAGGGAGCGGTTGCGGGCCGCGTCAAAGCGCCAGGGGACGACGGGCTCCACCGCTACCGCCGCCCCCCGGGCCCGGAGCTTTTCCGCTGTGGCGTCGGTGGAGCCGGTGTCCAGCACGACCACCGCATCGGCCTCGGACATGGAGTCCATCCACCGGTCAGCAAAGGCCTCCTCATTTTTGGCAATGGCGTAAACAACAACTTTCATGGCGCGCTCCTCGTGGAAAGCTCAGGCTGCGCCGCCCCAAGGCGGCCCGGAGGCCCGGCGGGGAGGGGATACAGGCGCCCCTCCCCGCGGCGGGCCGGCTTTACGCCTGGCTGGGGACGTCTCCCAGGCGGGAGATGGTCATGCCGGCGGCGCTGTAGAGATAGGTGCCGCCGCTGCCCACCACCTGGAGGGTGGAGGGGGCGGTGGCGACGGTCACCGGGACGGAGAAGGACACGTTGGCTGTGTCGCTGTCCGACTGGAAGGTGTGCAGGGCCGTGCCGCCGGGGACGGTGGAGCCGTCCTGCTCCAGCGTCGTGACAATGGGCAGGGGATAGGCGGCACCGGCGGTGGGGGCCAGGGCGGCGTGGAAGGACACGGCGTAGACGCCGGGGGTGTTGACCGTGAAGGTTCCGCTGCCGGCGGTGTGGGAGAGGTCGGCGCCGTAGGCGGGGCCGTTCTGGTCAAAGAGCAGGGGGCTGCCGGAGGCGCCGGACTGGGCCGGCGAGGAGTAGGCGGACAGCAGGGAGATGGGCTGTGCGGCGCCGGCGCTGCCCTGGGGGATGGTGAAGTCCAGGACCGCGTTTTGGATGGTGCCGGAGTTGGTGACGGCGGCCTCCGTGCCGGGGGCCCCGGTGGTGACAGACCCCACCTGTACGGTGGCGGCGTTCCCCGCCGTGCCAGCGGGGCCGGCAGGTCCGGTAGGCCCCGTGGGGCCGACAGGTCCAGTGGCGCCCGTAGGACCGGTGGGACCGACAGGCCCGGCAGCGCCGGTGGTACCCGTGGGCCCGGTAGGACCCACAGGTCCGGCAGCGCCGGCAGCGCCCGTAGGACCGGTAGGGCCGACAGGCCCGGCAGCGCCGGTGGCGCCCGTGGGACCGGTGGGGCCGACAGGTCCGGCAGCGCCGGTGGCACCCGTGGGACCGGTGGGGCCGACAGGCCCGGCAGCGCCGGTGGCGCCCGTAGGACCGGTAGGACCGACAGGCC
>CALWXD010000086.1 GCA_944385425.1 uncultured Oscillospiraceae bacterium | reverse complement strand
AATCCTATCACGGTAAAAACACCAGAAAAGGATGTGCCGCAAAACGATTGTTTTTGCAGCGCATCCTTCTTTTTTGGATAACGGCATAGACTGCACCGCCGAAAAATTATTTTATGTATTTACCAAGTGGGGACGATATGATATACTAATCTAACAAACATATCATATTACATTACAGGACGGTGATAGTATGGCCGCTGTTAATCCGATCGTCATCTACTCCCGAAAATCCAAGTTCACCGGCAAGGGGGAGAGCATCGAAAACCAGATTGAAATGTGCAGACAATATATCCGACTGCAGTTCGGAGACGATGCCGCAGAGCAGGCCCTGGTATATGAGGACGAGGGGTTCTCCGGCGGCACGCTGGAGCGCCCCCAATTCAAAAAAATGATGGCCGATGCCAAAGAAAAGAACTTCCGGGCCATCGTTGTCTACCGCCTTGACCGGATCAGCCGCAATATCGGCGATTTTGCCAAGCTGATCGAGCAGCTCAACAGGATGAAGATCGATTTCATCTCCATCAAGGAGCAGTTTGACACTTCCTCTCCCATGGGGCGGGCCATGATGTATATTTCCTCGGTTTTCTCCCAGCTGGAGCGGGAAACCATCGCTGAGCGCATCCGGGACAATATGCATGAGTTGTCCAAAACGGGGCGCTGGCTAGGTGGCAACACCCCCACCGGCTATGAGTCGGAGAGTGTCTCCCATGTGACCATCGACGGCAAGACCAAGAAGGCCTGCAAGCTGAAGATTCTCCCGGAGGAGATCGGCATCGTCAAGCTGATCTACGACAAGTTCTTGGAAACCGGCTCGCTGACAAAGACGGAGACCTACCTACTGCAAAATGGCTATACCACAAAAAACGGCAAGCAGTTCACCCGCTTTGCCGTCAAGGGGATTCTGTCCAATCCGGTTTATTTGATTGCCGACGAATTTGCCTATGACTACCTGACGGAAAACCATGTGGACCTCTTTGCGGAGAAAAGCGACTTTGACGGCGTCCACGGCATCATGGCCTATAACCGCACCTTGCAGCAGCCGGGGAGAGCCCACCAGATCAAGCCCATGGAGGAGTGGATCGTGTCGGTGGGCAAGCACCAGGGGGTCATTGAGGGGAAGGCATGGGTCAAGGTACAGACAATTTTGGAGCGGAACAAATCCAAAAGTTACCGCAAGCCCCGCAGCAATGTGGCCCTGCTTTCCGGTCTGCTGATCTGCGGCAACTGCGGCGAGTACATGCGCCCTAAGCTGTCCAAGCGCCGGAATACAAAGGGCGAGTTTATTTATACCTACCTCTGCTCCATGAAGGAGCGCAGCCGGGGTCATGTCTGCAACATGAAAAACTGCAACGGCAATACATTAGACGCCGACATTATAGAGCAGCTGAAACATTTGAGTGAAGACGGCTCCGATTTTATCCGTCAACTGGAGCAGAGCAAGCGGGCACTGCTGGGTAATCGGCAGAGTTATGACGCGGAGATCTCCAACTTGGAATCCGAGATCGCCGCAAATGAGGAGGAGATCAAGGGCCTTGTCTCCGCCCTGGGAAAGTCCTCCGGTACCTCTGCCGAAAGTTATATTATGCAGCAGATTGATGAGCTGCATGAGAAAGGCGAGGGCTTGAAGCGGCATTTGACGGAGTTGAAAGAGCTGACCTCCAGCCATGCCTTAGCAGACATTGAGTTTGACCTGTTGGCCCAAATGCTGTCCACGTTCAAGGACACCGTGGACAAAATGACGGTGGAGCAGAAGCGTGCGGCCATCCGTACCTTTGTCAAAGAGATTATCTGGGATGGGAAGGACGCCCATGTGGTGCTGTTTGGCTCGGAGTATGAATATGAGTTTCCCAAAACGCCGGCGGGCGTGGGGAAGCAAGTCGCAGGCAGTAAAACAGGGGAAAATCTTGCAGAAGCGGCAGATGGGGGCTTTGCGGAGCCGTCAGGAGCAGGTAGCAAATGAGATCCTCATGCATTTCCGCGCCCAGCGGAAACTGCAGGGGGAGGTATCCCTGTCCGACGCCCTGGAGAGCGATAAGGACGGCAACAGCCTCTTCCTTCTGGATGTGGTTGGGGTAGAGGACACCATGCTGGAGGACCTGGACGCGAAGGACATGTGCCAGAGGCTGCGGCAGGTGATTAGGGGCTGCCTCACAGAGCGGGAGGCGGACATTGTGGAAAAGCGCTACGGCCTGTGCGGCCAGAGGCCGCGCACCCAGCGGGAGCTGGCAAAGGCTTATGGCATCAGCCGGAGCTATGTATCCCGTATTGAAAAGAAGGCCCTGGAGAAGCTGCGGGCGGAGCTGGAGAGCTGGGAGGGGGCGTAAGCGTCTCCGGCTCCTCCGGCCGCCCCGCCCACGAAAATTTGCTCCGTTCCAGGAAAAGGTATAGAAAATCCCACGGGATATGGTATAATAGCCAAAAGACTCTGCGCTGCTGGACCGCGGCTCCCGCCAAGGACGGCGGCCGGCGCGCCTGCCCGACGGACGCTCGCCCTTTGGAGAGCACCGGGGCGGGCTGTTGATAAAAGATTGAAAATTGGGGAATACACTGACTCACTGACCTGTGACGTGTGTTCTGAAAATGAGGGGGAAATGACGGATGCTGAAGCTTAGGATGTGTCTGGGCTGGTGGTACATACCGCGGCCGGGGATGGCTGGGCAAGCCGCAGCCGGCTGCCATAAGGCAGCCCAGGCGTTCTCGGAGGAGAACGCCTGGAGGACCGCTGGCGGCGGTGCCGCGGCAGCGCTGTGACAGAGGGGCCCGGAATGGAAAAACAGTATCACAGCATTGTTGTTATCCCGGCGCTGAACCCGCCGGAGGGGCTGTATGCCTATGTGGAGGAGCTGCTGGGCCGGGGGATCCCCCAGGTGGTGGTGGTCAACGACGGCAGCGCCCCGGAGTTTGCCGAAGGGTTTGAACGGCTGGGCGCCCTGGAGGGCTGCCTGGTGCTGACCCACCCCAAAAACCAGGGCAAGGGCTGCGCGCTGAAGACCGCCTACCGCTATATCCTGGGCAGGGAGGACTGGGCTGGGTATAACGGCGTGATCACCGCCGACGCCGACGGGCAGCACGCCGCCAAGGACGTGTGCGCCATCTCCCGGGTGCTGGACCGGGTCACGGACCGGCTGGTGCTGGGGGTGCGGAACCTCCGGGCGGACAACGTGCCTACCCGCTCCAAAATCGGCAACCGGATCACAAGCTACGCCTTCCACCTGCTGTACGGCGCCCGACTGGAGGACACCCAGACCGGCCTTAGGGGGATCCCCCGGGGGCTGCTGGAGTGGAACGCGGCGGTGAAGGGCGACCGTTTTGAGCACGAGATGAATGTGCTCATCTCCGCCGTGCGGGACGGCATCGCCTTCTACGCCGTCCCCATTGAGACCATCTATTTTGACAACAACGCCGGCACCCACCTCCACACCATCCGGGACCCCTGGCGGATCTTCCTCATCTTGATGTCCGGCCTGGGGCGCTACACCGGCATGGCCGCCTTCAGCGCGGTGGTGGATGTGGCCAGTTTCTGGGTGTGCTACCGGTTTCTCTTCGCGGCGCTGCCGCTGGCGCTGTGCTACCTGTGGTCGGTGCTGATCTCCCGGGGGCTGTCCTCCCTCCTCAATTACACGCTGAATCGGCGCTATGTCTTCGGCGGGGGGAAGCTCCACTGGCGCACGGCTGTGCGCTATTACTGCCTGTGGGCGGGGCAGATGGCGGCGTCCTACGGGCTCCTGATGGCCATGAGCCACATCCTTCCCGCGGTGCCGGCGGTAATCAGCAAGGCGCTGATCGACATGATCCTGGCCATCGGCAGCTACCAGATCCAGCTGCGATGGGTCTTCCGCCATGAGGAAGGGTGATGGCGGTGGCGAAACGAGGAGCGCTCTTTTATGCCTGTCGTGGCGTGCTGCGCTTGAAAAATCTGGGATGGCGCACGGAGGTGGAACAATTTCCGGAGCCCTGCGTCTATATCTGCAGCCACAGCAACATGGCAGGCCCCCTCACCACCCTGGCCCAGCTGCCCTTCCCGGTCCGGCCGTGGGTACTCCACCTCTTCTTTGACCGGGAGGACTGCCGCAGGCAGTTCGCCGACTACACATTCTCCCAGCGCTTTGGCATGCCAAAATGGCTGGCCGGGGTCCTGGCGCGGCTGACGGCGGGCTTTGTCAGCGCCCTGGTCCACTCGGCGGCGGCCATCCCGGTCTACCGGGGGTCGGTCCACTTGGCGGCCACCTTCAAGGAGACCCTGGAGGCGCTGGACGCGGGGGACAGCGTGATCATCTACCCGGATGTGGACTATGCCGACCACAGCGACCAGATCGGGGAGATCTACCGCGGGTTCCTGCTGCTGGAGCGGTTCTGGCGGCGCAGGCACGAGAGGCCCCTCCTCTTCGTCCCCATCCGGATGGACCGGGAGAAGAAACGGCTGCGCTCGGAGCGGCCGGAGCGCTTTGACCGGGACAAGCCCTTTGACGAGGAGATGGAGCGGGTGCGCCGGGCCCTGTGCCGCGACATCAACGAGGAAATAGCGGGTTAAATATGGGTGAAGAATTGCCCCTGTAGAGGAAAAGTAGAGATCTGCCTGCTATGATGGCGGTAGAGCCGGACAAGGTCCGGCCCAATCCGCCACAGCAGGAGGACGATCCATGAAACGCCCACGCCGCGAGCTGACAGAGAGACAGAGAAAATACCTGGCCGCCGGGAGCATCGCGGTCTTCCTGCTGTTTTTTGCCCTGGTGTTCTGGTTCGTGGGCCGGCCGATGGTCCGCCTGGCCTCCCAGCCGGAGCGGTTCCGCCAGTGGGTGGACGGCATGGGCCCTTGGAGCAGGCTTGCTTTTGTGGGGATGATGGCGCTGCAGATCTTTGTGGCGGTGATCCCCGGCGAGCCGCTGGAGCTGGGGGCGGGGTACGCCTTCGGGTCCCTCCAGGGGACGGCGCTGTGCCTTCTGGGGGCGGCGCTGGGCAGCGTCCTGGTGGTGCTGTTTGTGCGGTGTTTCGGCGCCAGGGCGGTGGAGATCTTTTTCCCAAGGGAGAAGATCCGCGCCCTGGGGTTCCTCCGGAACAGACGGCGGCGGGACACCCTGTTTTTTACCCTGTTTGTGATCCCCGGCACGCCCAAGGACATCCTAACCTATGTGGCGGGGCTCACGGATATCCGGCTGGGAAGGTGGCTGCTGGTGACCACGCCGGCCCGCATCCCCAGCATCATCACCTCCACCATCAGCGGCGACGCGCTGGGGGTGGGGAACTTCACCTTCGCGGCCCTGGTCTTCGGCGCCACCCTTCTCGTCAGCGCCGGGGGCCTGGTGTTGTATCAGAGAATCTGCAGAGCAAATCAAGGGAATGAGGAAAGCAGCCATGGAATTGATTGAAACCATCCGCCTAATCAACTACGGCATCGCGGTGCTATTTTTCCTGTGTTATTTCTATCAATTTGTGTATATTCCCGTCCCCTTCCTCAAGCGGGACAAGCCCCACAAGGCGGAGACGCTCCACCGCTACGCGGTGCTGATCTGCGCCCGCAATGAGGAGAGCGTCATCGGCTACCTCATCGACAGCATCCGCGCCCAGGACTACCCCGCGGAGCTGGTGACCGTCTTTGTCCTGGCGGACAACTGCACCGACGCCACGGCCCGGGTGGCCGCGGACCACGGGGCCGTGGTCTACGAGCGGTTCAACAAGAAACTGGTGGGCAAGGGGTACGCCATGGAGTGCCTCATGGAAAAGCTGAAGGCGGAGTACGACCCCTTTGACGGGTACTTCGTCTTTGACGCGGACAACCTGCTGGAGCCGGACTACATCACCCAGATGAACCGCACCTTCAGCGACGGGTATGAGATCATCACCAGCTACCGCAACTCCAAAAACTACGGGGACAACTGGATCTCCGCCGGCTACGGCCTGTGGTTTTTGCGGGAGGCGGCGTTTTTGAACCACCCCAGGTGCCTTCTGGGGACCAGCTGCGCCGTGTCCGGCACCGGGTTCCTCTTCAGCCACGCCGTGCTGGAGGACTGCGGCGGCTGGCCCTTCCACCTCCTCACGGAGGACATCGAGTTTACCATCCACAACATCACCCGGGGCAGGAAGATCGGCTACTGCGGCGCCGCCGTGTACTACGACGAGCAGCCCACCAAGTTCCTCCAGTCCTGGCACCAGCGGATGCGCTGGGCCAGGGGGTACCTCCAGGTCTTCGGCAAGTACGGCACGCAGCTGCTCCGGGGGATTTTCCGCCCCGGCGGCTTTGCCTGCTTTGACATGTGCATGAACATCATGCCCGCCATCATCCTCACCTCCATCAGCCTTGTGGTGAATATCGCCGTCTTGGCGCTGACCTTCTGGAGCGGCGCCGGCTTTTTGGGGGCGGTGCTCTCGCTGCTGCAGACGGTGGTGAACACCTACCTGCTCTTCCTTATGGTGGGCGGCATCACCACCATCGCCCAGTGGGGGCAGATCCACACCTCCGGGGTGAAGAAGATCCTCTACATCTTCACCTTTCCCTTCTTCATGTTTACCTACATCCCCATCTCCTTTGTGGCCCTGTTCAAGAAGGTGGAGTGGAAGCACATCGACCACACGGTGTCCGTGTCCGTGAAGGACCTGCAGAAACAGGGCGGCGTAAAGGATACCACCCGGGTTTCCTAGGAAAGGAGCGGCGGAGCTTTGGCCCAGCGGATTTTGATTGTGGACGACGTGCCGGACATCGCGGATATGCTCAGCAGCTACTTTCGCCGCCAGGGCTATGAGACGCTGACCGCCTACGACGGCGCCGGCGCCCTCCGGCTGGCGGAGCGGCAGCCGGACATCATCCTGCTGGACGTAAATTTGCTGGATATGGACGGGTTTGACGTGTGCCGCCGGATCCGGGAGGGGGTGAGCTGCCCCATTTTGTTCCTCACCGCCCGGATTGAGGAGGGCGACAAGATCCAGGGGTTCGCCGTGGGGGGAGACGACTATGTGGTCAAGCCCTTCTCCCTGGAGGAGCTGAACGCCCGGGTGGCGGCCCACCTGCGGCGGGAGGAGCGCCACGCGGGGCGGATGGAGGTGCGCTTTGACGCGGAGCTGATGATCAACTACTCCGACCGCACCGTCACCTTCCGGGGGCAGACGCTGAATTTCGCCAAGAAGGAGTTTGACATCATCGAGTTTCTGTCCCAACATGTGGGGCAGGTGTTTGACAAGGAGCGGATCTACGAGCGGGTGTGGGGCTATGACAGCGAGGGCGACAGCGCCGTTGTCGCCGAGCATGTCCGCCGCATCCGCATGAAACTGGCCAAGGCCGGGGCGAAACCCTACATCGAGACTGTGTGGGGGGTGGGGTACAAATGGGTGCGGTGAAAAAGCGGCGCCGGCCCTTTCGGGACATGTCCCTTCGGGCGTCCTATGTGGTGTATACGGTGCTGGTGTTCCTGGGGTGCACGCTGGCGTGCTCTCTGATCATCAACATGGCGGACAGCGCCCGCATGCGCCTGCAGAATCAGTATCTCCAGCAGGGGGAGAGCTACGCCATCCCCAAGGGGGGCTACTACACCATCACCTACGGGGATACCCTGGTCTTTACCATCTATGACGCGGACGACGTGCGCCAGGAGACCATCCCGGTGGACTACAGCAGCGCCTCGCCCTATGTGGATGCGGAGGGGATGGTCATCTCCCTAATCCCCACCTACCGGAGCGCCGACCGGATGAAGGACTTCGCCCTGGCCGCCGCGCAGACCCTGGCCATCCCGGTGTGCTACGGGGCGGGGGCCATCCTCTGCGCCTTCCTTTTCTTCCGGCGCAAGCTGAAGACCCCCATCGCCGTGCTCTCCGACGCCTCCGGCCGCATCGCGGCCAGCGATTTGGATTTTACCATTGCCTACGACAGCCGGGACGAGATGGGGGCGCTGTGCCGCTCCTTTGAGACCATGCGCCGGGCGCTGGAGGAGAACAACCGGGAGATGTTCCGCCAGATGGAGGAGCGGCGGCAGCTCAACGCCGCCTTCTCCCACGACCTGCGCACCCCCCTCACCGTGCTGAGGGGCCACGCGGACATGCTCCTGGCCGCCCTGCCCGACGAGAAGGCGGACCGGCAGGAGATGGTGCGGGAGGTGCAGACCATGTCCGCCAACATCCGGCGGCTGGAGCGCTACACCGAGGCCATGACCAGGCTGCAGCGCCTGGAGGACACGGAGGTCCGCCGCGCCCCGGCCGACGAAGGCGCGCTCCTCCGCGGCCTTCGTTCCACGGCGCACATCCTGTGCGCCGGAAAGACCCTGCAGTGGAAGGAGACGGTGACCCGCGACCAGTGGCATGTGGACGCGGGGATCGTGATGGAGGTCTGTGAGAACCTGCTGCAAAACAGCGTCCGCTTTGCCCGCAGCCAGGTGGCGGTGACGGTGTCCGACGCCGACGAGACGCTGTGCGTCCTGGTGTCGGACGACGGGTGCGGCTTTTCTCCCCGGGCGCTGGACCAGGCGGCAAGGCCCTTTTTCCGGACCCGGGAGAGCGGGGAGGAGGGGCACCTGGGCCTGGGGCTGAATATCTGCCGGATCCTCTGCAGCCGCCACGGCGGGGAGCTGACCCTGGCCAACAACGCCAGAGGCGGCGCCCTGGTCTGCGCCACCTTCTCCATGCAGGGGTAGCGCCGCCGGCGGCGGGATTCTGTCCCCCGGAGGACTCTCCGGGGGCTTGCTGTCTCCGCCCCGGGCGGGAAAATGCGGGAAAGGGGCGGATTCCCCTTGACGAACCGGCCGGGAGAAGGTAGGATGGAGGGGATAGGGAGAAACCGCTCAAAAGAGAGTGATCTTGAGGAGGTCTGCGCATGGAGTTAAACCGGGCGACCATGAAAAAAATCATGCTGCTCATTGCCTTTGCCGTGCTGCTGTTGGTGGGGGTGCAGCGGTTTGAGACGCTGGTGCGGGCGGCCAGGTTCCTGCTGGGGGTCACCGCGCCGTTTTTGGCCGGCGGGGCCATCGCCTTTGTCATCAACGTGCCGATGCATTTCCTGGAGGAAAAGCTGTTTGGCGGCATCAAGAAAAAGCGGGGGAAGAGTCCGGGCTACGTCCGGCCGCTGAGCCTCCTTTTGACGCTGGTGCTGGTGGTGCTGGTGATCCTGGTGCTGATGCTGGTCATCATCCCCCAGCTGACGCTGTCCGTCATCGGGCTTGGCAGCACCATCAGCGCCGCTATCACCCACGGCATCGCCTGGGGGCAGGAGATGTTCGCCAACAACCCGGAGATCATGGAGTGGCTCAACGACCTGGCGCTGGACTGGCGGAACTTTGACTGGCAGGGCATTTTGAACACGGTGATGGATATTCTGAAAACCGGGTTTGCCGACGTGCTCAGCTCCACCATCTCCGCGGTGGGCGCCGTGGTCAGCGGGGTGTTCGACGCCTTCATCGCCATCATTTTTGCCTTCTATATCCTGCTGCAGAAGGAAAAGCTGGGGGTCCAGGGGCGGAAGATCCTCTTCGCCCTCCTGCCCCAGCGCCACGCCCGGCGGACCATCGAGGTGGTCTCCCTGTGCTACCGGACCTTCGCCAGCTTTATCAGCGGCCAGTGCCTGGAGGCGGTGATCCTGGGCACCATGTTTTTCATCGCCATGTCCATCACCGGCATGCCCTACGCCCTCCTCGTCAGCTGCCTCATCTCCGTCACCGCCCTGATCCCCATCGTGGGCGCCTTCATCGGCTGCGGCGTAGGGGTCTTCCTCATCCTTATGGTCTCGCCCATCCAGGCGCTGATCTTCCTCATCATGTTCCTGGTGCTCCAGCAGGTGGAGGGGAACCTCATCTACCCCCATGTGGTGGGCAGCTCCGTGGGCCTCCCCGCCATCTGGGTGCTGATGGCGGTGACCGTGGGGGGGAGCCTCATGGGCGTTGTGGGGATGCTGATTTTCATCCCCATCACCTCCGTGATCTACACCCTCTTCCGCGGCTATGTCAACCGCCGCCTGGAGGAAAAGAAGATCCAGGTGAAATAGGGGGAAAGCCTGCCGCCCCCGGCGCGCTGAAGGCGCGCCGGGGGCGGTTTTTGTTTACGCGGCCGGGGCGGGGAGGAACCCCTCCCCCACGGAGTAGCAGCTGCCCAGCCAGTAGAAGAGGCCGCTTTCGTGGTAGTAGGCCATCCAGCGCAGGCCGTTGGTCCCCTCCAGCCAAACCGGGTCTCCGTAGTCTGTGACCCCGGGCTCCAGCTCCCCCTCGCCGAAGGACTCGGCGGACACCAGGCCGTCATAGAGGGCGGAGAGGGTCCCGGCGTCGGTGATCGCCTCCTCCTGCCAGGTGACAGAGGCGAGCTCCTCCGCCCGGGTGACGCCGTAGGTCAAGAACATCTGCTGGGCGTCCACATGGGTGCTCCCGCCGTCCCCGGGCAGCGGGCAGCCGGCAAGGATCAAGTAGCGGAGGCCCTCCTCCCCCTTGAGGATGTAGACGGCGCTCTGGTCCTCCGCCGGGAGGTAGAGGTGGACGGAGCCCTCGCTGATCTCGTCGATCTGCATGCCCACCATCTCCGGCGGGATGGCGGCGGGGAGGCCGGTGCGCCGGGCTTGGACACTGTCCGCCTCCCAGATCTCGTAGTAGGCGCCCCGCAGGGTGACGCTCTGGGCCGAGAGGCTTTCGCCCCGGCCGGGGAGGCGGTCCCGGAAGAAGGGATAGAGGGCGGAGAGCAGGATGAGAAGGCAGGCCGCCACGGCGGCGGCGCGGATGAGGGGGTGGCGGCGCTTGAGGTTGCCCTCGGCGGCGAGATCCTCCGGCAGGCCGCCCATGGCCCGCAGGAAGGCCATGCTTTTCACAGGGAGCTGTCCCGCCTCCTCCAGGCGGCGTTTCAGCGCCTCCCCCATGCGCTTGAGGGTGGATTCCACCCGCCCCTCCCCGCAGGAGAGCTGCCTTGCGATGACGGCGACGCTGTTGCAGTACCAGTAGCGGCGGATGAAGATCATCCGGCAGAGGAGGGGCTGGGTGCGGAGGTAGGCGGCGACGGTGCCGGCGACGGCCCTCCCGTCCGGCGTTTCGCCGGCTCCGCCCTGGCCGATCCGCTCCTCCAGCTCCATTAGGATCAGCGGCACCTCCCCCTCGCCCCGCTTTTTGACGGGGCGGCTGTCGTAGCGGTCGAGGGCCAGATCCCGGGTGAGTCCGCCGAGGAACGCGGAGAGGCGGCTGGGGCGGTAGGGCGGCATCGCCTCCTGGGCGCGCTGCCAGGCCCCGCGCACGCAGGCCTCCGCCTCCTGCCCGCCGCCCAGGATGTTCCCGGCGATGGCGCGGCAGTAGCGGCCGTATTTCTCCGCGGCCTCCGCGGCGGCCTGGGGGCTGCGGGAAAAGAAGAGCTCTATGATGTGGCGGTCATCCATAAAGGGGACCTCCTTTCTGTCAGATCAGACGCGGGGACGGGGCCCCGGCCCGCGGGGGCAGGAAAAAGCGGCGGGCAGCTCCTGCCCGCCGCCGTCCGGCGCGCCGGGTCAAAACTGGACCACTTCCTCCGCCGGCTTTTCGCAGGGGGTGACGGAGGAGGCGATGAGGATGGGCCCCTCCTCCCCGTACAGCTCCCAGTACTGCTTTTGGACCTTGGCGGTGACCTCCACCCAGTCCCGGGTGGCGAACCGGTCCTTGTCCTCCGCCAGGCAGGGGAGAGCCAGGAAGGTGATATCCTCGGCGCAGCAGACCATGGCGTGGCGGCCCACGGTGAAGTAGGCGCCAAAGCGCTTGTCCTGGCACACAACGCCCTTAAAGCGCACGGTCTTCCCCTGGAACATGGCCGCGTCGTCCATGACCTCCACATAGAAGACGCCGAAGTCCTCGTCCGCGATGTCGATCACCGCCTGGGTGAGGTCGAAGGCGGAGACGGTGCCGTCCCGGTAGTCCTCCGACGCGCCGGAGGGCTCCTCCAGGTAGATCTCCGCCCGGCGGTTGACCATGCGGAGGTTCCGCTTGCGCAGGGCCGCCTTCAGCTCGTCCGTGCAGCGGTTGAAGACGATCATGTCCGCCACCCGGAGCTTCTCCATCATCAGCTGGCCCATGTTCTTGGCGTAGAGGTCGAAGGTGGCGGCGTCCACGGTGCACATGATCTGATAGAGCACCCAGTTTTTCGGCAGCTGCTGGGTACAGAACGCCTCCATGGGCCACATGCCGTTGTACTCGATGAGCACCTGGGTGGGGCGGTGCTGCTTCTCCAGGGAGTGGAGATAGAGGGGCGTCAAGTCTTCCAGCTCCTCCGCCCGCACCACCTGGACCCCGTCCAGGGCGGCTTTTTCATAGTCCTCCTCCCCCTCCTCGCAGGAGAGGAGCAGCGTCCGCTCCCCCCGGGCAAAGCCCTCCTCCAGGATGCCGTTGATAAACTGGGTCTTCCCGCTGTCCAGGAACCCGACGATCATATAGACGGGAATCTCTCGCATGGCTTACACCCCAAAGAGGGCCTTCAGCCCGGCCTCGTCCAGCGTCGAGCCGATGACGCACAGCCGCCCCGTGTAGTCAGCGCCGCCGCGGCGCACCTCGTGCTCCTCGGGGACGTAGTCGAAGTGGAGCCAGCCGCCCTCCGCCGCGGGGACGATTCCCTTGGCCCGGAGGACCGCGCCGTATTTCCCACTGTCCAGAGCGGCCAGGGCGGCGCTGACCTCCGCCTCGGTAAAGGTCTTTGGCGTCTCCGCGCCCCAGCTGGAGAACACCTCGTCGGCGTGGTGGTCGTGGTGGTGGCCGTGCTCGTGGTCATGGCACCCGCAGGAGCAGGCCCCATCGTGGCCGTGGTGGTGCGCATGGTCGTGATCGTGGTCATGATCATGGTCATGATCGTGGTCATGATCATGGTCATGGTCATGGTGGTGTTCATGTTCATGTTCATGTTCATGTTCATGTTCATGGTCGTGCTCATGCTCGTGGTCATGGTGGTGGCGGCGGGCCTCCGCCAAGAGCTCCTGGGCCAGGGTCTCCCGGCCATCCATGGCGGAGAGGATCTGTTTCCCGTCCAGCTGGTCCCAGGGAGTGGTGATGATGGCGGCGCGGGGATTTTTCTCCCGCAGCAGCGCTGCCGCGGCGGAGAGCTTGTCCTCCGTCATCTTCTGGGTGCGGCTGAGGACGATGGCGCCGGCGTGGGCGATCTGGTTGTCATAGAACTCGCCGAAGTTCTTCATATATACCCTGCACTTGGTGCCGTCGGCCACGGTGATGGCGCAGCCAAGGGCCATATCCGGCTCCTCCTCCGCCACGCCGGCCACGGCGTTCAGCACGTCGGAGAGCTTGCCCACCCCGGAGGGCTCGATCAAAATCCGGTCGGGGTGGAACTGCTCCATCACCTTGTGGAGGGCCTTCCCGAAGTCCCCCACCAAGGAGCAGCAGATGCACCCGGAGTTCATCTCGCTGATCTCGATGCCGGCGTCCTGGAGGAAACCGCCGTCAATGCCGATCTCGCCGAACTCGTTTTCAATCAGCACGATTTTCTCGCCCTTGAGGGCCTCCTCCAGCAGCTTTTTGATAAGGGTTGTTTTCCCAGCGCCGAGAAAACCGGAGATTACGTCAACTTTTGTCATGGTTTGCGCCTCGTTTCTTGTTTTTTCTGTCCTATATCCTACACCGGATTTCCAAAAATGCAAGAGGGAAAGAGGGGAGAACCCCAAAAATTTTCCGGTAGCCGCCCCGCCCGCCCCTCAATCCGCCGGCGGAAACAGGGACTCGTCGGTGACCACGCCCCGGCAGACGATGTTGGTGGGGCCGGTGAGGAAGAGGCTTTTGACTGTGGAGCAGTCCCGGTCCACCGTGACCCGCAGAAGGCCGCCGGGGACGGAGACCTGCACATCCTCGCCGCTGGCAAGGCCCTTCAGCGTCAGCGCCAGGACCACCGCGCCGGTGCCGGTGCCGCAGGCGTAGGTGAAGTCCTCCACCCCCCGCTCAAAGGTCAGCTCCCGCACCTGGTCGGGGCCGGTGACCTGCCAGAAATTCACATTGGCCCCCTTGGGGAGGTCCGGGTGGGAGCGCAGGGCCGCGGCGAGGGGGCGCAGGCCGTCCATGGTCTGCGCGCCAAGCTCCGCCATCGGGACGGCCAGATGGGGAAGGCCGGGGCTCCCCAATTCAATATAAGAGCAGGGATAGGAGACGTCCCCTACCGTCAGCGCGCGGTCCAGCTGGATGACAGTGGGGTCCGTCAGACGGATGCGGTAGTCCCTGGCGTCGATCCGCCGGCCGGTGACGACGCCGCTGGCCGTTTCGACCCGCTGCTCCAGCCCGGAGAGGCCGGTCTCGTACCCGTAGCGGCAGATGCACCGGGCGCCGTTGCCGCACATCTCCCCCAGGGAGCCGTCGCTGTTGTAAAAGCGCATCTGAAAATCGCAGCCATTCTCCGAGCGGTCCACGACCATCAAGCCGTCCGCCCCGATGGAGAGGCGGCGGTGGCAGAGGGTCCGGGCCAAATGGGGGAACGTATCGGCGGGGAGGCGCTCCTCCAGGTTGTTGAGAATAATAAAGTCGTTGCCTGCGCCGTTCATTTTCCAAAAGTCCAAAGCGATCCATCCTTTCCGCGTAGGTGCGCGTTTATAGGGGCAGCCATCGCCCCTTAGTATACTATATAAAATGGGAATCGAAAAGGGGGATTTGGGGCGCTGCCGCTCCCGGCAGCCGGGGTTCCAGCGGGAAAAAGAAAAAAGCAGGAAAAAGGTAGAAAAAGGGTATTGACAAAAGGAGGGGAGGGTGGTATATTAATCAAGCTGTCCGGTGCGGACGGGCGAGAGCCGAGAGCCGGAACGGAAAGCGAAAAAAAGTACTTGACAAACGCAGCGAGATGTAGTAAAATACAAAATGTTCGCGTGTCAAGGCGCGGGAGCGGCACCGGAAAGAAAGTTTGAAAAAACTGGAAAAAAGGTGTTGACAAACGCGAGAAGATGTGCTAATATAGCGAATGTTCCACCTCTGGAACGTGTACCTTGT
>CALWXD010000085.1 GCA_944385425.1 uncultured Oscillospiraceae bacterium | reverse complement strand
CGTCGGCGGCCACGTCGATCTCGGCGCTGTAGAGCCGGCCAAAGCCCCCCAGGAAGTAGCAGCCCCCGGAGACGATGACGGCGAAGGCCGTGGAGATCACCATGCCGGTGTTGATGGACTTCTCGCTCTTGATGGCGTAGAACTTCTGCACCATCTGGGGAAGGCCCCAGGTGCCGAGGCTGGTGAGCAGCACCACCCCCAGAAGGCCCGCCGGGTCGGGGCCGAAGAAGGAGGCGAAGACGCCGGGGGTGGAGGAGACGGCGGGATCGGTCACCCGGCCCAGCCCGTCCAGCGCCGCCAAGAACCCGCCGTGGCTGTTCAAAACCGCGGCGATGACGGCGACGATGCCCACGATCATGATGATGCCCTGGATAAAGTCGTTGATGGCGGTGGCCATATAGCCCCCGGCGATGACGTAGACGCCGGTGAGGACGGCCATGACCACCACGCACACGCTGTAGTCGATGTCAAAGGCCATGCCGAACAGGCGGCTCAGGCCGTTGTAGAGGCTGGCGGTGTAGGGGATAAGGAAGATGAAGATGATGACGGAGGCCGCCAGCTTGAGACTGCGGCTGCCAAAGCGCTTGCCGAAAAACTCCGGCATGGTGGCGCTGTCCAGGTGCTGGGTCATCACCCTCGTCCGCCGGCCCAGCACCGCCCAGGCCAGAAGGCTGCCGAGGAAGGCGTTCCCCAGCCCCGCCCAGGTGGCAGCGATGCCGTACCGCCAGCCGAACTGCCCGGCGTAGCCCACAAAGACCACGGCGGAGAAGTAGCTGGTGCCGTAGGCGAAGGCGGTGAGCCAGGGGCCCACGCTCCGCCCGCCCAGCACAAAGCCGCTGACGTTGGTGGTGTGGCGGCGGCAGTAGAGGCCGATGCCCACCATCACCGCGAAGAACACCAGCAGCATGGAAAGTTTGATTGCCATATCAGCCATAATTTGCACTCCAAATGAAAATTTTGCTCCCCGCCCCGGGGAAGAGGCTCTGCCCGGCCCCCGGGCGGGGGGAGGGGACGTCAGTTGGTGGTCTGCGCCTCCACCAGCCGCCCGCCGCAGTACTTCTCCCGCAGCACGGGCTTTTCAATCTTGCCGGTGGGGTTACGGGGGACCTTGTCGAAGATGATCTTCCTGGGCCGCTTGTACCGGGGCAGCTCCCGGCAGAAGGCGTTGATCTCCTCCTCCGTGCAGGCGGCGCCCTCCTTCACCTCGATGATGGCCGCGGCGATCTCCCCCAGCCGCTTGTCGGGCAGTCCGATCACCGCCACGTCCTTGATTTTGTCGCTGCGGCGGAGGAAGTCCTCGATCTGCACCGGGTAGAGGTTCTCGCCGCCGGAGATGATCACGTCCTTCTTCCGGTCCACCAGGTAGAAGAAACCGTCCTCGTCCTGGCGGGCCATGTCCCCGGTGAAGAGCCAGTCGCCCCGGAGGATCTCGTCGGTGGCCACGGGATTTTTGTAGTAGCAGAGCATGACGCCGGGGCCCTTCACCGCCAGCTCGCCCACCTCGCCGCGGGGCACGTCCTCGCCCCGCTCGTCCACGATGCGGGCGTCCCACAGGTAGCCGGGCTGGCCGATGGCGCCCACCTTCCCGATGTTCTCCACACCCAGATGGACGCAGCCCGGCCCCAGGGACTCCGAGAGACCGTAGTTGGTGTCGTACTGGTGGTGGGGAAAGACCTGTTTCCAGCGGTGGATGAGGCTGGGGGGCACCGGCTGGGCGCCGATGTGCATCAGCCGCCACTGGTCCAGGTAGTAGTCGTTCAGATTGATCCGCCCGCTCTCGATGGCGTCCAGGATGTCCTGGGCCCAGGGCACCAGCAGCCAGACGATGGTGCACTTCTCCTCGGTGATGGTGCGGAGGATCCACTCCGGGGACACCCCCCGCAGCAAAACCGCCCGGCTGCCGCTGAGGAGGGAGCCGAACCAGTGCATCTTGGCGCCGGTGTGGTACAGCGGCGGGATGCACAGGAACACGTCCTCCCGGGTCTGGCCGTGGTGGTGCTGCTCCGTGAGGCAGGAGGAGAAGAGGGCCTTGTGGTTGTGCAGGATGGCCTTGGGGAAACCGGTGGTGCCGGAGGAGAAGTAGATGGCCGCGTGGTCGCTGGGCTCCAGGTGGACCGGGGGCGCCTCCCAGGAGCAGTAGCGCATCAGGTCGCTGTAGCTCTCGGCGAAGGGGGGGACGTGCTTTCCCACATAGAACATCATCCGCACCCGGCCGATGGCGGGGAGGATGGGGTCCAGCCGGTCCACAAACTCCGGCCCGAACACCAGCGCCTCCACGTCCGCCAGGTCCAGGCAGTACTGGATCTCGTCGCTGGAGTAGCGGAAGTTCAGCGGCACCGCCAGGCACCCGGCCTTGAGGATGCCAAAGTAGATGGGCAGCCACTCCAGGCAGTTCATTAGGAGGATCCCCACCTTGCTCCCCCGTTTCATCCCCCGGCTGAGGAGGAGGTTTGCAAAGCGGTTGGCCTTCTTGTCAAAGTGGCTCCAGGTGATCTCCCGGCGGTAGGGCGCGTCGGGGCGGTTGCGCTCGATGAGGCTGAATTCCCGCCAGGTGACGGCGCTGTCCCGCTCCTCGGAGGGGTTCACCTCCACCAGGGCGATCTCGTCCCGGTACAGCCGGGCGTTGCGCTCCAATAGCTCCGTGATAACCATAGTCCTGTCTTCCTTTCTTCTTCTCTTCTGGCGGCCCGCCGGGAGGGGGAGGGCCATGGCCCCGGGCGCGGGAAAGCTCTGCCCGTGGGGCCGCCGCGGCCTGCCGCAGCAAAAAACGCCCTCCGCAGGCAAAGCCTGCAGAGGGCGAGAATCTCCCGCGGTACCACCTCAGTTTACTGCTGTCGCAGCCTTAGGGAACCCTTCCGGGCTCCGGCGCTGTATCGGGCGCGCCCGTCGCCGCCTAGTGGGAGGGAGGCTCCGTTCAGCGGGCCGCTCGGGAGGGTATTCAAGACCGCGCCCCTCCTGCCTTGCACCGTCCGGCAGGTCTCTGAAAGGGGACAGGGTCCCTACTTGTCTCCGTCACCGCGTTTGGTATCAACGGAGTACACTCTATCACTTTTAAGTGCTAAAGTCAAGAAGTAT
>CALWXD010000084.1 GCA_944385425.1 uncultured Oscillospiraceae bacterium | reverse complement strand
ATGACCTTGTAGGAATACTCCCCGCGTCTTTACTGATTGACCTGCAAAACGGAGAAACGGCATAGCCGAAGCTACGCCGTTTCCTGAAAACATTCTTATGCTGTTTTATGCGTGCCGCCCCGACGGGAGTCCTCTATTGTCAAATCTGGTATTTTGTGGTAAAATAACACGGCGAAAGTGCATGAACATAAAAATTTTTCCATTGCGGGCAGATATAGATGTGGATTGAAGCCAGGGAGATTGGTTGCGAGGAAGCCGACAGGGGGGCGGGACGGCCCATTCCGGTCCCTTGGGCTGTGGAATTCCCGCCCGCTGCGCGGCGGGCGGGTCAACGAGGGAAAATCGTATGCAGGAAACGAATTTGGAATCGGCGGCGGAGCAAACTTTGCAGTACCGGCTGGAAGAGCTGCAGAAAAGGGCCACGAAGGACGACCTCTCCGGCCTGTTAAACCGGGTGACGGCGGAACAGTATATTACGCGGCGGCTGGAGGAGATGCGGCCGGAGGATTGCTGCGCCATGTTCATTGTGGATTTGGACGACTTCAAGGCTGTCAACGACACCCTGGGCCACCAGGCCGGGGATCAAGCCATCCGGCGCAGCGCGAAAATCCTGTCCAGCATCTTTTACGCGAAGGACATTGTGGGGCGGCTGGGGGGCGATGAATTTATCGCCTTTATGAGCGGCTGCGTCACGGAGGAGGCCGTCCGCCAGCGGGGGGCCGCCATCTGTGAGGATCTCCAGCTGGTGCTGGGGGGGAACCCGGTCGTGACCTTGACGGCCAGCGTGGGCATTTACCTCTCCAGGGGGGAGAAGCAGAGCTTTGACAACCTCTACCAGTCGGCGGACCTGGCCCTTTATAAGGCGAAAAAGGCCGGGAAAAAGCAGTTTTGCCTCAAGCGGGGGCAGGAGGCGCCGGCGTCGGGGGAGAATTTCCGCCCGGTGAATACCATCCCCCTTACGGGGCTTTTGGAGTATATGGACAGCGGGGTGGCCCTGCTGGAGATGGAGGACCCCATCCAGATCAGCTACGTCAGCCCCAGCTTCTGCCGCATTTTAGGGGTGGACGCCAAGTCCTATGTGACGCCGCGGCAGCTCAGCGGGCTGGTCCACCCGGACGACTTTTTGGAGTGGGAGCGGGTTTTGCGCGGCGGCGTCCGCGGGAACCGCGCCGTGGAGCACACCCACCGGGTCTCGGTAAACGGGGAGGCGTGGCACTGGTGGCGGGCCAGGGCCATCCGCGTCAATGACAGCAGCCCCTACCCCGTCATGCTGGTTACCACCACCGATATCTCCCGCTTCAAGGAGAACGAGCGGCGGCTGGAGGATATCAACCAGCGCCTCAAAATCGCCCTGGATCAGACCACCCAGAGCCTGTGGGAGGTAGATCTGGAAAGCGGGAATTTCCTGCTGTTTGACCGCGCCGGCGTGGCCATCGCCGACGAGGAGGGGCAAAAACAGTTCCCCGGCTGGCTGCTGGAAAACGGGTGGATCCACCCCGACTCCGTACCCCGGTTTAAGGAGTTTGCGGCGGACCTGCTGTCCGGCCAGGTACAGGGGTTTGGAACCTTCGTCGTCCTCAACCGGAAGACGGGGCGCTACGGCTGGAAGGCGATCTCCTACCGGATGGCCGAGGACGGCCATGGCCAGCCCACCCGGGCGGTGGGCATCGTGGAAAACCTGCCACAGAATTTTGTGGCCCAGGAGACGGCGTCGGTCCTCCAGCGCCCCCTGCCGGAGGCGCTGCGGCCGGATCTCATCCTGGCCATGCGGGCAAACCTGTCCCAGGATATGGTGCAGGACCTCTGGTACGCCGGGAAGGGCCGCAACGCCGAGATGCGGGACGCCGCCTGCGCCGCCTACCTCCAGAAGATTGAGGAGGCCGTCTTCAGCGAGGACGACCGGTCCCGCTGCGCCGGCTATTTTGCGCCCCAGGCTCTCCTGCGGCGCTTTCAAGAGGGGGAGCGATGGCTGTGCGCGGAGTACCGGTGGGTCGATGACAGCGGCGAGATCCACTGGGCCAGCCACATCGCCAACCTGGTGGAGGACCCGCTGACCCGCGAGGTCTACCTCTTTTTGTACATCACCCGCCTGGACCACCGCCGCGCTTTGGAGCGGGCCGTGCGGGACAAGCTGCTGCGGGACAGCGTGACCCGCCTCTACTCCAAGGCGTCGCTGCGGCTGATCGCGGACGCCCTCCTGCCCCGCAGCGGCGCGGGGAACTGCGTTGTGGCCCTGCTGGATTTGGGCGGGCTCAGCCAGCGGTATGCCGCCGACAGGGCCGCTCTGGGCCGGGGGCTGTTCTACCTGGCCTGCGCCTTCCGGGTCGCCCTGGGGACCGGATGCCTCCTGGCCCGGTACAGCGCGGACCAGTTCCAGCTGTTTTTCCCCAGCGCCGCCTCCCGCCAGGAGCTGCGCAACCAGTTGGAGGGGGCCTTCTCCTTTGTGCGCCTGGTCCTGGCCGGGTCTATGGAGGTGGACGGGGTGCGCTTTGTGGCCGGCGCGGTGCTGGAGCCGGCGCGGTCGGCGAATATCAGCGCCATGACCGTCCAGGCGGACAGCCTGTGCCAGCTGTGGCGCAACGCGGCGGCGGACACGGTGGCCTTCCCCCACGAGGGGGACGGCGGAAACTGGCTGGGCCTAAAGGACCTGGACGACAGGGATAAGGTTTCGGTCCACTCCACGGAGATGGACAGGCCCCTGTCAGACGGGGAGAAGGAGGTGGCCTTCCACTGCATGTCCGCCATGCTCTCCTCCGACACGCTGGAGACCTCCGTCCGGGGCGTGCTCAGCTATATCGGCGAGTACTACCACGCCGACCGGGCGTATGTCCTTACCCTGGCGGCCAACGGCCATGTGGTCACCATGCCCTATGAGTGGACCGGCGGGCAGAAGCACAGCATCCAGCACGCCATGTCCGGCGCGCGGATTGACCGCTTCCCCCTGCTCCAGCGCTGCATTGAGGAGCGGGCGCCGGTGTTCCTCTCCCGGGAGGGGGCGGCCGCCGCCAAGGGGAAGACGGGCGTGGAGCCGTGGTATTTTACGGTGTTCCCCCTTATCGACCGGGAAATCCTGCTGGGCTTTTTGTGCATCGAGAACGCCCGGGAGCACCCGGCGGACGCGGCGCTGTTCAGCATCTTGATCCCCTACCTCCTCCGGGAGCGGGAGCGCTATCAAGCAAGGCCCGCCTCCGGCAGGCGGGAGCCGGTGGCAAGCCCCCTGGACCTGCCCAACCTCCGGTCCTATATGGAGGTGATCTATACCCTTAATTCCAGCCAGTACAGCTCCATGGGCGCTGTCTGCCTGGACATCCCCAACCTGTCCGCCATCAACAGCAGCCTGGGGTTTGAATACGGCAGCCGCCTTTTGTGGTATGTCTCCAAGACCCTGGCGGACATCTTCGGCGCGGGCTGGATCTTCCGTACCTGGGACGCGGAATTTGTGGCCATCTGTCCCAATACCACCCAGCAGGTCTTCCTCGGGCGGTGCAGGCGGCTGCGCAGCATCCTCCAGCGGCGGTATCCCCGGGAGTTTCGGATGGGCTGCACCTGGAGCGGCGGCACCTTCCAGGCCAAGGAGCTGGTCAGCGAGGCAAAGGATATCCTCTTGGGCGACCGGGTAGGGGCCGCGGCGGACACGGAAGACTTTGTCCTGGCCCACGGGAGGTATCACAGCGTGGGAGAGGCTGCCCGGGAGGGGCGGTTCACCGTCTACCTCCAGCCCCAGGTGGATATGGGCACCGGGCGGCTCTTCGGCGCGGAGGTGCTGGTCCGCGGCATCGGCGACGACGGGACGGTTATCTTGCCCGGGGCGTTTATCCCGGAGCTGGAGAAGAGCGGGAATATTAAGGACCTGGACCTCTTCGTGCTGGAGCAGACCCTCTCGCTCATGGACCGGTGGCGCCTCCAGGGGCTGGAGGTCGTGCCTGTCTCGGTGAACCTGTCCCGGGTGACCCTCTTCAGCCCGACGGCCCTGGCCTCGGTGCTGGCCATCCAGAGCCGCTATCCCAATGTGCCCCCCGAGGCGCTGGAGCTGGAGATCACGGAGAGCGCCGGGGACGTGGAGACCGGCACGCTGCAGGCCGTGATCGACCAGTTCCGTCAGTGCGGGCTGCGGTTTGGCCTGGACGACTTTGGCTCGAAATACGCCAATCTGCCGATTTTCACCAACGTAAAATTTGACACGGTAAAACTAGACCGGCGCCTCATCTCGGATCTGGCGGACAACCCCATCAACCGGATGCTGGTCCAGGATATTATCCAGATCTGCCAGGCCCGCGGCATGTCCTGCATTGCCGAGGGCGTGGAGACCCGGGACCAGGCCGCGGTGCTGATGGAGACGGGGTGCCACTACGCCCAGGGCTATTATTACGACCGCCCCATGCCGGCGGAGCAGTTTGAGGAGAAGTACCTGCGCTGCAACGGCGGCGCGGCGGCGGAACAAGACGGTTAGGAGGAGTGCGTATGAACAACAACCTGGAACCCAACGAGGCTGCTGCCGCGGCCGCTTCGCCGCTGATCATCGGCATTGGCGCGTCGGCCGGCGGGCTGGAGGCGCTGCAGCAGTTTTTTAGGTGCATGCCCAGCAACAGCGGCCTAAGCTTTGTGGTGGTGCAGCACCTCTCTCCCGACTATAAGAGCCTTATGGCGGACATTTTGGGGAAGCATACCGATATGACCGTGGTCCAGGCGGCCCACCAGACCCCTGTGGAGGCGGACACGGTGTACCTCATCCCGCCCAAAAAGTTTATGACCATCAAAGAGGGGAAGCTGGTGCTCTCCGACTATGCCCCGGGGACCCTCAACCACCCCATCGACATCTTCTTTACCTCCCTTGCCGAGGAGAAGCGGGAGCACTCCATTGTGGTGGTCCTCTCCGGCACCGGCTCGGACGGCACCAACGGCGTCAAGGCCGTGAAGGAGTACGGCGGCCTTGTGATCGCCCAGGCGCCGGAGAGCGCCAAGTTTGACGGGATGCCGAAAAGCGTGATCAGCACGGGCCTGGCCGATTTTGTCCTGCCCCCGGAGGAGATCGCCGAGGAGATCCTCAACTTCTCCGCCACCCCCGTGCTGCTGCGGACCCCGGGGGCCGCGGGTCCCCTCTCCGAGGAGGACGCCCTCTTTTCCGAGGAGGAGACCCTCAGCCATATCTATACCATTTTGAAAAACGCCAGCGGCATCGACTTTACCTATTATAAACGGTCGACGATTCTGCGGCGGGTGGAGCGGCGCATGCTGGTCACCCACACCGGCAGCCTCTCCGAGTTTGCCCGGCTCCTGGGGGACAACCCGGAGGAGGTCAATATCCTCACAAAGGAGATCTTGATCGGCGTCACCAACTTCTTCCGGGATCCGGCCTTTTTTGAGAAGCTGAAGTACAACGCCATCTACAAGATTGTGGAGCGCACCAGGGAGGACGAGCCCATCCGCGTGTGGTCCGCCGGCTGCTCCACCGGCGAGGAGGCCTACTCCATCGCCATCCTCTTCCAGGAGGTCATGGAGGAGCTGCAAGTCCAGCGGGACGTGAAGATCTTCGCCACCGACGTGGACAGCCGGGCCATTGAGCAGGCGGGGAAGGGGATCTTTTCCGAGAATATCATCGACGACATCACCCCCGACCGCCTGGCAAAATACTTCCTCAAACAAAACGACCAATATCAGATCTCCAAGTCCATCCGGCGGATGATCGTCTTTGCCACCCACAATATGTTCTCCGACCCGCCCTTCGGCAAGCTGGACCTCATCAGCTGCCGCAACGTGATGATCTACTTCCAGCCGGTGATGCGCCGGGGCCTCTTCGCCATTTTCCACTCGGCGCTGAAAAACGGGGGGTACTTGTTCCTGGGCAAGAGCGAGACCGCTGGGGAATATGTGAACCTCTTCAAACCGGTGTGCAGCGCGGAGAAGATCTATGTCCACAAGGCCGAGGGGAAGGTGGAAGATTTGACGCCGCCCACCTTCAACATCCCCAACATCCAGGCCATCTCCCTTAAAAATATCCACGCGGGCATGAGTAAAAGCGACGAGGGCGCCGATGAGAGCCGCTATACCCGCTTCCTGGAGGAGTTTTTGCCCGCCTCCGTGGTGGTTGGGGAGGACGACACGGTGCTCCACTTCTTCGGCAACTACACCGACTACCTCTCCCTGGCCCCGGGGAAGGCCACGCTGAATTTTTTCAGCATGCTGTGCAAGGACCTCAGCCTGGTGGCGGCCACCGCCCTCAGCCGCTGCCGCACGGAGCACACCGCCGTTACCTATACCGACATCGCGGTGGACTGCCCCTCCGGGCGGAAGGTCATCAACCTCACCGTCCAGCCCATCCCCGCGGAGTCGGGGGAGGAGAGCAACCTGGCGGCGGTCCTCTTCTTGGAGCACACCGCCCCCGCCGGCGGCGTGGTGGAGAAATACGACGTGGACGCCACGGCGGCCCGCCGCATCGCCGACCTGGAGCGGGAGTTCCAGGTGTCCCAGAGCGACTTGCGCTCCACCATCCAGCGGCTGGAGACGGTAAACGGCGAGCTCCAGGCCGCCAATGAGGAGCTGCTCACCGCAAACGAGGAGCTCCAGTCCTCTACGGAGGAGCTCCAGTCGGTAAACGAGGAGCTGTACACCGTCAACACCGAGCACCAGCTGAAGCTGGACGAGCTGACCATGATGACCAACGACCTCTCGAACTTCCTCTCCTCCACCATGATCGGCATTTTGTTTGTGGACAGCAACCTCAACATCCGCAAGTTTACCGAGTATGTGGGCCGGGAGTTCCAGCTGATGGAGCATGACATCGGCCGGCCCATCCAGATTTTCGCCCACAGTTTCCCCGACGAGGAGATCGAGCGGGACTGCCGGACGGTTTTGAAGGACTTGGTGTCCATCGACCGGGAGGTCACCGCCATGAACGGCCGGTTCTACACCCTGCGCATCGCCCCCTACCGTACCACGGAGAACAGCATCCGCGGGCTTGTCATCACCATTATCGACAGCCTTGGGGCCGGGCAGGACGACATGGCGGAGAAGGCGGAGGAGAGCCCCGCCCCGGTATAAAGCGCCGGCGCGCAAAGCCGGCTTGACGTTCGGACGGCAAAAGCGAACCCCATATTCCAGGAAATTTCTTCTGAGGAGGTTGAGCCCATGCCCGAGAAATGGACTCCGGCCCCAGGCCACACCCGGGAGCAGGCCGCCATTGATCTGACCCAGTTTGTGCTCCGGAAGCACTACTGGGAGAGCAACGCCGCGGCGGACGAGAGCATTTTTGACGAGCCCCTTTTTTGGTTCGGCGCGGCGGAGCAGGAATTTTCAGTGGACCGGGAGGCTGTGGTCAGCCTTTTTCGCCGGTTTGTGGGGAAGGTACCCAAGTGCAGCATCACCGACGAGGAGTTCCACGCCACCAGGATCGCCCCCGACGTGTACATGGTGGCCGGCCGCTTCTGGGTGGCCACGGACCCCGCCACCGGCGTGTTCATCCGCTTCCACCAGAGGATTTCCACCTGCGTGCGCTGGCGGGAGGGGAAGGCGCGGATCTGTATGCTCCACCTCTCCATCCCCTATGTGGAGATGACCGAGGACGACTTAGGCTTCCCCACGGAGATGGCCCAGCAGTCCCGGGAGTATATGCGCCAGCAGCTGGAGGAGCAGAAGAACCTGCTGGCGGCGGCCACGGCGGATTTGGAGGATATCTACAATACGGTGTCCTGCGGCATCCTCCGCCTTGTGCGGAGGGAGGGGAAGCACCGCCTCCTCACCTTTAACCGCGCGCTGGCCCAGCAGGTGGACGCCTCCGAGGGGGAGGTCTGGGAGATGGACTGGTCTCCCGGCTTTTCCCCCTATGTGGTGCCGGAAGACGTCCCGGCGCTGAGCAACGCCTTGGCCAGCCTAAAAGAGCCCGGGGACCACACCACGGTGGATTACCGGATTTTGACCCGCAGCGGCCGGGTCCTCTATCTCAGCGCCAGCAACAAGCTGATCCGGCGGGATGGGGAGGAGGAGATTATCCAGCGCCTAATCTACAACATCTCCAAGCGGGTGGAGCTGGAGAAGGCGCTGAAGCGCCTAAGCTTTACGGACCTGCTGACAGGCCTGTTCAACCGCAACCGGTTCAACCTGGACGTGGAGGCCATCCAGCACCGGGGGCTGCGGCGCCTGGGGGTGGCCTGTTTTGACCTCAATGGCCTCAAGGAGTGGAACGACCGGATGGGGCACATGGCGGGGGACGCTTTGATCCGCCGCACCGCGCTCCTCATCGGCAACACTTTCCCCGGCAAAGCCTACCGGATCGGCGGGGACGAGTTTGTGGTGCTGGACAGCGAAAGCGAGGAGGCGGCTTTCAAGGAGACGATGGCCCGGGTCCGGGCGCTGCTTCAGCAGGAGAAGATCAATATTTCCGCCGGCGCCTGCTGGCGGGAGGGGGACCGGTGCGAGGTGCTGGAGCAGTACGAGGAGGCGGACCGCCTCATGTACCGGGAAAAGAGCGACTACTACCGCAACCGCTGACGGCCCGTACCGCCGTGGATGGGCCGTTAGGGGAAACCCCGCGCCCCGCGGCAGGCGGGCAAAAACAGAAAAAAGCGGCCGGGAGATCTTCTCCCGGCCGCTTTTGCCTCTATCCGATTTTACAGAAAGACGTCGCCGCCCCGGGCCGCCAGCAGCAGCGCCCCCACCAGAACGGCGTCGTCTGCCAGGGCGCTGGGCAGGATCGCATACCGGCCCCGGTTGGCCGCGAAGGCCGGCGCGCCGGTTCTCTCCCGGATCCGGCCCAGGAGGACCGCCCCCAGCTGCACGGTACGGCACGTCAAGCTCTCTCCCGCGCCGGTCCCCACGCACAGCTGCTGCTTGGTGCCGCCGATCTCTACCCCCAGATAGCAGGCGTCCCTACTTGTCGGCGTAGCCATACTTGCGCTCGATGTCGGTGATCATATCCACCCGCATGGCGTGGCGGCCGCCCTGGAACTGGGCGTCAAAGAAGGCGTCCACAATCATCTTCGCCAGCTCCGAGCCCACCACCCGGGCCCCCATGGCGATGATGTTGGCGTTGTTGTGCTCCACCGTCAGCTTGGCGGAGTAGGGCTCGCTGCACACGGCGGCCCGGATGCCGGGGACCTTGTTGGCCGCCAGGGAGATGCCGATGCCGGTGCCGCAGATCAGCACGCCCTTGTCCACCTCGCCCCGCTTGATGGCCTCCGCCACCGCCAGGCCCTTCTCCGGGTAATTGGTCTTCACATTGGGGTCGTCGGTGCCGTAGTCCACGCACTCGTACCCCCGCTCCTTCAAGTGCTCCATGAGGATGTTTTTCAGCTCCACGGCAACGTGGTCACAGCCAAAGCCAACTTTCATAGGATGGTTCCTCCCTGTCAATTTTTGAAAAATAGCATGCCGGGGGCTGCAGCGCCGCTGCAGCCCCCGGGGTGCGTTACGGTTTTGTTCAGCCGTCAGACCGGATGCAGCCGCCGGTGTTACATGTCGCCGGCGTTGTCAATGGTGACCAGGATGGCATCCACAGGGGTCTTCTCCGGGCTGCTGCTGGCGGTGTAGTTGTCGGGATTCTCGCACACGTCAGCCAGCATCTCCACAGCGCGGGCGCCCATGCTGGCGGAGTCCTGGGCCACGGTGGCGGTCATGTTGCCGTCGATGCCCTCCTCGTAGGAGGCCTTTGTCGTCAGCGCGCTGTACTCGTGCCCGTTGCAGATGATCTTGCCGCTGGTGGGGGTGTACACACCGGACACAGGATCTTCATCAGCGTGGACTTTCCGGCGCCGTTCTCGCCGATGAGGACGTGGACCTCACCGGGCATGATGTTAAAGCTGATGTTGTCCAGCGCCTTGACACCGGGGAACTCCTTTGTGATGCCGACCGCTTGAATCAACGGTTATTGAATCCATCTCTTCCTCGCAGCTCCATGCCTTCCCGATCCTGCCGGCAGAGGAGGGGCCGGATGCGACGCATGAAAAATAAGCTTTGCAGCCGCTGCCTTCACCACGGCTACAAGCTGGTGCTCCCTGTGTATACACGGGAGACAGCTCCTCAGACTGCGCAAAAGGCGGAGCCAGCCCCCTCCGCAGCTGTCCAGCACACACAGCACCCTATAATGTAGCTATGATAGCACAGGAACGAAAAATTTTCTATCCCTTTTTTGGCGATTTGTTCAAAATTTTTGCATGTTTTTAACGGCCCACTATAAGCCATCCGCAAAATTCCGATACCTGCTCCCGCTTTTCCGCGAAAAAATTTGGCCCTGTCCAGGCAGAGCGAGGCGGAAGGGGGACAGGGGGCTGCCGGGCAGGCGGCGGGCTCCTTATTTTGCATAAACTAGGAATTTGCCCCGGGGCCATTGGCGCCTGGGAGAGGCGGGCAGGCGAGCGGGGTTACGAAAAAAGAAGTTGACAAATCAACATCTTTGCGGTATGATGCGGGTCGCATGCTTTGAGACGATGAAAGGAGGCTGGGCGGATGCCGGAGCGGTTTGAGCTCTTTGTGCTCTCCATCAACCGGATCTACCGCGCGATCCAGCGCATCAAGAGCCGGGAGATGACAGAGCTGGGGCTGAAGGGGCCCCATGTGATGTGCCTCTACCAGCTGCGCCGCCACAGCGCGGGGCTGACCGCCGCGGAGCTGGGCGCCCTGTGCCTGGAGGACAAGGCCGCCGTCTCCCGGGCGGTTGCCCGGCTGGAGGAGCTGGGGCTTGTCCGGCTGCAGGGGGGCGGCCAGCGCCGCTACCGCGCCAAGATCCGCCTCACCGATGCCGGCGCGGCGGCGGCGGAGACCATGGCCGGGCTGATCGAGCGGGCGGTCCAGCTGGGGGGCGCGGGCCTCACCGAGGACCAGCGGGCCGCCTTTTACGAGGCCCTGGGGACCATTGCCGGCAACCTGGAGCGGCTGTGCGCCGAGGAGGATTCTTTATGAACGGGATGAAAACGCTATACTGCAGGATCTATCAAGGGGTGTTCCGCCTGGCGCTGCCCCTGCTGCCCTACCGGACGCCGGAGATCCTGGCCGGGACGGACCGGCTGCCGGAGCTGTTCCGGGAGAAGGGGATCAGCCGGGTACTGCTGGTGACGGACCCCAGCGTCCGCGCCCTGGGCATCACCCGGCACACGGAGGAGGCGCTGGCGGCGGCGGGGATCCACTGCGCCGTCTATGACGGCACGGTGGCAAACCCCACCACCGACAACGTGGAGGAGGCGCTGGCGCTGTACCGGGCGGAGGGCTGTGAGGCCATCATCGGCTTTGGCGGCGGCTCCTCCATGGACTGCGCCAAGGCCGTAGGGGCCAGGGTGGCGCGGCCCCGGAGGAGCCTTGCCAAAATGAAGGGGATTTTGAAGGTCCGCCGGCGGCTGCCGCTGCTGGCGGCCGTCCCCACCACCGCCGGCACCGGCAGCGAGACCACCCTGGCGGCTGTCATCACCGACAGCCATACCCGGCACAAGTACCCCATCAACGACTTCCCCCTCATCCCCCGGTACGCGGTGCTGGATCCGGAGGTGACCCGGGGCCTTCACCGGCAGATCACCGCCACCACGGGCCTGGACGCCCTAACCCACGCGGTGGAGGCCTATATCGGCCGCTCCACCACAAGGGGGACCCGGCGGGACGCGGAGGAGGCGGTGCGGCTGATCTTCGCCAATCTGGAGCGCTGCTGCGACGACGGGGACGACATGGAGGCCCGGGCCGGCATGCTGCGGGCGGCCTTCCTGGCGGGCAGCGCCTTCACCCGGTCCTATGTGGGCTATGTCCACGCGGTGGCCCACTCCCTGGGCGGGCGGTACAACGTGCCCCACGGGCTGGCCAACGCGGTGCTCCTGCCCTATGTGCTGGAGGACTATGGCCCGGCGGCCTGGCGCCCCCTCAGCCGTCTGGCGGCGGCCGTGGGGCTGGCGGACCGCGCGGACAGCCCCGAAGCCGGCGCCGGGAAGATGATCCGGGCCATCCGGGACCTAAGGCGGCGGCTGGACATCCCCGAGACCATCCCGGAGATCCGGCGGGCGGACATCCCCCAGCTGGCCCGCTATGCCGACAAGGAGGCCAACCCCCTCTACCCGGTGCCAAGGCTGATGGACGCCGGGGAGCTGGAGCGGTTTTATACCATGGTAATGGAGGAACAGGAGAGCTATGAGACAGGAAGAGATCCAGAGCCTGCTGGCAGAGCAGAGGTCCTGGTTTTCCAGCGGTAAGACCCTCCCCCCGGCGGAGCGGGTCCGGGCCCTGGAGCGGCTGCGGGACGCCATCCGCGCCCGGGAGGGGGAGATCAACGACGCGCTGAAAAAGGACCTGGGCAAGAGCGCCTTTGAGAGCTATATGTGCGAGGTGGGCATGACCCTCAGCGAGCTGAGCTACATGATCCGCCACCTCAAATCCTTTGCAAAGCCCCGGCGGGCGGCCACGCCCCTGGCCCAGTTTGCTGCCAGGAGCTATGTGAAACCGGTGCCCTACGGCAGTGTGCTGATCATGAGCCCCTGGAACTACCCCTTCATGCTGGCCATGGAGCCCCTGGTGGACGCCCTGGCGGCGGGGAACACCGCCGTGGTCAAGCCCAGCGCCTACTCCCCCCACACCAGCGCCGTGATCGCGGAGCTGCTGGCCGGCTGCTTTGACCTGGGGCACGCGGCGGCGGTCACCGGCGGGCGGGAGGAGAACCAGTGCCTCCTCTCCGCCCCCTTTGACTACATTTTCTTTACCGGCAGCCCCACCGTGGGGCGGGAGGTGCTGCGGCGGGCCGCGGAGCGCCTGACGCCGGTGACGCTGGAGCTGGGGGGCAAGAGCCCCTGCCTGGTGACGAGGAGCGCCAACCTCCCCCTGACGGCCCGGCGGATCGTCTTCGGCAAGTTCCTCAACTGCGGCCAGACCTGCGTGGCGCCGGACTATCTCTACTGCGACGCCGCCGTCAAGGACGCCCTGGTGGCGGAGATCCAAAAGCAGATCCGCCTCCAGCTGGGGGACCGGCCCCTGGAAAACGGGGACTACGGCAGGATCATCAACCAAAAGCACTTTCACCGCATCTGCGGCCTCATGGACCCGGCGAAGGTGGTCTGGGGCGGGGAGCGGGACGAGGCGGCCTGCCGCATCGCCCCCACGGTGATGGACGGCGTCGGCTGGGACGACGGGGTGATGACGGAGGAGATCTTCGGCCCGGTGCTGCAGGTGGTGACCTTATACACAGTGGAGGAGGCGGTGGAGCAGGTGAACCGGCGGCCCCACCCCCTGGCCCTGTACCTCTTCACCCGCAGCAGGGAGGAGGCGCGGTATGTGACGGACCGCTGCCAGTTCGGCGGCGGGTGCGTCAACGACACCATCATCCACCTGGCCACGTCGAAGATGGGCTTTGGCGGCGTGGGGAACAGCGGCATGGGCGCCTACCACGGCCGGACGGGGTTCGACACCTTCTCCCACCACAAGAGCATCGTGGACAAGAAAAACTGGATCGACCTGCCCATGCGCTACCAGCCCTACCGGCCGGCCCACGGGAAGCTGATCCGAAAATTCCTAAAATAACAGACCGGCAGACAAACACTGGGGCGCGGAAGATTCCGCGCCCCGGTGCTCTTTTGCTCAAATGTAAGGGAGAAGTCAGTTCTGCGGGTCCTCCGCCGTCCCCGCTGCCTCCGGCGGCGGAGCGGACGGTCTGCGGCGGCGCCCGGCGATGCCGGCGGCGCAACAGATGAGGGCCAGCAGGAGGAAAAAGGCTGTGATGAGGGCCATGATATTCTCACTCCTGGGCCGGATGTCCGTCCAGTTGGAGAAGTCCGGCCGGGGGCCGAAGGCGTGGAGGTCCTCCACCACATAGCCCCCCAGCAGGCACAGCCGCTCCACCACCCAGACCAGGGAGAACTGGTAGAGGGCCAGGACGGCAAAGCACCCGCCGGCCTTGAACCACCGGTTGACGGGGGCATAGCGGATCAGCAGCAGACAGGCCCAGGGGAGGCCCAGGCCGTACAGCGCCAGGGGAAGGCCCGGCATCCAGAACCAGTCCCCGTCCGGGAAGGCGCACACCGCCAGCAGCAAAAGGAGGAGAAGGCTCTCCACCCCGCCATACAGCGCCGCCTTGTGGCGGCACAGGGGGGAGGGCAGGGGCAGCTGACGGAGAAAGACCGGCAGGAGGAAGAGTCCCAGCCCCAAAAGGACGCTGACAACGGCCTCGCCCAGCCAGCTGCCGCCGTAGACCGCGTTGCAGACCGCCAGGAGCAGCAGGAGGAGAAGGGTGCAGCCGGAGAGGTAGAGGGTGGCCTTCCGCCGCTCCCAGCCCCCGGAGAGGGGCAGCTGGCGAAGGAGCACCGGGAGGAAGAGGACGCCGAAGGCCAGCAGGACGCCGGCCGCGGCGGCGGGGAGCCAGTCGCCGCCGTAGACCGCGTTGCAGACCGCCAGGAGCAGCAGGAGAAGAAGGGTGCAGCCGGAGAGGTAGAGGGTGGCCTTCCGCCGCTCCCAGCCCCCGGAGAGGGGCAGCTGGCGGAGGAGCACCGGAAGGAAAAGGACGCCGAAGGCCAGCAGGACGCCGGCCGCGGCGGCGGGGAGCCAGTCGCCGCCGTAGACCGCGTTGCAGACCGCCAGGAGCAGCAGGAGGAGAAGGGTGCAGCCGGAGAGGTAGAGGGTGGCCTTCCGCCGCTCCCAGCCGCCGGAGAGGGGCAGCTGACGGAGGACCACCGGCAGAAAGAGGACGCCGAAGGCCAGCAGGACGCTGGCAGAGGCTACCAGGAAGTTATTGAGCCCTATCTGTCCCAGCCAGGCCAGAAGGGACAGCAGGACCAGTCCCAGATTGCTGCACAGGTACAGGGATGCCTTCATCCGGGAGAAGGGCGGCGGCAGGGGAAGATCCCGCAGCACCAGGGGCAGCAGAAACACCGAGAGCCCCAGCAGCACCAATGGCGCTGCCTGCAGGAACCAGCCGCCGGTGCTCCAGAGGGCGCAGAAGAGCAGAAGGAGTAAAAGGGACACCGTGAAACCGCCGATGGCTGCGGCGTATTTATGCCGCTCCACCAGGGCGGGGAGCAGCGTCAGGGAGGCGGCCATCATAACCGCCGCCGCCGCGATCCAGAACCAGTCCAGGCGGCCCCGGGAGGCCAGATTGCCGATGGCGCAGCCCAGAAGGATGGCGCCGTACAGGATATATTGGATACGCCGGTAGGTCTCCACCAGCCGAAGATACCTCCGGGCCAGGCGCTGGACGGTCCGGGCCTCCGTATCCTCGCTGGCGGTGAGCAGCTCGTGCTCGCTGACCTCCAGCACGGCGCAGATCTCCCGCACCAGGGTGATATCCGGGTAGGAGAGACCTCTCTCCCACTTGCTGACGGCGGACTCCGTCACGAACAGGCGCTGGGCAAATTCCCGCTGGGTCAGCCCCAGCTCCTGCCGCCGCTGGCGGATGTACGCCCCCAGGGTCTTCTTGTTTTCCATGAGGCATCGCTCCTTTATGAGATGGGCCTTGCAAGACTGGCCCCACCTTACCCCAGGGCGGGAAGAATGTCAATGCCCTGGGGGAAAATAGCGGCTCGACTGTTGGGAAAGTCCTTGGGGCACAAGGATTAGCGCCCGCCGGCATCCCAGAGCGCGGCAGGGAAAAACGCCCCCGCCGCATGTCCGGCAGGGGCGTGGGGGAGGTTCCGTTTAGTAGGCGATGACGATGCCGCCGTCATAGGCGTAGACGGTGGAGATGCCGCCGGTGGCGGTGACCAGGATCTCGCCGAAACGGCCGGTGTTTTCCGCCAGCGTTTTGACAAACAGGGCCCGCTCGTAGCAGTTGCAGTGGGAGATCACCAGCCGCCGGCCGGCCTGGGCCACCCGCTCGGCCGCCTTGGCCACCATCTTGCGCAGGGCCTGGGCCTCGGAGAGGCCCTGCCCCAGCTTGACGATCTCCCCCTCCGGCGTGGCCCCCATCAAGAGCTTGATGCGCAGGCTCCCCGTCACCAGGGACTGCACCAGGCTCAGCCGTCCGTTTTTGCGCAGGTTATCCAGGTTTTCCAGCACAAACATGGTGTCCATTTCCTGGATATAGGCCTCCCCCCGGGCCACCACCTCTTCAAAGGGCAGGCCGGCCCCGGCCAGCTCCCGGATTTTTAGGGCGATCTGGACCTGGCCGGCGGAGGCGGAGCGGGAGTTGAACACATGGACGTTGTGCCGCCCGCCCTCCTCCCGGTATAGCTTCACCGCCTGCAGCGCCGCGTCGCAGGAGGCGGAGAGCCGCTGGGAGAGGGTGATGAGGTACAGGTCCTCCGCCGAGTCAAAGTGGGAGATGTACTGGGCCGGGGAGGGGCAGGCCGTCTTGGGCGCCGTGCGGCTGTTCTTCATGGCCTGGAGAAGGGCGGCCTGCTCCAGCGTGCCGTCGTCGGAAAAGGTCTGGTCCCCCACATGGATCACCAGGGGGATGCGGACAAAGCGGCTGTCCGCCTCCATCTCCGGCGTAAAGTCCGTGCAGCTGTCGCATAGGATTCTGTAGCTCATATTCTCAACCACCCAATCTAATATTCTAGACAAGATTATATGGTATGGGGAGGGAAAAGTCAACAGGGATTTCCGCCGCGCCCCTTCCGGCGGCAGGGGGACGGCCGATCCGCTGGAAAATTTTAGGGAGTTTTCCCGGAACCGCTTGCGGCGGGCGGAGATGCGTGTTACACTATGGGGGAAGGTTACGGGGCGGATTGTGTGGAGGGAGAGCCGTATGGGAAACTTGTATCGGATTTCGGAGGTGGCGGGTCTCATGGGGATCCACCCCAAAACCCTGCGCTACTATGAGGAGCAGGGGATCCTGACGCCCACCTATGTGGACGAGCGCACGGGCTACCGCTATTACGACCAGCGGGCCATTTTGTACCTGTGGCAGCTGCTGGTGATGCGGGAGGCGGGCATGCATGTCCGGGATCTGAAGGGGATCGGCCGGGAGGAGGAGCTGGAGGAGCAGATCGCCGCCTTGCAGCGGCGGAAACGGGCCATCCGCACGGCCATCGCCATGCTGCGCCAGCTGGAGCAGAGGGACCGGGGGTACCGGGTGGTGGAAAACAGCCTGCCCGGCGGGAAGTACCTCCGCTATAAGCTGGTGGCCAAGGGGCCGGAGGAGATCTTCTCCTCCTTTATGGACCTCTTTGACATGGCGCTGCAGCGCCGCCTGGCGGTGGACCGGGAGCGGTCCCCCTTCGCCAGGTTTACCGACATTGTCTTCCGCCATGAGAACATCCTGTGCCAGGTGTACCTGCCGGTGACCAACGGCGTCCTGGGGGAGGATGTGGTCTGGGTGGAGGTGCCCAAGGCCATCTCCACCGTCCACCACGGGGACTACAGCCGGGTGGAGGACGCCTATGACGTGCTGCAGGACTACGCCGAGGAGCACGATCTGGAGATTGTGGGCAGCCCCATGGAGTTCTATGTCTTCGGCATGAACGACCCCGCCCGCCGCAAGCTGACCACCACGGTGTTCTACCCGGTGGCGTAGAGGCGGCGGACAGGAGCGGATGAGACTGGATTTGGGCGGTTTCCGGCGCGGCCACGGGCCGCGCCGTTTGGCCGCATGGGGCCCCCGGGCCGGCGCCGCCGGCCCGGGGGCCTTCGCCTGTCTTCCCCCGTCTTAAAAATTTTTTGGGAAAATTTTTCAGCCCCCTGCAATAAAACCGCCTGCCGGCGCATTATGCAGATGTAACGCGTGAGACAGTCTCAACACCGACTTTTTTACAGACAAAACAAACAGACTTTTTAAGGAGGAACAAGACATGAAAAAGGGAACGAGACGCTGGAAGGATATGCTGCTGGGCGCCGTGCTGACCCTGGTGCTCTCCTGCATGGTGGTACCGGTCTTGGCCTATTCCGGTTTCCGCAGTGACGATCTGTACTTCAACAACATCAAGGTGATCCTGGACGGCAGCACCCTGGCCCTGCGGGACGGCAACGGCGCCACCGTGGAGCCCTTCATCATCGACGGCACCACCTACCTCCCCGTCCGCGCCATCTCTGAGGCCCTGGGCCTGAACGTCAGCTGGAACAGCCAGACCCAGACCGTGGTCCTCACCACCGGCTCCAACACCAGCACCGGCACCAATACCGGGACGAACACTGGCACCAACACCGGCAGCTATATCGGCGAGTCCCGGGCCAAGGAGATCGCGCTGAACCACGCCGGCGTCTCCGCCAGCAGCGCCACCTTCCTCAGAGTCCAGATGGACTGGGACAACGGCCGCATGGAGTACGAGGTGGAGTTCTGGAGCGGCAACACCGAGTATGACTACGACATCGACGCCCTCACCGGCGAGATCCGCAGCTATGACCGGGATATCGAGGGGTACAACATCCCCACCCAGACCCAGACCGGCACCGACATCGGCCAGACCAAGGCGGAGAGCATCGCCCTCAATGACGCCGGGGTCAGCAAGTCCGACACCGTGTTTCTCCAGACCTGGCGGGATTGGGACGACGGCCGCGTGATCTACGAGGTGGAGTTCTTCGCCGGCAACCGGGAGTATGACTACGAGATCGACGCCTACTCCGGCGCCATCATCAGCAAGGACTATGACGCGGAGTACTACACCCCCTCCCAGTCCGGCAGCTATATCGGTGAGGCCCGGGCCAAGGAGATCGCCCTAAACCAGGCCGGCGTCTCCGCCAGCAGCGCCTCCTTCATCAAGTGCAAGCTGGACATTGACGACGGGCGCGCCGTCTACGACATCGAGTTCCGCAGCGGCTGGCTGGAGTACGAGGCTGAGATCGACGCCTACTCCGGCGCCATTGTGGACTGGGACATCGACTAAGGGCAGTTGTTTCTGCTCCCGGTCCGGCAGGAGCAAAAAAATAGGGGGAGGCCCGGCGCCATCGGCGCCGGGCCTCCTCTCTATTTCCGTTTCAGTACTTCCCGGCGGATATAGGCGAAGACGGCCTCCTCCCCCTGGTCCCGCAGCATCTGGAGCAGCCGCTCCAGCAGCTCCTCCGTCTTCGGGTGGATGAGGTAGTTGCCCTTAGAGGCGGCATAATAGTTCCAGGGGGAGGCGTCGGTATAGCGCTCCTTCTGGTAGATCCTGCTGGCGGCGATCCGGTCGCAGAACATCTCCACCACATAGCGCACCGGCATCTCCATGCCCCCCATGCGGTAGCCCAGGGTGGGCTCGTAGTCGATCCAATACTCCAGGTGGTGCTTGTTGCGGCCCTTGTGGTGCAGCCAGGCGGAGGAGACCCCGGTCTCCAGCCGCTCCAGCTCGTTGGGGCTGCGGTAGCCGCAGAAGTATTTCGCCCCCACGCGGAACTCTGCGGGGGAGTATTTGGACAGGTCGTGGAGCAGCCCCTGCTTATAGAGCCCCACCTTGAAACAGTACTTCCGCACCAGCCGCTTATGGGCCGTGATGGTCTTCAGATGCCCCCACCACTTCATGGACATGGAGATCCCTCCTCATCGATCTGGCCCCGCCCGCCGGCCGGCGGGGATATCCCCCGGGAGGGGCCGGAAAACGGGGAAAATGAATTGACATAGGTGGATGTATAGCTGCAATATTTATCCATTTTTTCAAGGGGCCTTGTAAAATTTCACATTTTAGGATATGATACATAAAGTGACGTTTTCGTCAAAATCAGACAATATGGGGGGTGGCCCTGCTGGATAAGAGCATTGTGGATATCATGCTGCTGCAGTATGATTCATTTACTGCGGCAGAGAAAAAGATCGTGGATTATGTGCTGGCACACCAAAAAGAGAGCCAGTACATCAGCATCACGGAGCTGAGCGCGGCGTGCAACGTGGCCATCTCCACCGTTTCGGTCTTCTGCCGGAAGCTGAAACTGTCCGGCTTTAACGACTTCAAGATCGAGCTGGCCCGGGCGGACACCACCGCCTCCCCGGTGCGGACGGTCTCCGGAGCGGAGGCGCCGCTGCGGGTGGGGGACAGCACCGGCGAGGTGATGCGCAAGGTGCTCCACCGCAGCCAGGAGACCCTGCACCGGACGGCCCACCTGCTGGAGGAGCACGCGGTGGACCGGGCGGTGGAGATCCTGGCGGACGCCAGGCGGGTGCTGCTGCTGGGGCAGGGGGACCACGCGGCGGTAGCCGATGAGGCGTGGATGCAGTTCTCCCTCCTGGCCCCCAAGTTCCAGACGCTGTCCGACTCCCACCTGCAGCGCATCGCCCTGTCCACCCTGACGGAGGAGGACGCGGTCCTCTATTTCTCCTATGCCGGCGCCACGCCGGAGGTGCTGGAGGCGGCGGAAATCGTGGGGCGGGTAGGGGCCAGGATGATCCTGGTGACCCGTTTTCTCCACGCGCCGGCGGCGGAGTGCGCCGACGTGCTGCTGCAGTGCGGCGTGGAGGAGCGGCCGCTGCCCTACCGCTCGGTGGACGAGCTGCTCTCCCAGCTGTATGTCATCGAGGTGCTGGCCGCCCGCTACCGCTTGATGGACGAGAGCCACACCCGGGAGTACCGGGAGCGGATCGGGGAGCTGCTGGAAAAGCGGCGGCCTTGAGACCACATTTGCCGCGGCCTCTATAGGGAAAGCCGCCGCAGCCCGCGGGCTGCGGCGGTTTTTTGCGCGGAAAAGGGGGCGGCGGGCTTACGCCTGCTCCTCCTCCACCAGGCGCCGGCCCATGAGGACGCCCATGGCGGAGGCCATCATCAGCCCCCGGGTCCAGCCGGAGGAGTCCCCCAGGCAGTGGAGGCCCTTCACGTTGGTGTCCAGGTTCTCGTCCATCTTCACCCGGTTGGAGTAGAACTTCAGCTCCGGGGAGTACAGCAGCGTCTCATAGGCGGCAAAGCCGGGCACCACATGGTCCATGGCCTGGATGAAGTTGATGATGTTGATCATGGAGCGGTAGGGCATGGCGGCGGTGATGTCGCCGGCCACCGCGTCGGGCAGGGTGGGCCGCACGTTGGAGAAGGCCAGCTCCTTGGGCCAGGTGCGCTTGCCGTCCAGGATGTCGCCGAACCGCTGGACCAGGATGTGGCCGTTGGCCAGCATGTTGGTCAGCTCCCCCACCTTCTGGGCGTAGGCGATGGGCTGGTTGAAGGGGAAGGAGAAGTTGTGGCTGCAGAGGATGGCCAGGTTGGTGTTGGCGCTCTTGAGCTCCTTGTAGCTGTGGCCGTTGACCACGGCCAGGTCGTTGTCGTAGTTCTCCTGGCTGACAAAGCCGCCGGGATTCTGGCAGAAGGTGCGGACCTTGTTCTTGAAGGGCTTGGGGTACCCCACCAGCTTGGACTCATACAGCACCCGGTTCACCG
>CALWXD010000083.1 GCA_944385425.1 uncultured Oscillospiraceae bacterium | reverse complement strand
GCGGCGCCGGACTTTTTTAATTGGTAAACTCCAGATTCATAAGCATCGCCTTGACGCTGTCCTGGGCCGTTCCGCTCTGCCCCCCGAAGTCCCCCTTGCTGACGGCGTAGAGGAAGTCCACCATGTTGACGTTGGCGGACTGCACAATGGAAAATACTGCGGCGTACTGCTCCGCGCTTTCCATCTTTGCCCCGCTCAAGGGCAGCTTGTTCTGCTTGGCAGCTCTGACCTCTTCAAGCTTCAGATCCGGCAGCGCGGCCATCTGCTCCACCGCCGCGGTGCAGGCGTTCACCTTGTTGTCCCGCTCCTCGTTGCGGTCATCCTGCCCCGCCTTGCCCAGGCTGCCCGGAAGATCCGCTGTGTCACGGATGGTGCCGATCAAGCCGATGGCGGATGCGACCGTATTGAGGATCAAGCCCGCCATTCCGGCGCCTGCCATGCTGGTAATGCTGGAGGCCAGGCTGGTTAGGCTGCCGATGGTGGAAAGCACATCAAATGCCACGTCCTTTCTGGCGTCAGACGCGCCGCTCTTGGAGGCGGCCCGGCTGGTCTCCATAGCCAGCAGCATGGTCAAAAACTTCTTCTTTTCCGCGCTCTTTTCCACGGCTGGTGCGGCAGGCTGGCTCGGGGGGTTGTTCGCGTTCGGATTGCCGTTCAGCGCGGAGAGGATGCCCGAGATCCTGGCCTTTAGGGTATTCCCCTTGGTATTGAGCTTTTTCTTGCCGCTTACCGCCCCTATGATGAAGTTACAAAGATCGGAGATCTGCTGGTCCACACTTCCCGCGGCAGGATTCGACACCAGCTTGAGCAGCTGCTGCGCGATGGAGAGCATACCCTTCTTTGCCATCTGGTCCTGCTTGCGCTGCTCGGCCGCCTTCGCGCTGTTCACGCTGAGGCCCATGATGTCGCCGGCCACCGCGGCGCTGTCCGCGGTTAGGCTCATGGCCGTGCCCTTCTTCTCCTCAATCTTCGTTGTATCTTCATCCCCCTTGCCGGTGGTAGTGCCATAGATGGAGTTGGCCGCGCCCACGGCGCTGCCCCCCGCCTTGATCCAGCTGGCGGCAACCGCGGTTCTTCCCTTGTGGTCCGCTGCCTGCAGTTTTTCCGCGGACTCCGCGCCAAAGGCGTTTTTCATCTCCTCGATGTGCTGTTTCCGCTTTGCCTCCTGTGAATGGAGGATCGCGGTATCCGCCCCCGCCGACAGCGTGTCGTTCACCGCGCCCAGCGTATCATTGATTGCCCCCATGTGGGTGGCGGCAGTAGCCGTTCTTTCCGAGGCGCCGCTGACGTTGTCCTCGCCTTTGATCTCCTCATCATAGCCGGCGCCCTGGTCGATAGCGGAGACGACGGCGGAGGAATACCCCAGCGCGGTTCCGGAGATCCCGAGCCCACGGGACATTTTTTCCGCGGTGGAATTTCCCACATTCTGGCTCAAGTGGCTCTTCACCGCGGCATCGGTCTTCGCGGTCTGGATTTCGCTCGCCATATTCGCGGTGCCCCGCACTTTCTCCACAGCTTTGAAAAACGCGTCGCAGGCGGAGTTATTCAACATATTCTCCACAGGCTCGCTGAATTCCTTGCCCGTGCCCCCCGGCGCCATGGCGCCGGCTTCTTCCCTGGCAAACGCCACCGATGGTTTGATTGCCTCCACCTTGGCTGGGAGCTCGTTCAGCTTATCCCGGACCTGCTTGGCGCTCTTCAGCAAAGCCATTCCCGAGTGATTGTCGTCATATCCCAGATTTCCTGCCGCCGATTCCGCATCAGCGATGATTTTGTTCAACTGGGATAGGAGGCTGGTGTCCTTGCTGGCATCGGTCGCCGCGCCCGCCCTTGCGATTAGCGCTTCTATGCCGGTGACTCTGGCATTCGCCGCCGCGGCGCTGCCGGCATCCTTCACCTGTTGCGCAGCCGCCTGAAGGGAGCCCCACTTGCCCGCATCCGTCTCGAAGGAGGTAACGAGCGTTTGCGCGCCTTCCAGCGGGCCGTTGGCAGCCTCCAGCCGCGCGATGGCATTGTTGAATTTCTCCTCATCCGGGGACAGCGTCCTTTGGGCGGGGGCGCTGCCCGCTGTGTTGTTCCCTGTGTTTCCGCTGTCCCCAGCCCGATGGATGCCGGTATCCCCGGCGGCCACATGGGCCAGCTCGTGGGCGATGAGGTGCTGCCCCTCCCGGGTGTCGGGGCTGTACTCGCCGCCCCTAAAGTAGATGTCCTGCCCCCGGGTGAAGGCCCGGGCGGAGATCTGGCGGCTGGCACGGTCGGCCCCGGCGTCGGTGTGGAGGCGCACGCCGGAAAAGCTGGCGCCCAGGGACTGCTCCATGGAGCCCATCAGCCCCGCGGGCAGGGGGCTCCCGCCGCCGGAGAGGTCCGCGTCGGCCAGGTCCGCCTGGAACCCGCCGCCGCCCGCCCCCTCGGGGGAGCGGAAGAGACCGCCCACCGCCTGGTCCGCCGCCTGGTCCGCCGCCAGCTCGGCGCTGTCCTCCGTGCCGGAGACCTGGTAGCGGCTCATCCCCGCCGCCGGCTGGCCGGTATCCCGGAACACGCCCCGGGACCGCTGGCCTTCTAAATAGCGATCCTGTTCAAACATAGCGCGCCTCCTCTCACCCGATCTCCATGGCCAGGGCCTCCGCCGCCGTTAGGCCGTCCCGGCAGACGGCCCGGGCCCGGGTGGCCAGGGCCTCCCCCTGCTGGCAGAAGGCGAACACCGCCGCCTGCATGTGGGACTCCTCCATGGCGATGGCGGGCTCCAGCACCACAACATACTTCATCCACAGGGCATCCCCGGCCGTCACCAGGGTGCCCATGAGAAACTGGGCGTTGGCGGCCTGGGTGAACCGCTCCAGCTCCTCCCTCCGCTCCGGACAGGGGGCGGTGAGGGGGATGGACAGCTGCACAAATGTGGTGGACACGCTGTCCTTATGGGTGGGCACCACGGCGCAGGTGACGGTCCAGCCCCCCGCCCCCTCCGGGCGGATAAGGCCGGTGGGGATGCCCTCCGTGTCCTTGGGGTCCTGCTTCTCCACTGTCATGCCGATGGGCGCCACCGCCTGTGCGATCTCGTCCAGCACGTCCATGCCGTATTCCAAAGATTCCTGATCCATCTCTATTCCGCTCCTTTCCGGTTGTGGTGGATGTCAGCTGCATTTTCTCTCGTCCGGGGAGAGCCGCTATTTCAGGAGGTAGCCGTACTCGCCGTAGTCCTCCCGGAGCATGATCTTCCCCTGCTTTGCCATCTCATATTTCACGGCCCGGACGATGTGGCCCATGCCCACCGCCTCGCCGTTTCTTGCCGCCATAAAGGAGGCCACCAGGGCGATGTTCTTGATGCTGCCGCCGGTGATCTCAAACTGGTTTGCCAGGTACTCGAAGTCCACCTCCCCCAGGGGGGTGTCCGCCGGGAAGATGCCCCGCCAGATCTCCCTCC
>CALWXD010000082.1 GCA_944385425.1 uncultured Oscillospiraceae bacterium | reverse complement strand
ACATCTGCTCAAAGTAGTCGCTGGCGTAGTAGAACCGGTCGCCCCAGTCAAAGCCCAGCCAGTGGATGTCCTCCTGGATGGCCTCCACATACTCCACGTCCTCCTTGGAGGGGTTGGTGTCGTCCATGCGAAGATTGCAAAGCCCCCCGAACTTCTCGGCGGTGCCGAAGTCGATGCACAGGGCCTTGCAGTGGCCGATGTGCAGATAGCCGTTGGGCTCCGGGGGAAAACGGGTGTGGACGGTCATGCCCTGGAACTGACCACCCTCTGCGATGTCCTCCTCAATGAACTGATGGATGAAATTTTTGCTCTCCACCTCGCCGGCGGCGGGCGTCCTGTTCTCCTCGGCCATGTTTCACACTCCTTATCATCATCATATTTTGTATCAATTGCCGAAAATGGCTGGCATTTATTATACAGGCTGTCCAAGAAAAAGGCAAGAGTCATTCGCAACTTTCCCGGGAAATCTCCCGCTCCAGCGCCGCCCGGGTGTAGAGGAGGTTCAGCGCCTCCAGAAGGCCGTTGGCCGTCAGGCGCTGGGGGAGGCCCAGCCGCCTTTGCAGGGCCTGACGCCGGGCCGCGCTGCCCGGGCCGGCCAGACCCAGCTCCAGAAGGTCCGCCTTGGTGATGGGCTCCCCTCCCGCCCCGCTCCGCTGCCCATCGCCATCCAGAAAGGTGGCGCCGCAGCGGCGGAGGGCCTCCAGCAGCACCACCGGCGCCATCCCCTCCACCCCCAGCTTGCCCTCCCGGCCGGGGCGGGCCTTCCGCCGCTCCTTGCCGGGGACGTCGGGGATGTAGGCGTGCTTGACCTGCCCCTTGGGGAGGATCCCCTTTAGGTGATTTCGGATGACAAAGCCGGCGCCGTCGCTGTCGGTGAGGACGATGACCCCCCGCTCCGCCGCCAGGCGGCGGAGGAAGGCGGCCAGCTCCCGGTCCTTGAAGATGCCAAAGCCCCCGGTCTCCAGCACCGCGGCGTCCACCGCCTGGAGGAGGGCGTTCTTGTCGTACCGGCCCTCCACCACGATCAGCTCCCGGACCCGGGGCCTCATCGCGCCGCCTCCTGGGCCAGGGCCATGAGGAAGGTCTTCAGCTCCCCCTCCCCGTCGGCGCCGTAGGCGCTCTTCATTCTGAGGTCCAGGGCCGCGCAGCGGAGCACCGCCTCCTCCGCCCACTGGGTGCTCACCCGCCGGGCCGCCTCCAAAAGGAGCTTGGCCGGGTAGTCGGAGCGCATGCCCCACTGCTCCATCAGCCAGAACTTGTCCCGCCCGTTGTCGATGGCCAGCCGGGCGGTGTAGAGCTTGCGCAACTCCTTGCCCAGCACGGCCAGCAGCATGATGGGCTCCTCCTGCAGCTTGAGGAGGGTCCCCAGCAGCTGCGAGGCCCGGTTGAAGTCCCGGCGGGAGATGGCGGCGGTCATGTCAAAGACCTGGGCCTCCAGCACCGGCGCGGCCACCGCGTCGATGTCCGCCCTGGTGACGGCGGGGCCCCTGGCGTAGGCGGCCACCTTCTCAATCTCCGGGATGAGGCCGCTCATTAGGCTCCCGCAGGTGAAGAGCAGGTGCTCGGCGGTCTGGGTGTCGATGCTCTTGCCGTGGGCCCGGAACCGCCGCCCCACCCAGTTGAGGAGGTCGCCGCGGCTCTGGGTCTCGAACCTAACCGCCGCGGCGTGCCGCTCCATGGCCGCCGCCAGCCGTTTCATGGTGCGGTTGGGCTTGTACTCCAGCTGGTCGTAGACAAAGATCAGGCAGCAGTAGGCGGGGAAATCCTCCAGCAGGGCGATCAGCGTCTCCCGCTGCTCCTCCCCCAGCTTGAAGATGTCGAAATCCACCACCTCCACCAGCGTCCGCTCCGCCATCATGGGCATGGCCTCCACCAACTCGGTGAGGGCCTGGACGGTGAGCCCCTTCCCCTCCACCTTGTGGAAATTGAACTCCTCCAGCCCCGCCGGCACCAGCTGTTTGGCCGCCTGGCTGAGGTAGTACTCCCGCAGATAGGTCTCCTCGCCGTAAAAGACGTAGACGCTGCCCAGCGCCCCCCTCTCCAGGTCCTGTTTCAGCTGCCGGTAGGCCGTCTGCCTGTCCTCGCTCCGGGTCTTTCCCCGCACCGCCGCCATAGCTGTTCTCCTTTCATGGTAGTAAGAGGGAGACGGTCCCCTGCAGGTCGGTGCGGTAAAGGCGCATGCCCTGCCGCACCATCCGCTGCATGGCCTCCTCCGAGGGGTGGCCATAGCTGTTGTCCCCCACGCTGATGATCCCCACCTCCGGCGACGTCCGCTCCAGCAGGGCCTCCGACGTGGCGTACTGGGAGCCGTGGTGCCCCACCAGCAGCACCTCCAGGTCCGGCAGGTCCTTGAGGCCGGAGAGGAGCATCTCGTGCTCGCTGTTCATATCCCCGGTGATGAGGAGGTCGAAGTCCCCCGCTGTGCAGAGGACGGAGAGGCCCTCCTCGTTGGTGCCGCCGTCCCCCACTGGGGCGAAGAGGGTCACCTCCGCCTCCCCCAGGGGAAACGTCAAATCCTCCGTCACATAGACCATCTCCACGCCGTACCGCTCCGCCAGGTCCGCCACCTCCCGGTGGAGGGCGGTCTCCCCCGCCGTGGGGACCGGGGCGTACAGCGTCTCCGCCTCCAGCCGGGCCAGGAGCACCCCCAGTCCGTTTGCGTGGTCGGCGTGGTAGTGGGTGAGGATCAGATAGTCAAGGCCAAAATAGCCCCAGGTGTTCAGCGCATCCGCCGCGGCGTCCCCGGCGTCCAGGTAGCTGTTGCTGCTGCCGCAGTCCACCAGGGCCGCAGCGCCGCCGGAGGCCAGGAGGGTGCTGGCCCCCTGGCCCACGTCGATGGCCGCGGCGTGAAAGCGCCCCTGCCGCTCCCGGATGGGGAGGGCGGAGACCAGCACCAGCGTCAGCGCCGTCAACGCGGCGGCCAGGCCGTACTTCCGCCGCTCCGGCGGCGTCAAGGCGCAGTAAGCAAAGGCGGCGATGGCGTAGACCAGCCAATATTTGAGGTAGGGGTTGGTGAAATACACCGCGTGGAAGGGGATGTCCGAGAGGACCTCCGACACCGTCAAAATCCACCAGGTCCCCGCCTTCCCGCCCAGGGCCACCGCCGCCCCCAGGGGCGGAAACACCATCCCCAGGGCCACGGAGAACACCCCGGCTATAAAGGTGAAGGAGGACACCCACAGGCAGAGGATGTTGGCCAGGGGCGCCGCCAGGGAGATCGAATTGAAGTAGAGGGCGGACAGCGGCGCCGTCACCGCCATGCAGCCAAGGCTGGTGGAGAGGGTATACACTACCCCCTGGAGGAGGCGGTTCCCTGGCTTTGGGAACCAGGCGTAGATCCGGGGCGCCAGGAGCATCAGCCCCGCCATGGAGGCGAAGGACAGCTGCAGCCCGATGCCGGCAATGGCGCAGGGGTTGGCCGCCACCAGCACCATCAGCGCGAAGGCCAGGGAGGTGGCCCCGTCGCTCTCCCGCCCCAGAAGGGGCCCCAGCAGCACCAGGGAGAGCATCACCGCCGCCCGGACCATGGAGGCCGGGCAGCTCACCGCCAGCGTATAGAGGATGAGGCACGGGATGGCGATGGCCGCCAGCAGGCGGCGGCGGTGCCGCCCCACAAAGAAGGCGATGAGGGACAGGAGAAAGCCGCAGTGGAGGCCGGAGACGGAGGTGATGTGGTAGATCCCCGCCTCGCTGAGGTCGCTCTGGTAGCCGGGGTCAAAGTCGCTGCGGTCGCCGAAGAGCAGGGCCTTGAGGAAAGTGCTCCACCGCTGGCCGTACAGCCGGTCCGCCGTCTCCCCCAGGCGGTGGGCCGCCTGCTGGGGGAGGTAGCGCAGGGACCGCTCCCCCGGCGTCACCGCCACCTCCCCCTGGGGATAGAGCAGCAGCCAGATCCCCCGGGCGGTAAAGGCGGCGATGGGCGTGCCGTCGATGGAGGAGGCGTCCTCCGCCAGCATCACGCCGGAGAGCTGATCCCCCGGCGAGAGCGCCAAAAGCTCCTCCCCGCCGTAGAGCATGGCGTTTCCCCGGAGGGGCGCCTGGCCCAGGATCCGCACGGGGATCCGCATGCGCTGGCTGGTGGCCTCGGCGTAGGCCGTCACCTCCACGGCCAGGAACCGCTCCTGCCCCGCAAGGCGGGCCACCCCGCCGCGGATATAGGTGAGAAAGGCAAAGCAGTACAAAAGGGACACCGCCAGGGCGCCCGCCGCCAGGGAGAGGACCAGGCCCCGCCGTCCCTTCAGCAGCCGGCCCAGCCCGAGGAGCGCCGCCGCGGCCCCCGCCGCCCAGGGCAGGGCCGCCAGGGGCAGGCAGTACTGGCTGAGGAGGGCCCCGGCGGAAAAGGCGAGGGCGACGATCATCAGCTTGCGCACCATCGCCGCCCCCTTCCCTGTCTTTTCCGATCGTTCCCTCTATTTTACCATCCCGGCCGCCCCTTCGCAAGGGGGACCGCCCGTGCCGGGCAAAAAGCGCCCCCTCTCCCGGGAGAGGGGGCGCCGGGACCGCTCAGCGGTAGACCACCGGCAGGCCCTTCACCATGAGGGGGTTGATCTCCACCCGGACCGGGTCCCCCAGCGCACAGGTGAGGTCCGTCACATCCACGCAGGTGTGGAGCATCCCAACATGCCCCAGGGTCCGGGCGGGGCGCCCCCCCACCGTAACCGTGGGAACCGACGGCTTCAGCAGCAGCTTCAGATTGGAGAGGATCCCCCGGACACAGTCCTGGGCCCGCCACACATCCCGTCCCCGCTGGAGGGTGAACCCGTGGCAGTAGCCGATGGGGATCACCGCCGAGCGGGTGTCCCGCTTGAGGGCGGTGGCCGCGCCGTAGCCCACGGTGTGGCCCTTGGGCAGCAGCCGCAGCTCGTCCGCCGTCGCCTCGGCGTATCCCACCCGCCTGAGCCCCAGGGGGTCCTTCACCGCCACCCGGCCCAGGAGGGCCGAGCCCAGGCGGACGCCGTCCAGGTGCATGTCCTTGAACCGGAGGAAGGCGGAGGAGTTGCAGCAGTGCCGCTCCCCCAGGGCATAGCCAGCCGCCTCCAGCTTGCCGCAGGCGGCCTGGAAGGCGGCAAACTGCCGCCGGGTGATCCCCTCCTTCCCAAAGGAGGAGTGGAAGTGGGTATACACCCCTGTTACTTGGACCATCTCCCCCAGAGCGTCTAAGGTCTGGCGGATGGCCGCCTCCTCGGCGGGAAGGAACCCATAGCGCCCCATGCCGGTGTCCAGCTTGAGGTGGACCCGGGCGCAGACGCCCTTCTCCTCCGCCGCGGCCCGGATCACGGCGGCGTCCGCCTCGGAGCTGAGGGTCAAAACGGCCCCCAGGGCCAAAAGCCGCTCCACCTCCTCCCGGTCGGTGGTGGCCCGGAGCATCAAGATCTCCGCCTCCTCCAGTCCCTCCGCCCGGATGGCCTCCGCCTCGCCGGGCTCCGTGACGGCAAAGCGGCGGATCCCGTTCTCCCAGCAGAGCCGGGCCATGGGGGCGCAGCCCAGGCCGTACCCGTCCCCCTTCAGCACCGCCCACACCGGCACGCCCGCCGCGTGCTCCAGGATTTTATGGATGTTGTGGCTGACCGCCTCCCGCTCCACGATGTATGCTTTCATCCCCGCTGTCCCCCTCTGTCTCTTTTGTTGGGCCCCTGCTCCGCAGCCGCCCCTACTGCGCCTTCCTGCCCCGCCGGAGGTAGACGCGCTTGCGGATCTTCTTCATCAGCTTGGTGCCGTTTTTCACCGCAAAGGCCACCAGGGGGCTCAGCACCAGGTCCATCTCCCCGATAAACTCCGTAAACTCCCCGCCAAAGCCCTTTTTGAACTGGTAGAGACCGTAGAGGGGGTTGTCCGGGGTCAGGTCCCCGGAGACGCCCCGGAAGTCATAGATCCGGCAGCCGGTCTCCACCGCCCACTGGATCATCCGCCACTGGAGCAGGTAGTTGGGCATCAGATTCCGGTGCTCGTTGGAGGAGGCGCCGTAGAGATACCAGACCTTGTCCCCATAGTGGATGGCGAGGGTGCCGGCGATGGCCTGGCCGTCGTGGTAGGCCATGTACAGCCGGCAGTGCTCCCCCAGGTTGTCCAGCATGGCGGCAAAATAGCCCTCCTGGCGGGTGACAAAGCCGTCCCGCTGGCCGGTGATGCGCATGATGCGGGTAAACTCCCCCACCGCCTCCTTGCCGCAGAGGCGGACCTCCACGCCCTTCTTGATGGCCAGGCGCAGGTTGTAGCGGGTCTTCTGGTGGAAGGCGGCCATCAGCTCCTCCTCCGTCTTCCCCTCCACGTCCAGGCGGAAGACGTACTTGGGCTGGACCGCCTCGAAGTTCTTCCCCCCGCCGGTGATCTGGAACCCCTGATCTGTCAAGAGCTTGGTAAAGGCGGTGTTGGAGGAGGGGACGTCGGGATCGATTTTGATGGCATAGCTGTGATAGCGCTTGGCCAGCTGCCGCGCCCCCTGGATGAGGTCCCGCAGCGTCTCGCCGTCGTCCAGGTCGCACACCGGGCCCCGGCAGGCGTACATCAAGGTGAAGGGGGTGCCCGGCACCTTCCGGATCAGCACCGCCAGGGAGCCCTTGATCCTCCCCTCCCCGTCGGTGGAGACCACCGCCTCCCACTTCCACATGGGTTTCTGCTTGGCCCACAGGACGCTCTGGCAGAAGTGGCCCTTGGGGTGGCTCTGGACAAAGGCCTCATAGGCCGGAATCATATCCTCTGTAACGACTTTCGCCATAGTGATGAACACTCCGTTATCATGAAATTGCCCCGCCGGGGGGCGAAAGAATTCGTACCGTTTATTGTACCACGTCTCCGCCGCCGTTACAACTCTTTTCCGAAAAAGCGTCTCTTTTCCCGGCAAAAGCGGCGGAAAACCGCCGCCGCCCCTCCCCCGCTCCCCCGCCGTGATTTTACATAGATGTTACATAGACGCGCTAGCGGAGTTTACGTTGGGGGCGTATGCTACTATCAGACAAAGATGGAATGGAAATGAAAGCGAAGGCTAAGTAACAATGGAAAAGATGAAAAATCCCAACGCGTACCGCTGGATCGCCTATGGCGCGATCGTACTGGTGTTTGTGGCAATCTGTCTGTGCCTGCCCCAGTAACCCCCATGTGTTTTCCGCAAGCGACTTCGTCGTACAAGCGATGTGTCTGTTCTTCAGTGCAGGAAACGGGCCGCCTCTTTCGAGGCGGCCCGTTTCCTGTTTCTCAAGGGCCCGGCATCCTTCTTCCCCGCGCCGGCCCTCCCCGCTCCCATCCCCATGGGCGTCGAGCCGCCGCCGGATGGATAAAACAGGGCGGGCCGCCTTCCGCCTTGTAAGAAATGAAACAATACTGTATCATGGAAATAAAATTTTGGCTTTGCTGTAGTATTCGCCGCGAAAACCGTAGGATATAGGTGAAACCGGAAAGGAGGCTACGGGATGATAGACGATGAAAAAATCATAGAGCTGTTTTTTGCCCGTGACCAGCAGGCGATCCGGGAGCTGGACAGGAAATACGGGAAAATCTGCCATAATCTCTCGTACAACATTGTGAACAGCAGGCAGGACGCGGAGGAGTGCGTCAACGACGCGTACCTAGGCGCGTGGAACGCCATTCCCCCGGTACGACCTAACCCGCTGCTCAGCTACATCGTGAAAATCGTGCGGAACATCTCCCTCAAAGCCTATTGGAGAAAGGCGGCAGCCAAGCGCAGCAGTGCTTATACGGCTGCCTTAGAGGAAATCGAGGGCTGTATCGCAGACCAAAAAACCGTGGAAGATGCAATCGAAACCAGAGAATTATCCCGTATCATTGGAGCGTTTTTGGACACGCTGACCCTCGAAAACCGCGTTATTTTCATGCGCCGCTATTGGTTTGCCGACAGCTGCAGGGACATCGCCGAGTTTGTGGGGCTGACCGAGAAAAACATCTCTGTCCGGCTGACCCGTATCCGCGAGAAGATGAAACAATACCTGATAGAAAGAGAGGTGTTCGTATGAACGCAAAGAAGTTTTCCGACGCTATGAGCGAGCTTGACAACAAATACATTGACGAAGCCCTCAATTACAAAAAGAAAGCCAAAAAGCCTTTCTGGATTAAATGGGGAGCTATTGCGGCCTGTTTGTGCTTGATAGTACCATTAACCGCATTTGCTATT
>CALWXD010000081.1 GCA_944385425.1 uncultured Oscillospiraceae bacterium | reverse complement strand
TGGAGCAGCGCCTGCTGGCCCAGAACGCCCAGCACAAGGATTGGGCCTGCACCGAGGAGATGATGAAGCTGACCCGCGACGGCAAGGCCCTCTACATGCACTGCCTGCCCGCCGACATCACCGGCCTCAGCTGCGAGGAGGGCGAGGTGGACAACAGCGTGTTCGACCGCTACATTGTCCCCCTGTACAAGGAGGCCTCCTACAAGCCCTATATCATCGCGGCCATGATCTTCCTCAGCAAGGTCAAGAACCCTGTGGACGCGCTGCTGGATCTGGACAAGAAGGGCGACAAGCGCAAGGCGTTCTAAGCAAAACCTACCGGAGAAAGAGAGAAGGAGCCGGCCGGCTCCTTTTCTCTCCCCCCGGCTGCCCGATGGGGACTGCTTTCCGGCGGGCGGCAGATTGAACTGACTAAAGGAGAAGATTTGTTATGGGTAAACGTATCGTCATTGCCCTGGGCGGCAACGCCCTGGGCAACACTCTGCCGGAGCAGGCGGAGGCGGTGAAGATCACTTCCAAGGCCATTGTGGACCTCATCGAGGACGGCAACCAGGTTATCGTTGCCCACGGCAACGGCCCCCAGGTGGGCATCATCAACAACGCCATGTCCGCCCTGCAGAAGGAGGACCCCCACCAGGGGTTCACGCCCCTGTCCGTCTGCGGCGCCATGAGCCAGGCCTATATCGGCTATGACCTGCAGAACGCCTTCCGGGAGGAGCTTCTCAACCGGGGCATCCAGAGCATCCCCGTGTGCACCATCGTCACCCAGGTGGAGGTGGACCCCAAGGACCCCGCCTTTGAGAACCCCAGCAAGCCCATCGGCAAGTTCATGACCGAGGCGGAGGCTCAGGACTACGCGGCCAAGACCGGCTACCTCGTCAAGGAGGACGCCGGGCGGGGCTGGCGGCGGTATGTGGCCTCCCCCAAGCCCAAGCACATCATCGAGGCCGGCGCCATCCGGGCGCTGGTGCAGGACGGCCACCTGGTGATCTGCTGCGGCGGCGGCGGCATCCCCGTCTACCGCACGGAGAAGAACCATCTGAAGGGCGCCGCCGCTGTCATCGACAAGGACTTCTGCTCTGAGCTCCTGGCCGAGCAGCTGGACGCGGACATGCTCATCATCCTCACCGCCGTGGAGAAGGTGGCCATCAACTTCCGCAAGGACAACGAGAAGTGGCTGGACGCCATGACCCCCGACGAGGCCCGGCAGTACGCCGCCGAGGGGCAGTTCGCCCCCGGCTCCATGCTGCCCAAGGTGGAGGCGGCGGTGAAATTCGCCGAGTCCAAGCCCGGCCGCACCGCCCTCATCACCCTTTTGGAGAAGGCCCGGGACGGCATCGCCGGCAAGACCGGCACCCGAATCCAGCTGTAATCCGCTTTTTTCAAAAAAGGAGTCCCGAACCCCTGGGGGTTCGGGACTCCTTTTGTTTGGGACCGATTTTCTGTTTCCCTATCCTACATAGTAATCTCCCGATAAAGCCGCCGCCTTAAAGAAGTCTTAAACAGCGACCCCCTTTTTTCTTAAGAACAGATGTGCTACAATAGGGGACGAAAGGCAGGGATCCCTCCATGGCCAACATCCTCATCTGCGACGACGAGCGGGACATCGTCTCCGCGCTGACCATCTACCTCTCCGCCGAGGGGTACGCCGTCTTTACGGCCTACACCGGGCAGGAGGCGCTGGAGCTCGTCCAGCAGCAGGAGATCCATCTCATCCTAATGGACATCATGATGCCCCAGCTGGACGGCATCGCCGCCACGGCAAAGCTCCGCCAGTCCTCCAACATCCCCATCATCCTCCTCACCGCCAAATCCGAGAGCAGCGACAAGGTGCTGGGGCTGAACGTGGGGGCGGACGACTACATCACAAAGCCCTTCGACCCGGTGGAGGTCATCGCCCGGGTCCGCTCCCAGCTACGGCGGTACACCACCCTGGGCGGCATGGAGCAGCGCCCCTCCCGCCTCACCATCGGCGGCGTGGCCCTGGACGACGAGGCCAAGGCCGTCACCGTGGACGGGGAGCCGGTCTCCCTCACCCCCATGGAGTACAACATCCTCCGCCTGCTGATGCAGCACCCGGGGAAGGTCTACTCCTCCGCCCAGATTTACGAGCTGGTGTGGAACGAGGCGGCCCTGGGCTCGGAGAGCGCCGTGGCCGTCCACATCCGCCACCTTAGGGAGAAGATCGAGATCAACCCCTCTGAGCCCCGGTATCTGAAGGTGGTGTGGGGGCTGGGCTACAAGATGGAGGCGCCGGGGACAACAGCGCGCTGATGCCAGCCCGCCCGGGAACGGAAACGCCCCATGAGGCGGAAACGCCGGCTCCCCGCCGCCCTGGCCCCCGCGGCCGCTCTGCTGTGGGCGGCGCTGCGGGCTGGACAGGCGTGTCGCCGCCCTCCCTCCCCTTCCGGGGAGCGGGACGGCGCGGGGCCGAAATGAAACAGAACAAGGAGGAATCCCCATGATCAAAAAATTGCGTTGCTGCCTGCCGCTGAAGGCGGCAGCCTTCCTGCTCACCGTCCTTTTGGCCACGGCCTCGCTGGGCCTCGCCATCCTCTACCTCCGCTGCCATGCCGCCGGGTATTTCGACGCCGCCTATGAGGACTCCTCCGCCTTCGCGGACATCAGCGCCGACATCGCCTGGGACTATCTCGTCCGGGGCGTCGCCCGGGAGGGGACGACAGTGGGGGTGGCGGACCCGGCGCTGCCGGGGGCGCTGCTCTACAGCGACAGCGCCCCGGCCTTCTATGATGCCTACTGGCAGGAGACCATGGCTCTGGACCAGCCGGCCCGGGAGCTGGGTCTGACGCCGGGGAAGGACTACCGGGTGACGGTGTACGCCCTGGACCTGGACGCCCCCGACAGCCCCTACCGCGGCAGCTACCTCCTCTTTCAGCTCCGCGGCGGCCTGCTGCCCGCCGCCCTCTCGGCGGCGCTGGCCCTGCTGGGGCTGGGGTACCTCCTGTGGGCCGCCGGCTGGCGGCGGGGGCGGGAGACGATCTACCTCAACTGGCAGGACCGGATCCCCCTGGACCTGTATCTGGCGGCGGACGCCATCGCTGTGTGGTACCTCGTTTACTACGGCACCCGCGTCACGGACTTTTACAACATCTCCTCCGGCTCGCCTCTGACCTGGATCCTGCCGGGGCTGGGCGCCTTCTTCCTGGCCATCGCCCTAACCCTGGCGGCGCTGGTGACCCTGGCCGCCCGGAGGAAGGCGGGGCGGATGTGGGAGAACACCCTGTGCTGCCGCCTGTTCCGCTCCGTCCGCGCCTTCTTCCGCGTCCTCCCCTTCGCCTGGCGGACGGCCCTGGGGGTGGCGGGCTATCTGGCGGTGAATGTCTTTCTCCTGTTTCTGCACCCCAACATCACCTATTTTTCCTACCCTTTCGACTTCTGGATCCAGGTCCTCCCCCTGGCCGCGCTGGTGGGCTTTAACCTCCTGGTCCTGGCTGGCTGCACCTTCTTCTCCTGGCAGCTGCAGCAGCTGGAGCGGACGGCCAAGGCCCTGGCGGAGGGCAACCTGGAGGCCAAGGCGGACACCCGCCGCCTCTTCTTCTCCCTCAAGCGCCACGGGGAGCACCTCAACGCCATCGGCGACGGCATGAACCGGGCGGTGGAGCAGCGGATGCGCTCGGAGCGGCTGAAGACGGAGCTGATCACCAACGTCTCCCACGACATCAAGACCCCCCTCACCTCCATCATCAGCTATGTGGACCTTCTGAAAAAGGAGGGGCTGACAGGGGACGCGGCGGACTATCTCAACATCCTGGACCGGCAGAGCCAGCGCCTTCGGAAACTGACGGAGGACGTGGTGGAGGCCAGCAAGGCCTCCACCGGCAACCTCCCGGTGGACCTGCAGCCCATCCAGGTGCGGGAGATCGTGGACCAGGCCCTGGGGGACTACGACCAGCGCCTGGGCGACAGCGGCCTCCAGGCGGTGGTGGGCGCGCCGGAGGAGGTGCTCACCGCCCTGGCGGACGGGAAGCTGCTGTGGCGGGTGCTGGACAACCTCCTCTCCAACGTCTGCAAGTACGCCCAGCCAGGCAGCCGGGTGTACATCGACCTGGCCGCCGGGGAGGGGCGGGTATCCCTCGCCATGAAGAGCATCTCCCGGGAGATGCTGAACATCAGCGCCGAGGAGCTGATGGAGCGGTTCGTCCGGGCCGACGCCTCCCGCCACACCGAGGGCAGCGGCCTGGGGCTGAACATCGCCAAAAGCCTCATGGAGCTGATGGGCGGCTCCCTGGCCCTCTCCATCGACGGGGATCTCTTCCGGGTGGATCTGACGCTCCGGGGCGCGTAGGCCGCCGGGCGGGAAAGGAGACGGTCCATGGACTGCGTCTACTGCTATGACGGCAGCTTTGAGGGGTTCCTCTGCTGCGTGTTCGAAAGCTACCTCTATAAAGAATCCCCCGCGGCCATCTGCGCCGCGGGGGATTTGGAGCCTACGCTCTTCTCTGTCCGGCGGGTGGAGACCGACGAGGCCCACGCCCGGCGGGTGCTCCGGAAACTCACCGCCCTCTCCCCCGCCGCCGGGGACCTGGTGGCCAAGGGGTTCCTCACCTGCGCGCCGGAGCGGGAGCTGCTGCTCTGCCAGCTGATCCGCGCCCTTCTGAAGGAGGGGCCGACGCTGCTGCGAAACCCCGCCCACCCGGCCCTCTACCCGGTGTGGCAGGCGGTGCGGCACCTGGAGGGGGAGGCCCACCTGCTCAAGGGGTTTGTCCGGTTCTCGGAGTTTGACGGGGTGCTGGTGGGGGAGATCCGGCCCAAAAACCGGGTGCTGCCTCTGCTCCGGCCCCACTTCTGCGACCGGTGCCGGGGGGAGACCTTCCTCCTCTACGACCGCACCCACCAGGAGGCCCTCTTCGCAAGGGACGGGGACTGGTGCATCGCCCCCCTGGAGGACTTCCAGATGGCCCGGCCCGGGGAGGAGGAGGCGCGGTTCCGCCGGCTGTGGAAGACCTTCTACGACACCATCGCCATCGCCCCCCGCTATAACCCCAAGACCCGCCGCACCCACATGCCCATGCGCTACTGGGGCACCATGACGGAGTTTCAAGGGGAGGATTTCTTCAGTCCTGGGCCGCAAACTCCCGCCTTAGGCGGTCCAGGGCCCGCCGCTCCAGGCGGGATACCTGCACCTGGGACACCGAGAGGATCCGGGCGGTCTGGGCCTGGGTCAGCCCCTTGAAAAACCGCAGGAGGATGGTCTTTTTCTCGCTCTCCGGCAGCGTCTCGATGGCGCTGCGGAGGGCGATTTTTTCCACCATGGCCTCCTCCCCCTCGCTGTCGTGGAGGGTGGACTCCAGGGTGAGCCCCTCCCCCACCTCCTGCTGCAGGCTCTCCGGCGCGGCGGCGGCCAGCTCCGCCGCAGCGATCTCCTCCGGCGTATACCCCGTCTCCTCCGCCAGCTCCGACAGCGCCGGCTCCCGGCCCAGCCGGTGGCTCAGACGCTCCCGGGCGGAGAGGATGGCCATGGCCTGCTCCCTTAGGCCCCGCCCCACCTTCACCGCCCCGTCGTCCCGGAGGAAACGCCGGATCTCCCCGGCGATCTTGGGCACGGCGTAGGTGGAAAACTGGGTGCCGTAGTCCGGGTCAAAGCCCCGGATGGCCTTGAGAAAGCCCACGCACCCCAGCTGGTAGAGGTCCTCCATCTCCGCCCCCCGGCCGCAGTAGCGCCGGACGATGCTCCAGATGAGGCCCGTGTTCTCCCGGATCAGCTGGTCGCAGGCGTCCTGGTCCCCCGCCCGGGCGGCGGCCAGCAGCTCCAGGTTCATCGTCTGCCGCGCTTGGCGATGCGCCGGCGCATCACCACCTTGGTCCCCTGCCCCTCCTTCGAGGTGACCCGCAGGGTGTCCATAAAGCTCTCCATGATGGTAAAGCCCATGCCGCTGCGCTCCTCGCCGCCGGTGGTAAAGAGGGGCTCCCTGGCCTTCTCCACGTCGGCGATGCCCCGGCCCCAGTCCCGCACCGTCAGCTCCAGCACGTCCCCCTCCAGGATCTTCGCCTTCAGCGCGATCTTGCCGATGGTGTCGGGGTAGGCGTGGACAATGGCGTTGGTCACCGCTTCGCTGACGGCGGTTTTGATGTCCCCCAGCTCCTCCAGGGTGGGGTCCAGCTGGGCGGCGAAGGCCGCCGCCGCCGCCCGGGCAAAGCCCTCGTTGGCGCTGCAGCTGGGAAAGGTGATCGCTATGTAATTGGCTACATTCATACGCCCTTCCTCCTAAATCAGTTTCACATACCGGCCCAGCCCCGCCGTATCCAGCACCCGGGCCGCCTGCTTGGGGATATTCACCACCACAAGGTTTCCCCCCAGGGCCTCCATCCGCCGCTTGGCCCGGAGGATGACGGCGATGCCGGAGCTATCCATAAAGCGCAGCTGCTCCAGATCCAGGATGGTCTTGCGGGGCAGGTCCCGCTCCATGAGGGCGTCCATCCGCTCCATCAGCCCCTTGGCCCCGTGGTGGTCCAGCTCGCCGCACAGCTGGATGGTCAGCGTCTGCTCCTCCAGTTTTGTCCGTATATCCACATGGTCACAACCTTTCCGCGCCGTTTTCTCTGCGGTTTAGTATAGCCTGTCCCCCTGGCGGTTTTTGCCGAAACGGCGCTCTTTTGGAAATTTTTCTTGCCGCGGCGCAACCCCGGGCAGTACAATTCCGACTATAGGGGTGAACGCTTTCAAAGGAGGGATTGCCATGGAGGACGCCGCCATCGTCCAGCTGTTCTGGGACCGCTCGGAGGAGGCCATCGCAAAGGCCCGGGACAAGTACGGCGGTCTGTGCCGCCGCATCGCCATGGGGGTGCTCCACAGCGAGGAGGACGCGGAGGAGTGCGTCAGCGACGCGCTGCTGGCCCTGTGGAACGCCATCCCGCCCCAGCGCCCCGGGCACCTGTGGGCGTTTCTGGGCCGCCTGGTCCGCAACATCGCCCTGGACCGCTACGACTACAACACCGCCCAAAGGCGCTGCAGCCCCTTCCCGGCGCTGCTGGACGAGCTGTCCGACTGCGTGGGGGGAGCGGACGAGGAGGTGGACCTGCACCTCCTGGGCCAGGCCATCTCCGCCTATCTGGCCGCCCGCCCGGCGGTACAGCGGCAGGTGTTCCTCCAGCGGTACTGGTACTGCGCCTCCATCCAGGAGATCGCGGACCGATTCCATTTCACCCCGTCCAAGGTCAAGTCCATGCTCCGCCGGACCCGCCTTGGCCTTCGGGACCATCTCATCAAGGAGGGATACGAGCTATGACAAAGGAGACACTGTTTCGCGCCATCGGTGAGGCGGCGGCAGAACAGATCGAGGAGAGCCGCCCTAAGCCGCGCCGTTCCAGGCCCTGGCAGAGGTGCGCCGCGGCGGCGGCCTGCCTCGTATTGATTTTGTCGGCGGCCCTGGCCCTTCCCCGGCTGCGGGGCGGAGATGCCGCCGTACACCGGGATCAAGGGGAGGACACAGGCGACTGTACGGCTGAAAATCCGGACGGCAGCGACTACGGCCCGGGCAGCCCCGGATACTCCCGGAATATCGAGATCGGAGAGGTTCTGTGCGACGGCGGAGGGCTGCCGGACATCCAGCAGTTTGGCGAGGCGGGGTGCCTTGCGGCCATGACGGCGGAGGAGTTCCTCCAGCAGGGAATGGACATCTTCCGGGGAACCGTGGAGGACATCTCCTACTATGAGATCTCCATTGACGGCACGATCCTGTACACCAGTGTGGCCCGGGTTGCGGTCAGCGGCTGGATCCGCGGACAGGGGGCGGCGTCTGTCTCCCTTCTGCTCCCAGGCTGGCCGGGGCAGGCCTCCTCCACAGACGGCCTGCTGGCAG
>CALWXD010000080.1 GCA_944385425.1 uncultured Oscillospiraceae bacterium | reverse complement strand
GAGATCACCGACGAGCAGGCGGTGATGGTGGAGCCCACCTGCGTCTCCATCCACGCCGTCCTCTGTGCGCCCCCCAAGAAGGGGGAGAAGATCCTGGTGATGGGCTGCGGCACCATTGGCCTGGGGGTGGTCCAGGCCATCAAGATCGTGGAGCCGGAGTGCGAGGTGTGGATCCTGGAGCGGGTGAAGAGCAAGCAGGAGTTTGCCAAAAAGCTGGGGGCGGACCATGTGCTGGAGGGGGACCCCTACGAGGCCACGTCCAAGGCCACCGGCGGCAGCCAGGTCTACACCGGCATGCAGGGCAACAAGTACTTCTTCGGCGGCTTTGACCGGATCTACGACTGCATCGGCGGCAGCTGGTCCAACCACACGGGGCTGCGGCTTTTGAAGGCCAAGGGCACCTTTGTGAAGATCGGCCACCACATGAACGCCATTACCTTTGACGAGAGCCCCATCTGGTGGCAGGAGCTCAACCTCGTGGGCGTGGACGCCCACGGCATGGAGCACTGGCAGGGCCGGGACCTCTACACCTTTGATCTGGCCCAGGAGTGGATCCGGGACGGCGTCTACTCTGTGGAGGGCTTTGTCACCCACCACTTCAAGCTCTCCCAGTACAAGGAGGCGCTGCGCCTTGCCATCCAGAACCCGCCGGACGTGGTGAAGATCGTCATTGACTGCCAGGAGTGAGGAGAACGCCATGGCCAACAGGGAGCAGACAGAGGGCCTGCTGAAGATCGGGGCGCTGGCCAGGGCCGCCGGCGTCAGCGTCTCCACGGTGAAGTTTTACGCCAAGGAGGGCCTCATCCGCGCCGCGGTCAAGACCGGGCGGAACATGGCCTACTACGACCCGGCCTGCGTGGAGACCATCCGGCGCATCCGCGCCCTCCAGCGGGAGCGGTTTTACCCCCTGTCGGTGATCAAAGGGCTGCTGGAGTCCCCGGCGGTGGCGGAGGGGGAGCTGGCGCTGCTGGACGCCATCCACAAGTCCGGCGGGGAGGCCGGCGCGCCCCTTCCCATGGGAGACGCGGCCAAGGCCGCGGGCCTCACCGCCGCGCAGACGGCGGAATTGGTCCGGGCCGGCCTTGTTGAAACCGAGGGGGCCGGCCGGCGGCAGACCGTCTCCCCCTCGGGCCAGGCGGTGATGGCCCTGGTGGGCCGGCGGCTGGAGGCGGGGATCCCCTTTGCCCAGTCCCTCCGGGCCTTCGCCATCTACCAGGAGGCCCTGGACCGGGCCGCCGCCGCGGACGTGGACTCCTTTGTGGCCGGGGCGCTGATGGCCCGGTCCTTCACCGCGGAGGCGGGGGCGGAGATGATCCGGGTGTCCGACGAGACCCTGGACGCCTTCATCGACATCCGCCGCCGGGAGATGAACCGGACCTACGGCTCCCGTCGGCTGGAGGATCTGGACCGGTTCCGGCGGCGGCTGGAGGCGGGCTTGGCGGCGCTGGAGGCGGCGCTGCGGGAGGCGGGGTTTCCCCGGGCGGCGGACCTGTGCGCCGGCGCCGGGGAGGAGGGGGACGCCCTTCCCCAGGTGCGGGAGCACTTCTGGGGCTTTGCCCGCTGGGCCAAGGGGGACATCGCCCGGGCCATCGCCGCGGCGCTGGAGGGGCGGCAGTACTTCTCCGGGACATGCCCGGAGGGGACCGGGGAGGCGGCCCTGGCGGCCTGGTGCATGCGGGCGGCGTGGCTGGCCCTAGCCCCGGCGGTGCTGGACTGCGGCGGCGCGGCAAGGGCGGCCTGGGCCGGTTTTGAAGCCTTCCTCGCGGAGCGGGGCGCCCGTTCCCTGGCGCGCCGCCTGGAGGAGGAGCTGGAGCGGATAGGAGGGAGTATATGAGCATCCAAGAGATCGTGGCGCGGCAGCGGGCGTATTTTGAGACGGGGGCCACCCGGGGGGCGGATTTCCGGCTGGCGGCCCTGGAAAAGCTGTACCAGGCCATCAAGAAAAATGAGCCCCTCATCATGGACGCGCTGAAACAGGATCTGAACAAGGCCCCCATGGAGACCTACATGTGCGAGACGGGGCTGGTGCTGGAGGAGATCCGTTTCCATAAGAAACACCTGCGCCGCTGGATGAAGCTTAGGACCGTGCCCACCCCCCTGGCCCAGTTCCACGCCAGGAGTTTCATCGCGCCGGAGCCCTACGGGGCGGCCCTCATCCTGTCCCCCTGGAACTACCCGGTGCAGCTGTGCCTCTCTCCCCTGGTGGGGGCCATCTCCGGGGGCAACTGCGCGGTGGTGAAGCCCTCGGCCTACGCCCCGGCCACCAGCGCCGCCCTGGCAAAGATCCTGGGGGAGACGTTCCTGCCGGAGTACATCACCGTGGTGGAGGGGGGGCGGCAGGAGAACAGCGCCCTGCTGGAGGAGAAATTCGACTACATCTTCTTTACCGGCAGCGTGGCGGTGGGGAAGGTGGTGATGGAGGCGGCGGCAAAGCACCTAACGCCGGTGACGCTGGAACTGGGGGGCAAGAGCCCGGTGATCGTGGACGAGACGGCGGACATAAAGCTGGCCGCCCGGCGCATCGCCTTCGGCAAGGTCCTCAACGCCGGCCAGACCTGCGTGGAGCCGGACTACCTGTTCCTCCACGAGAAGGTGAAGGAGCCCTTTGTCTCCGCCTTCCGGGGGGCTCTGGAGGAGTTCTTCCCCGGCGGGGACTACGGCAATATGCCCACCATCATCAGCGACAAGCACTACCGGCGGGTCAAGGGCCTGCTGGAGGGGCAGAGGATCCTCCTGGGCGGCGGAACAGACGACGCTCGCCGCTTTGTGGAGCCCACCCTGCTGGACGATGTGTCGCCGGAGAGCCCCATTATGCAGGAGGAGATCTTCGGCCCCATCCTGCCGGTGCTGCCCTACCGGGATCTGGAGGAGGTCATCCGTTTCATCCGCGGCCGGCCAAAGCCCCTGGCGCTGTATCTCTTCACCGCCGACAAGGCGGTGGAGAAACGGGTGCTGGACACCTGCTCCTTCGGCGGCGGGTGCGTCAACGACACCATCATCCACCTGGCCACCACCCACATGCCCTTCGGCGGGGTAGGGGCCTCGGGCATGGGCAGCTACCACGGCAAGCAGAGCTTTGACACCTTCACCCACTACCGGAGCATTGTGAAGAAGTCCACCTGGCTGGACCTGCCCATGCGCTACCACCCCTACAGCGAGG
>CALWXD010000079.1 GCA_944385425.1 uncultured Oscillospiraceae bacterium | reverse complement strand
TACCGGCGCAACCGGGTGCTCACCGAGGACCAGTCCAAGCGCCTGTCCGCCATCCGGGAGTACGCCGCCTTCGGCTCGGGGTTCAAGATCGCCATGCGGGACCTGGAGATCCGCGGGGCGGGGAACCTGCTGGGGGCGGAGCAGTCTGGCTTCCTCATGAGCGTGGGGTACGACCTCTACCTCCGCCTCCTGGAGGAGGCAGTGCTGGAGGAGCAGGGCAAGCCCCCCAAGGCGCAGCTGGTGTGCACCGCCGACTTCACCGTCCCCGCCGCCATCCCCGAGCGATACATCCCCGCCCCGGAGCAGCGGATGGACCTCTACCGCCGCATGGCCCGGGTGCGCACCCAGGAGGAGGGGGACGACATCACCGACGAGCTCATCGACCGGTACGGCGATCCCCCCCAGAGCGTCACCAACCTCATCGCCATCGCCCTGCTCCGGGCCCGGGCCGCCGCCCTGGGCATCCCCGAGATGGCCCAGAAGGAGAACGCCCTCCGCCTGTCCCTCCCCCACCCGGACTTTGCCCAGGTGGCGGCGGTGTGCGGGCTGGAGAAGTACAGGCGCCGCCTGCTCTTCTCCGCCGGGGAGAAGCCCTACCTGGCCCTCCGGCTGCGGAAGGGGGAGGACGTGCTGAAGCTGGCGGGCATCCTCCTCACCGACTTGGAGCAGGCCGCCGCCGGCGCGGTTTGACTTGCCTTTTGGAGAAAGTGCGGGTATAATGTTGCTATTCTACACGTCCCCACCCGGAAAAAGGAGGAACCCCATCGCCATGTCCGACAAACCCAAAAAGAAGATCACCTGGAAACAGTGGCAGCGCAGAACCATGCTCATCATCCTGGCCGTGGTGGCCGTCTTTGTGGCCCTGTACTTCGCCGTCTACCGCCAGCCCCAGCCTCTGATGGAGATGGACTGCATGGTGGGCACCGACGCCCCCGCCGCCGGCACCATCACCCAGTATTCCCAGGACAACCTGGAAGGGGTCGTCTTTACCGTCTCCGGTGAGGAGGACGTGGCCGACCTCTGGCAGGCCATGCAGAGCACCCAGGTCCGCCTGCTCCGGGGGCGCAGCGTCCCCGCGCCCCCCGTGGGCGGGTACTACTACGAGGTATCCCTCACCAGCGCCGACGGCGGCTCCACCTACAGCTTCGGCTGCGACTCCTCCGGGGAGCTGCTGATCCTGGGCGGCGGGTACGCCATCCACGGGGAGAGCAACCTGCTCCCCGCCCTGGACGCCCTGTTTGCCGACGGGGCAGCGGAATAATCTCCCCACAGCGCCTCCCCGCCGGGCACCCCCGGCGGGGAGGCGTTTCCCGTTGGCGCCAGGCCAGAAAAAAATCGGGAAAAACCCCGGAAAAATTTCAAAAAGACCATTGATTTTTTCGGGGGCGGCAAGTATAATGTTGCGGTAAATGTATGCGTTATGCTTACCTTGTAAATTCTATTGGAGGTACAACAACAATGAGAGACGTCTATGTTATCAGCTCCTGCCGTACCGCCGTCGGTTCCTTCGGCGGCTCCCTGAAGGATGTGCCCGCCGCCGAGCTGGGCTCCATCGTCATCGCCGAGGCCCTGAAGCGGGGCAATGTCAAGGGCGAGTGGCTGGATGAGGTCATGTTCGGCAACGTCCTGTCCGCTGCCCAGGGCCAGAACGTGGCCCGTCAGTGCATGGTCAAGGCCGGCGTGCCCCTGAAGGTGCCCGCCTACACCGTGAGCATGGTCTGCGGCTCCGGCCTGAAGTCCGTCATCGAGGGCGCCCGCGCCATCCAGTGCGGCGACGCCGACCTGGTGATGTGCGGCGGCACCGAGAGCATGAGCGGCGCTCCCTATGCCATCCCCACCAACCGTTGGGGCGCTCGCATGGGCCACACCCAGATCATCGACACCATGATCAAGGACGGCCTGTGGGACGCTTATAACAACTATCACATGGGCACCACCGCCGAGAACATCTGCGACATCTGGGGCATCACCCGGGAGGAGCTGGACGAGTTCGGCTACAACTCCCAGCAGAAGGCCCTGGCCGCTGTGAGATCCGGCCGCTTCGAGGACGAGATCGTCCCCGTGCCCGTGAAGAAGAAGAAGGAGATCGTGGAGTTCAAGGTCGACGAGCACCCCAGAGACACCGACCTGGAGAAGATGGCCAAGCTGAAGGGCGCCTTCCCCACCTCCGCTGACGGCTCCATCGACAAGGTGGAGATGACCTTCGAGGCCTCCCACATGACCCCCACCCCCGAGAACACCGGCGTGCAGCGGGTCACCGCCGGCAACGCCTCCGGCCTGAACGACGCCGCCGCTGCCATCCTCATCGCCTCTGAGGACGCCGTGAAGAAGTATGGCCTGAAGCCCCTGTTCAAGGTGGTCTCCTGGGGCCAGGGCGGCGTGGATCCCAAGATCATGGGCACCGGCCCCATCCCCGCCTCCCGCCAGGCTCTGGCCAAGGCCAACCTGACCATCGACGACATGGACCTGATCGAGGCCAACGAGGCCTTCGCCGCTCAGTCCATCGCCGTGGCCCGTGAGCTGGGCTTCGACATGTCCAAGGTCAACGTCAACGGCGGCGCCATCGCCATCGGCCACCCCATCGGCTGCTCCGGCGCCCGGATCATCGTCACCCTGCTCCACGAGATGATGAAGCGCCCCGACGCCAAGAAGGGTCTGGCTACCCTGTGCATCGGCGGCGGCCTGGGCGTGGCTGCCATCTTCGAGAAGTGCTAAT
>CALWXD010000078.1 GCA_944385425.1 uncultured Oscillospiraceae bacterium | reverse complement strand
ACCTTCACGTCGTAGCCCTTGTCCAAAAGCAGCCGGCCCAGGAGCTTGCTGGCCAGGAGGGAGCCCTGACCGCCTACGCCGACGATCATGATGTTTTTCGTTTCCATGGTTGTTCCTCCTTACGCCTGGGGCGCCTCGAGGGCGTCAAACTTGCACAGCTGCTGGCACACGCCGCAGCCCACGCACAGGGTGTTGTCGATCCGGGCCTTCTTGTCCACCACGCTGATGGCCGGGCAGCCGATCTTCATGCAGGACTTGCAGCCCACGCACTTGTCGCTGTTGGCGATGAGGGGCGCCTTGTGCTTGACATACTTCAAGAGGGCGCAGGGCCGGCGGGAGATGATGACGGAGGGCTCGCTGGCCGCCAGCTCCTCCCGGATGGCGTCCTCGCACTCCTTGAGGTTGTAGGGGTCCACCACCCGCACCCGCCGGATGCCCACGCTGCGGCACAGCGTCTCCAGGTCGATCTTGGTGCAGGGGTCGCCCTTCAGGTTAAAACCGGTGGTGGGGTTTTGCTGGTGGCCGGTCATGCCGGTGATGGAGTTGTCCAGGATGATCACCGTGGCGTTGGACTCGTTGTAGGCGATGTTGATGAGGCCCGTGACGCCGGAGTGCATGAAGGTGGAGTCGCCGATGACGGCTACGGTCTTCCCCTCCGCCGCCGCGCCGCTGGCCTTCACAAAGCCGTGGATGCCGGAGACGCTGGCGCCCATGCAGATGGTGGTGTCGATGGCGCTGAGGGGGGCCACGGCGCCCAGGGTGTAGCAGCCGATGTCGCCCAGCACCGTCAGCTTCAGCTTGTTGAGGGTGTAGAACAGCCCTCTGTGGGGGCAGCCGGCGCACATCACCGGCGGCCGGGCGGGGATGGCCTCCTCCAGGGCGGGGCCGGCCTCACGGGGCACGCCCAGCTTGTCGGCCACGATGCTCTGGCTCAGCTCGTCGATGCAGGAGAAGAGGGACTTGCCCTCCACCTGGAGGCCCAGGTTCCGGCAGTGCTCCTCGATAAAGCCGTCCAGCTCCTCCACCACCACCAGCCGGTCCACCGAGGCGGCGAAGTCGCGGATCTTTTTCTCCGGCAGGGGCCAGATCATGCCCAGCTTGAGCACCGGGTAGGTATCCCCACAGACCTCCTTGACATACTGGTAGCTGGTGGAGGCGGTGAGGATGCCCATGGAGCGGTCCTTCCCCTCCTCCACCCGGTTGAGGGGGGTGTTCTCGGCATAGGCGACGAGGGTCCTTGTCCGCTCCTCCACCACCGGATGGCGGCGCTTGGCGTTGCCGGGCATCATGATGTACTTGGCCCCGTTCTTCTCATAGGGCCGCTCCGACGGCGTGATGCGCTCGCCGGTGTCCACCACGCTCTGGGAGTGGGCGATGCGGGTGCACATCTTCAGCATCACCGCTGTGTCATATTCCTCGGAGAGGTCGTAGGCCAGCTTGAAGAAGGCCAGGGCCTCGGCGCTGTCGCTGGGCTCCAGCATGGGCAGCTTTGCCGCCTTGGCATAGTGGCGGGAGTCCTGCTCATTCTGGGAGCTGTGCATCCCTGCGTCGTCCGCCACGGCGATGACCATGCCGGCGTTGACGCCGGTGTAGGCGATGGTGAACAGCGGGTCGGCTGCCACGTTGAGGCCCACATGCTTCATGCCGCAGAAACTGCGCCTGCCCGCCAGGGACGCGCCGAAGGCCGCCTCCATGGCCACCTTCTCGTTGGGGGCCCACTCGGCGTAAATCTCCGGGTATTTGGCGGCGCACTCGGTGATCTCGGTGCTGGGGGTGCCGGGATAGCTGGAGACGAAGGCGCAGCCCGCCTCATACAGCCCGCGGGCGGCGGCCTCGTTGCCAAGCATCAGGGTTTTCATGGGTAACATCCTCCTTATCCTCCGCCCGCCGCCCGGGAGGGGGCGGGGCGGTCTTACTGGTCTTTTTGCTTTCCCAGGGCGCTTTGTGGGGATGGGGCGGCGGGGAAAGAAAAATCGTCCTCTGCAGGGTTTCCTGCAGAGGACGAGAATTCCCGTGGTACCACCTCAATTTGCCGCGCCTGGCGGCCTCATGGGATCCGGACAGATCCCGGACGCTGTATCGGGCGCACCCGTCGCTGCTTACTGGGGAACCGTTCGGCAGGCCGCTCGGGAGGGAATTGGGCGCCGGCCCTCCTCCTGCCTTGCACCGACCGGCAGGTCTCTGAGAGGAGACGGCGGGCGCCTACTTGGCTCCGTCATCGCGTTGGATATCAACAATATATTCACTTTATCACTTCTATACGCTGAAGTCAATGGGTTTTTCGGGAAATTTTGCGCCCTCCCTACCGCCGCTCCCCGGCGGGCCGGCCGATGGAGTCCCGCACCGTGACGGTGACGGTCCGGTCGTAGCAGGAGAAGATCTGCTCCACCCGCTCCCGCTCCGGCGCCCGGGTGAGAAGGCTCACCGCCGGCACGAGGATGAGCCCCGCCAGCATGCAGAAGGCGCCGCAGTTGATGGAGGAGCGGAGGATGGACGGGAAGTAGTCGGCAAAGAAGATGTTCGCCAGCATCACCACGGTGGAGAAGAGAAAGCTCACGGCGCAGGCGGCCTTCGTGGTCCGTTTCCAGTACAGCCCGTAGAGGAAGGGGGCCAGGAAGGCCCCGGCCAGGGCGCCCCAGCTGATGCCCATGAGCTGGGCGATGAAGGTGACGTTGGACTTGTACTGGATGATGGCCAGCACCACGCTGATGGCGATGAACACCACCACCAGGCCCCGCATCCAGCGGACCTGCCGCCGCTCGTCCATGTTCTTGATGACGTTGTCCTTGAGGAAGTCCAGCGTCAGCGTGGAGCTGGAGGCCAGCACCAGGGAGGAGAGGGTGGACATGGAGGCGGAGAGCACCAGGATCACCGTGACGGCGATGAGCACCGTGGAGAGGTCGGAGAGCATGGTGGGGATGATGGCGTCGTACCCGTCGGCGGCCACGTCGATCTCGGCGCTGTAGAGCCGGCCAAAGCCCC
>CALWXD010000077.1 GCA_944385425.1 uncultured Oscillospiraceae bacterium | reverse complement strand
GCGCCGTGGTGGGCAACTTCGACGACGCGCAGAACGGCGTCAAGCGCATCTTCTCCGATGCGGCCATCCGGGCGGAGCTGGCGGACCGGGGGTACTTCCTCTCCTCCGCCAACTCCATCAACTTCGGCCGCATCCTGCCCCAGGTGGTGTACTACATCTCCGCCTACTGCGACCTGATGAACGCCGGGGCTATCGCATACGGGGACAGGGTGAACTACTGCGTCCCCACCGGCAACTTCGGCAACATCCTGGCCTGCTACTACGCCAAGAAGATGGGCCTCCCCGTGGGGAAGCTCATCTGCGCCAGCAACCAAAACGACGTGCTGACGGACTTCATCCGCACCGGTGTCTACGACCGCAACCGCCCCTTCCACACCACCATGTCCCCCTCCATGGACATCCTCATCTCCTCCAACCTGGAGCGGCTGCTCTTCGACCTCTCCGGCGGGGACGACGCCCTGGTCCGGGGGTACATGGACCAGCTGAAGGAGAAGGGTCGCTATGAGATCGCGCCGGAGATGAAGGCCAAGCTCCAGGAGCTGTTCTACGGCGGCTTTGCCGGGGAGGAGGACACCCTGGCCACCATCACCGCCCTCTACGCCGACGGCTACCTCATCGACACCCACACCGCCGTGGCGGCCAAGGTGCTGGAGGACTACCGCCGGGAGACCGGGGACGAGGGCATCGCCGTCTTCGCCTCCACCGCCTCCCCCTACAAATTCTGCGACAACGTGCTGAAGGCCATCGGCGAGGCGCCCGTCAGCGACAGCGTGGACCGCATCGCCCAGCTGGAGGCAGCCAGCGGTGTGAAGGCCCCCCGCCGCCTGGCGGCGCTGAAGGGCAAGACGCCCCGGTTTGACGGCGTCACCGAGAAGGAGAAGATGGAGGACGTGGTCCTGGACTTCCTGCGCTGAAACGCTGAAAAACAAGAGGAGGGATCACGGTGGAACAGAAGCGGTTAAAGCGGTTCTGGGCGCGGATTTGCTGGATGCTGCGCCTTTCTGGCGTTGGGATCACGATATTCGGCGCGCTGCTCCACAGCATGCCAGTTCTTCTGGTGGGATGTTTCCTAATGGGTGCATGTCTGGTTGTATTGATCGTTTTTCTCCATTGTCCGAACTGCGGGAAAGATTTAGCGCGGCCACAGTGGAATCCAGGGGAACCGTTTTACTGCACATGCTGCGGCAAGCCCTTCCTGTTTGACGACGACCCGCCGGATCCGGAGGAAACTACAACGAAAGAGGAACCATAGCCTATGGCCCTTTATGCCATCGGCGACCTGCACCTGGGCCTTGGGGTGGATAAGCCCATGGACGTGTTCGGCCAGGGCTGGGCGGACCATGTGGAGCGGCTGCAGGACGCCTTTTCAAAACTGCATGACGACGACGTCACGGTCCTCTGCGGGGACACCTCCTGGGGCATCGACTTTCAGGAGAGCCTGCCGGACTTCCGGTGGATCGACGCCCTGCCGGGGAGGAAGCTCCTCCTCAAGGGCAACCACGACTACTGGTGGAACACCGCCGCCAAGATGAAACGGTTTTTCGCCGAAAACGGCATCACTACCATCGACATCCTCCACAACAACTGCCATTTCTACGGGGACTATGCCCTGTGCGGCACCCGGGGCTGGTTTTTTGAGGAGGACCAGAAGGCCCACGACGAGAAGGTGCTGAACCGGGAGGTGGGGCGGCTGGAGACGTCGCTGAAGCTGGCGGGGGGACGGCCCATCCTGGCCTTCCTCCACTACCCGCCCCTCTACGAGGGGTACCGCTGCCCGGAGATCTTGAAAACCCTGGAAAATTACGGCGTGGAGCGGTGCTTTTACGGCCATCTCCACGGCGTCACCCACCGCCGGGCCATCCAAGGCCGTTTCGGCACCGTGGACTACAGCCTGGTGGCGGCGGATTGGCTGCGGTTTGTGCCAAAAAAAATCTGTGATTAAGGAAAAAACAGTAGATTTTTTCGCATAGATATGCTAAAATGCTAAGTTGCCCGGCATAGAGAGGGCAAGTGAACGGAGGAAAAAGAAAATGACTGTTAAGAATTGCGAAAAAGTGGAAACCAACAAGGTGGCGCTGACCGTGGAGGTGGATGCCGCCGCCTTTGAAGCTGCCGTTGAAAAGGCCTACCGCAAGATCCGCGGCCAGATCACCATCCCCGGGTTCCGCCGCGGCAAGGCCCCCCGGAAGATGATCGAGAACCTGTACGGGCCGGAGGTCTTCTATGACGAGGCAGTGAATATAGCCATGCCGGAGGCCTATGCCGCCGCCGTGGAGAGCGAGAAGCTGGAGGTCGTGGGCTACCCCGAGGTGGAGCTTGAGAGCGTGGGCAGGGAGGGCCTCACCTTCAAGGCCACCGTCTTTGTCTATCCGGAGGTGAAACTGGGGCAGTACAAGGGCGTCGAGGCCCCCAAGGCCGAGGTGAAGGTCACCGCCGCCGACGTCAACCACCGCCTGGAGGAGATGGCCCAGCGCAACAGCCGCCTGGTCAGCGTGGAGCGGCCGGTGGAGAAGGGCGACATCGCCAACATCGACTTTGAGGGCTTTGACGAGGGCAAGCCCTTTGACGGCGGCAAGGGCGAGGGCTTTGATCTGGAGATCGGCTCCGGCTCCTTTGTCCCCGGTTTTGAGGACCAGGTCATCGGCATGAGCGCCGGCGAGGAGAAGGACATCGACATCACCTTCCCCGAGAACTACCACAAGGAGCTGGCGGGCAAGGCCGTGGTGTTCCATGTGAAGGTCAACGCCGTCCATGTCAAGGAGGTCCCCGCCATTGACGACGAGTTCGCCAAGGACGTCAGCGAGTTTGAGAGCCTGGCGGATCTGAAGAAGGACATCAAGGCCAAGATCACGGAGGAGCGGCAGAAGGCCGCCGACCAGGCATTTGAGGACGTGGTGATGCAGAAGGTGGCGGACGGCCTGGAGTGCGACGTGCCCGCCCCCATGGTGGACGACCAGGCCCGCCGGTTTGTGGAGGATCTGAAGATGCGGATCCAGCAGCAGGGCATCCCCGTGGACCAGTACCTCAAGCTGACCAACATGACCGAGGAGGACCTCCTGGGCCAGGCCAGGGAGCCGGCGCTGCGCCAGGTGAAGCTGGAGCTGGCGCTGGAGGCCATCGCCAAGGCGGAGAACGTGGAGGTCACCGACGAGGAGATCGAGGCGGAGTACGCCTCCTCCGCCGAGAAATACGGCATGAAGGCGGAGGATCTGAAGAAGTATATCGCCGTGGAGGGCGTCCGCGCCCAGCTCTCCAACCAGAAGGTGGTGAAGCTGGTGGTGGACAGCGCTGTTCCCACCAAGCCCGAGGAGAAGGCTGAGGACGCCGAGGGGGAGGAGAAGCCCAAGAAGAAGTCCTCCGCCCGCAAGAAGAGCGCCAAAAAGGAGGACGCCGCCGGGGAGGCCCCCGCGGAGGAGGCCGAGGCCGCCGGCGCGGACAGCGAGGCGTAAGCGCTTTTTCCGCCGGGTGTATGAAATGCCCCGGGGAGCGGGTATCATAGCGGCGATGCGCCGTGACGGCTGTGTTGCGTGTCAAAACAGCGGGAGGCATCCACTAAACAGGAGGTACATTCCATGAGCTTAGTTCCCTATGTAGTAGAGCAGACCAGCCGGGGGGAGCGGTCCTATGACATCTTTTCCCGCCTGCTCAACGACCGTATCATCTTCCTGGGCGAGGAGGTCAACGACACCACCGCCAGCCTCGTGGTGGCCCAGCTGCTCTACCTGGAGTCCCAGGACCCGGACAAGGAGATCCAGCTGTATATCAACAGCCCCGGCGGCTCCGTCACCGCGGGCATGGCCATCTATGACACCATGCAGTACGTCAAGTGCGACGTGTCCACCATCTGCATCGGCATGGCCGCCAGCATGGGCGCGTTTCTGCTGAGCTCCGGCGCCAAGGGCAAGCGCATCGCCCTGCCCAACGCCGAGATCATGATCCACCAGCCCTCCGCCGGCACCCAGGGCCAGGTTACCGACATGGCCATACACCTCAAGCGCCTGGAGATCATCAAGACGAAGATCAACCGCATCCTGGCGGACAACACCGGCAAGCCCATCGAGGTGGTGACGGCGGACTGCGAGCGGGACAACTTCATGTCCGCCGAGGAGGCCAGGGAGTACGGCCTCATTGACAAAGTGATTTACACGAGGTAGGTTCCACATGAGCGAAGAAAAGAAATCCCTGCGCTGCTCCTTCTGCGGACGCACGGAGGAGCAGGTGGAGCGGATGATCCAGGGGCCGGGGGTCCGGATCTGCGACAACTGCATCCGCCTTTGCATGAGCATCCTGGAGGAGGACTACGAGAGCGGGCACGAGGACCACGAGGTGCCGGAAACCCTGCCCACCCCCCGGGAGATCAAGGAGATCCTGGACCAGTATGTGATTGGTCAGGATGCCGCCAAGGTCGCCCTTGCCGTCTCCGTTTACAACCACTACAAGCGCATCTACTACGGCGGGGGGGACGAGGTGGAGCTGCAGAAGAGCAACATCCTCATGATCGGCCCCACCGGCAGCGGCAAGACCCTCTTCGCCCAGACCCTGGCCCGGATCCTGAAGGTCCCCTTCGCCATCGCCGATGCCACCACCCTCACCGAGGCCGGCTATGTGGGCGACGA
>CALWXD010000076.1 GCA_944385425.1 uncultured Oscillospiraceae bacterium | reverse complement strand
TGAAAAAGACCATCAGAATGGCTGCCGCGGCTGTGATTGTGCTGGGTCTGAGCCTCGTTATTTACCATCAGATCATTCCTAATGAATATGTGCCTGCTGATGATGAAATCGCCCTGCACCTAAAATTAGACACAGAGGAAGATGTGGGGCTGCTGGTTTATGATTATCGCGCAGGCGGCCACGAATACAGCGGCGGCATATCCAACGCGGACGGATCGCCGATCCAGCACGACTCGGATAATATTGTGGTGTGGAATCAAGAGGAACTCAATCTCTCCTCTGATCCCTTTGAGCTGTCCATGCAGTTTAGAATCATAACCGAATATGTGGCGCCCAACTATGAAAATGTATATCCGGATGACATCACAAAGTATATGGAGCCAATCTCGTGGGAGGCACGCTTTGGTGAATCCTACTGTATTACCATCAGTGGCGACAAGACAAATGGATATCAAGCCGTATGGAGCTGATTTGATCGGAAAATATAGAAAAGCCAGACGGACCAGTCTATAGCAAGTGAATCAGCTTTACTTGTTTAATCTGGCCAATACCGACGCGGCGCCAGGGCGGAGCTGGTTTTGCCGATCAACTGCAGCCTGCCGACGGCCCCTCATGGGGCCGTCGGCAGGCTTTTACATTAGTCCTTTTGCGGGAGGAGCTCCCCGCGGAGACGGGCAAACCATAGGAGCTCATCTTACAATCCTGTAAGATACCATACAAACGCGCCCGCCCTGTGGTATAATGCCAGAAGAATACCATGCCGGAGGGATGATGATGCGTAAGCTCCTGCTTTTAGAGGACGATTTGAGCCTTGTGGACGGTCTGAGCTATTCGCTGAAGAAGGATGGCTATGATGTTGAAGTGGCACGGACCGTGGGGGAGGCGCTGGAGCGTCTTGCCATGCCGGAGCGATTTGACCTGCTCCTGCTGGATGTGACGCTGCCGGACGGCACGGGCTTTTCCGTGTGCGAACAGGTACGGCGAAGGGGCAGTGCGGTGCCGATCATCTTCCTCACCGCCTCGGATGAGGAGGTGAATGTGATCCGGGGCCTGGACTCCGGCGGGGACGACTATATCACCAAGCCCTTCAAGCTGGGGGAGCTGCTCTCCCGCATCCGGGCGCTGCTGCGCCGGGCGGGGCTGTCCGCTGACCAGCCGGCGGGAGAAATTCGGCGGGGCGAGCTCCGCATCGACCTCATGAGCCGCCGGGCCGTCCTGCGGGGCCGGACGCTGGATCTCACCCAGGCGGAGTTCCGTCTGCTGTGCCTTTTGGCCCGGAACGCGGGCCGAACCGTCACCCGGGAGGTGATCCTCAATGACCTGTGGGACAACGCCGGCGACTTTGTGGATGACAACACCCTGTCCGTCTATGTCCGCCGGCTCCGGGAGAAGGTGGAGGAGGACCCGTCCCAGCCCCGGCATCTGCTCACGGTGCGGGGCTGCGGCTACCAGTGGAGGGAGGGAGTCTTATGAGCCTTCTGCGGGACCGGCAGCTCCGCCGGTACGCCCTGTTCCTGTTCATGATCTCTATTTTGATGGCTGCTGCCGGCCTTTTCCTGCTGGCGGGGGAGGGGGCGCCCAGGGCAGTCTTGGCCGGGAGCCTCCTTGCCGCGGCCTGCCTGCTCCTGGGCGGGAGCGCCTTCTTTCTCTGCCGCCGCGCCCGACTGTACCGGCAGGCGGCGGAGATCGTCCGGCAGTACATGGAGAGGGATTTCCATGCGCACCTGCCCCAGAATGAGGAGGGGGATCTCTACCAGCTGTTCTCCGGGGTGGAGCAGCTGGCCACCATGCTGCAATCCAAAAACGAGGCGGAGCACAAAAACAGGGAGTTCCTCAAGTCCACCATCTCGGATATCTCCCATCAGCTGAAGACGCCGCTGGCGGCCATGATGATGTACCAGGAGATCCTGGCGGCTGAGCCGGACAGCACGGACACCGTGCGGGAGTTCTCCGGCAAGATGGGCGCGTCCCTCCAGCGGATGGAGCGGCTGATCCAGTCCTTGCTGAAGATCACCCGCCTGGACAGCGGCAGCATCGTCTTTGAGCGCCGGGATATCCTCGTCACCGAGCTGATCCACCGCTCCATCCGGGATCTCCAGACCAGGGCGGAGCGGGAGGACAAGCGCATCGAAACCGTGGGGGAGGCCGGGGCGCGCCTCATCTGCGACGCGGAGTGGACGGCCGAAGCCCTGGGGAACCTGGTGAAGAATGCCCTGGATCACACGAAGGCCGGGGGCCGCATCCGTCTCTCCTGGGCCCAGACACCGGGCATGCTCCAGCTCCAGGTCGCAGACAACGGCAGCGGCATCGCCCCGGAGGACATCCACCACATCTTCAAGCGGTTCTACCGCAGCCACCATACGCTGGACACCCCGGGGATCGGGCTTGGCCTCCCGCTGGCCAAGTCCATTATCGAGGGGCAGGGCGGCGTCATCACAGTCCAGAGCACGCCGGGAGAGGGGACGGTCTTCACGGTCTCCTTCCTTACGAAACTGTAAGCAGAAATTCACCGGATTGTAAGGTTCCTCTGCTATCCTTCTGGATAAGGAGGTAATTGAGCCTATGGAAATTTTGAAAGTAGATGACCTGTGCAAGACCTATGGCGCCGGAGAGGCGAAGGTGGAGGCGCTAAAACATGTCACATTCTCCCTCAGCCGAGGGGAGTTCGCGGCGGTGGTGGGGGAGTCCGGCTCCGGCAAGAGCACCCTGCTCAACTGCATCGGCGCCCTGGACACCCCCACCTCCGGCAAGATCCTCATGGACGGGCAGGACCTTTTCTCCTTGAAGGACGAGCAGCGTACCATCTTCCGCCGGCGGAACATCGGCTTTATCTTCCAGTCCTTTCAGCTGATCCCGGAGCTGAATGTGGAGCAGAACATCGCCTTCCCGCTGCTGCTGGACCACCGCAGACCAAAGAAGGCGGAGGTGGAGGAGCTGCTGGAGCTGCTGGGGCTTACAGAGCGGCGGCGCCACCTGCCAAGCCAGCTCTCCGGCGGCCAGCAGCAGCGGGTGGCCATCGGGCGGGCCCTGATCACCCGGCCCATGCTGATCCTGGCCGATGAGCCTACCGGCAACCTGGATACGAAAAACAGCCAGGATGTGATCGCTCTTCTGACCCAGGCGTCCCGGCGCTACCAGCAGACCATCCTAATGATCACCCACAACAGCAATCTGACCGCCTCGGTGGACCGGGTGTTCCGGGTGTCGGACGGCGTTTTGACGGATCTGGGAGGCATGGCCAATGAGAAGCTATCTTAGTCTGATCCCTATTTCCGCCAAGGTCCACCGGCGGCAGAACCGCATGACGCTGCTGTGTATCATCTTCGCTGTCTTTCTGGTCACCGCCATCTTCAGCATGGCGGATCTGATGGCTCGGTGTGAAACGGAGCACTCCAAGGAAAACCACGGGTTTTGGCACATTGCCATTCAGAACCTGCCTGAAGAGGGGGCCGAGACGATCCGCTCCCGCGGCGATGTGGCGGCGGCGTCCTGGTATGCTGTGGTGAACATGGACGAGAGCCGGGCCTATGCGGTCAACGGCATCCAGACCGCCCTGTGCGGCATCGAGGAGCCCTTCCGCACGGACATCATGCGATATTTCCCCGCAGATGCCAGTATCCAGGCGAATGACGAGGCCATCTTGACCCCGAATGCTGAGGAACTCCTGGGAGTAGAGGTGGGGGACACTGTCACACTGGACACCCCCGCCGGCAGCTACCTGTTCCGCATCACCGGCTTTCGCAGCGACGACAGCCGTTACGCCACCAACAACGGTACCGGAGAGGCTACCGCCCTGCTGGTAAAAGGGGAGCAGATCGGCATCTTCATGAACATCTCCGCCTTCCGGCAGATCATGGCGGACAACCAGGACAGCGGCAGCGAGACCTTCTATGTCCAATTTGCAAGCCGGGCCAACATCAGCCGGGCCATTTCGGAGATCAAGGCGCAGTGCGGCGTTGCAGAAACGGATCTGGAGCAGAACTTCGTCCTCATGGGTCTGGCTGGCCTCAGCAACAACAACATGGTCAAATCCATCTACCCCTTGGCGGGGGTCTTGTTCCTGCTGATCCTGGCGGCTGGGATTCTGATGATCTCCGGGAGCCTCAACAGCACCATCGCCCAGCGTACCCAGTTTTTCGGCATGATGCGCTGCATCGGCATGAGCAAGCGCCAGGTGATCCGGTTTGTGAGACTGGAGGCGCTCAACTGGTGTAAGACGGCCATCCCCATCGGCGCGGCCCTGGGCGTGGCCAGCGCCTGGGTGCTGGGCGCGATTTTGCGCTACTGGGTGCAGGGGGAGTTTGCCGACTGGCCGGTGTTTGGCGTCAGCCTGGTCGGGATTATAAGCGGCGTTGTGCTGGGAGTGCTGACGGTCCTGCTGGCGGCCCGCTCCCCGGCAAAGCGGGCCTCCCGCGTTTCCCCGGTGGCGGCGGTGTCCGGCAATCTGGAGGAACAGCGGCGCAAGCCCCATCGGACGGGAACGGGGCTTATGGGCGTGGAGCTATCTCTGGGATTCTCCCACGCGGTTTCTGCTAAGAAAAACCTGGTGCTCATGTCCGGCTCCTTTGCCTTGAGCATTATCCTGTTTCTCGCTTTCTCCGTGCTGGTGGAGCTGCTGAGCTGCCTGCTCCCCACGGCCCACTCCGCGCCAAACCTCACCATCGCCAGCCGGGACACATCCAACACGGTGGCGCGCCAGCTGGTGGAGGAGATCAGCGGCATGCAGGGGGTCCGGCACGCCTTTGGCAGGATGTATGAGGAGGATCTTCCCGCCTCGTTCTCTGTGGACACGACGGAGACCACGGTGGATCTGATCTCCTATGACGCGCTGCAGCTGGGCTGGCTGAAGGAGGATGATCTGCTGCGAAAGGGCAGCGACCTGGACAAAGTATATGGGGACAGCAGTGCGGTGCTGTGCATCTGGGACAAGGCTGTGCCATTGACCACCGGCGACACGGTCACTGTCGGCGGCGAGCCGTTGGAGATCGCCGGGATGCTGACCCACAGCCCCTTCTCCAACAGCGGACAGACCGGCGGCGAGATCATTCTCATTTGCTCTGAGGAGACCTTCACCCGCTTAACGGGAGTGGAGGACTATGCCATCCTGGATATCCAGGTGACAAAGAGCGCCACGGACAGCGATGTGGCGGCCATCGAGGAGCTTGCCGGGGAGCGGTACGAATTTACCGACCGGCGGGACGAGGCGGACCGCAGCACCTTCTTGGCCTTCAGCCTCTTCATCTACGGGTTCCTCGCCATCATTGCCCTCATCACGGTGCTGAACATCGTCAACAGCATCTCCATGAGCGTATCGGCCCGGATCAAGCAGTATGGCGCCATGCGTGCTGTTGGGATGGATGGACGCCAGCTGACAGGGATGATCGCGGCGGAGGCGGCTGCTTATGCCATCGCCGGCTGCATCATCGGCTGCGCGGCGGGGCTGCCCTTGAGCCGGCTGCTCTATGGCAGGCTGATTACCCAGAATTTCCCCTACTACATCTGGGGCGTCCCCCTTCCCGCGCTGTTGATCATCCTGCTGTTTGTTATCGGCGCGACAGTGGTGTCTGTCTATGCGCCGGCCAAGCGGATTCGCAGCACCTCCATTACGGATACCATCAATGAACTGTAATATGGCGAACGCGAAGGCAGGACAGCGGACGGCCCCTGGGGCCGTCCGCTGCCTTGCAGCCTGGGGGCTGTGCCGCGGGGGAAGCGGCCTGCCCGCAAAAGGCGCGGCAGGAGGGGTACCGCCCCAGCTTGGCATTTCAGCAATGGGGGTTGCGTTTTCCGCGCCGCTGTGTTAATATTAAAATACTAAAAATTAAAAATAGTATTTATATAAGAGAGGGGAGGAGAGCCTTCATGGCGCGGAGAGCCTATTCTGACCAGGATCGGGAACAAATCAAGGAAAGGCTGCTGAACACGGCCATCCGGCTGATTGTGGAGCGGGGTCTGATCCACAGCAGCGTGGACCTGCTGTGCAAGGAAGTCGGAATTTCAAAAACATTCTTTTATTCCCTCTTCGCCTCCAAGGAGGAGCTGGTCCTCCATGCCCTGCGGCATCAGCAGCCGCGCCTTCTGAGCCGGGCCCAGGCCCTCATGGACGACCCGGCCCTCACCTGGCGGCAGGGGGCGGAGCGGTTCCTGCGGGACTGCTGCTACGGCACCAGGAGCAGCATCGCCGTGCTGTCCATCGAGGAGGAGCAGGAGGCCTACCGCTGCCTGGCGCCGGAGAATTTCCAGGTGTTCCGCCGGGATCAGCTGGTCTTTTTCGGGCAGGTGCTGGCCATTCTTGGGATCCCCGCCGGGGCGGTGGACCCCCGGCTGTTCGGCAACCTGGCCCTCAGCATGATGATGGTCTACAAGGCCATCCCGGACACCATGCCCTTCCTCTTCCCCGAGGTGGCAGAGGACATGGTGGAGTTTCAGATCAAGGCCCTGGTGGACGAGATGGAGCGGGTCAGGGCGCTGGCGGACGAGCCCCGGGAGACGACGGGCGGCGGAGACAGATGAAACCTTATGCGCCCTGGGGCACGCCGCGATAACAGGCAAAAGAACGCGGCCCATGAAGTTTCACGCATGCGGGCCGCCCGGCTTTCTGCGGCGGCCTGTCCCCGCGGGGCGCGTTTGCCTTTGAGACAAGAAGGGAGGCACACGATGGAATTACCGAAACGGGCGCGGACGGCGGACTGGGAAAACGGCGTCCTGACCCTGGATGGAGAGAAACAGTTTGAGGTCCCGGAGCTGACCCTGGACCTTATGGAGCGGCTGGCCGGGTACACCCTGGCGGGCTTCCATGTGAAGGGCTGTCCGGTGACCGATGCACTGCTGGCCCCTTTTGCCGGACATAAAAGCATGGCCAACTTCGGCGTGGAGGACGGAGCGCTCACCGACGCCTGTTTCCCCGTCTTTTCCGCCATGCCCAAGCTGCGCTATCTGCTGCTGGACGGCAACGCGGGAATCCACGGCAGGGGCCTGTCTGTCCTCCAAGGCTGCAAGCTGGACCTTCTCACCCTCAACCGCACCGGGCTGGACGACGCCGGGCTAAGGCAGGCGGCCTCCATCCCCAAGCTCTCTCACATCCAGCTGGACCATACCGCTGTGACATACGAGGGCCTGCTGGCCATCGCCGGCAACAGCTACATCCAGCCGGTGGCCCATGCGCAGTTCACCCAGGAGCAGCTGGAACACTTCTCCCAGCTCCAGCGGGAGAAGGCCAAAAAGCCCGTCCAACTGGACCAGCAGGCGGCGGAGGAATGCCGCAAAGTCCTGTCCGCCTTCTTTGCCGAGATGACGGAGTGGGAGCGGTACATGGAGCAGGCCGGCTTTGAGGACGCCGAGGCCCTGCCCCGCCTGCTGGCCATCTGGGAGAAGTATGTGAGCGAAACACCCCGTCCTGGCTACCGGCCCCTGGGCCTCTCCTACAGCGCCCAGGGCACCTACAACGGGGAAGAATTCCTGGACGCGGAGCAGCTCACCAAAAACAAGCTCTACATCTACACCAGAGAGAAAGCCACCGGCTTTGACCGCCGCTTTCTGATGAAACGCTTGGGCGGGGGCTGGAAGATCGACGCGGTGCAGGAGCGGCTGAACGGCTGGCAGCGGACGGAATTGTAGCAAAGGCTTCAACGACCAGGACTTCTCCGCCTGGCGGCCCAGGCGGAGGATTTCAAATAAGTTTAATGGAAAATCAATTAGGAGGATAATGTTATGGGACTGTTCAGCAAGCTGTTCAAGGGACCGGAGCCGGATCTGGAAAAGAGCGCGGCCAACGCCAAAAAGGCGCGGGCGCTGTTTAACCAGGCGGTGGAGCACGGCCAGGAGTACCGCCTGATCGCGGGCTATACGGAGGATGTGCGGCGGTTCAACTACGGCTTTGTCCACGGGAGCAAAACCCAGATCGGCAATCTGCTGGTGGGATGGAACGAGGCTGCCCGCACCATCGTGGTGGTGCCTACGGTTCCGGATCTCTCCGGATACGGAGAGCCCGCCTACTACCGCCGGGAGGAGATCTACAAGGCCTACCGCAGCAAGTACCCCACCGACGCCTTCGTCATCTATCCCGACCGGAAGGGGTATATCGGTATCAACGCCTATGAGTGGCTGGAGGACGAGAGCCTGTATATCTACCTCTATCAGAAGGAGGAGCTGGAGGCGTTCACAGACTTCTTCCAGAACACGTTTTCCACCAAATAGAGGGGAGCGGGGGTGATCTGCGGTGTGGCGGGAAATCGGACTGTGGGCTTTGGCCCTGGCTGTCATTTTCATCCTTGGCCGGGTGTGGTTTCACCTGGCGGAGGGGATCCGCGCCAGGATCCAGTCCCTGCTGAACCGGCACAGGGAGCCGCCCGTCTGGCACGCCTTTGAAGAGACAGGCGATGAAAAAAACGGCGACGCGCCGGACCAAAACGAAAAATAGGGCGCATCCCGGCCGTAAGGCCGGTGCGCCCCATCCGTTACAGAAAACCAGGAGGAAAACTATGGAGCTATTGGAGCAGTGCCAAATCTGGAACGAAAACAAGGAGTATCAGAAGATCATCGACGCCCTGGAGGCCATTCCGGCGGAACAGCGCACGGCGGAGATGGACAGCGAGCTGGCCCGGGCCTACAACAACAAGGCCGGCCCGGAGGACAAGGAGCTGTTCCGGAAGGCCATCGCCCTGCTGGCGCCCCACGCGGAGTACTTTGAAGGGGACCACTGCTGGAATTTCCGCATGGCCTACGCCTACTACTATCTGGACCAGGAGGGGCCGGCCCTGCACTACTTTGAAAAGGCCCTGGAGGCCCGCCCCGGGGACGAGGACACCCAGAATCTCATCGACGACTGCCGCCGCCGGCTGACCCTGCCCCGGTTCGGGAGGCCCTTCCGGGCGCGGGTGCGGGAGGCCTGGGCCGCCTTTGCGGGCGTCGAGGGGGAGCTGCGGGCCATCATGGACGCCGACCAGACCCGGGAGCGGGGGAAAGAGGTGGTAGCCAAGTGTGAGGCGGCGCTGAACCTGGCCCTGAGCAGCACCGCCTTCGACCTCGGCTTCAACGGGGAGAAGTACGAGCTGATCCTCTCGGCGGAGGGGATTCGCTCCAGCCTGTTCCCCCTGGTGTACTTCAAGGCCCACGCCCCCCAATCGGTGCTGGAGCACTGGAACATCTGGGTAGGCCGCCAGCCCTCCGCCGACTTCTCCCTGCGCTCCGAGGAGGACGAGGTCCGGCCGGAGGACGTGCAGGTGTGGGCGGAGCGGCAGGAGAACGGGCAGCTGGCCCTCACCGTTTTCTGCGAAAAGCTGCTGCCCCTGCAGCGGGAGGATATGGAGCGGGCCTGGTGGCTGCTGTCCACCCTCACAGACCATGTGCTGGGGGAGATCAACGCTATCGCCCACATCAGCGGCTTTGCGCTGGCGGAGGATCCCCAGGGGGAGGAGGCCGTTTCCCTGGCGGAGCTGCCCCAGCTGCTGAAGGATCTGGGCCTAACCGACTACCGGGACGGGGCGGACTATCTGGAGTACAGCTACCTCTCCTATGAGCTGGAGCCCGTGGAGGACCCGGACGCGGACTGGCGGGCGGATATCTTTGCCGGCTCCACCCGGCTGCCGGCCCTCATCAACGACTACATCAAGGCCGAGAGCGGCACTGTGGACGCCTACCACGCAGACGGCGTGGCGGCGGGGTTCTTCGTCTATCCGCTGGACAGCTTTACCGGGGCGGACCGGGCCAAGAAGATCATGGACTTCCGGGACGCCCTCCAGGAGGCCGTGACGGAGAAGGCCGGGAAGGACGCCGTCACCTTCCTGGGCGGGGCCACCGGCCTCTACGGCGGCTACCTGGACTTTCTCGCCTGGGACCTAATGCCCGTCCTCCAGGCGGCCAGGGACTTCCTTGAGGGCAGTGGCGTCGCCTGGGCCCAGTTCCACGCCTTCCGCCGGGACGTGGGGGGCGTGGACCTGGTGGCGGTTGAGGACGAACCCCAGGTGGACCCGGAGACCGGCTCCCTCCTGTCGGCGGCGGACATCCAGACCCTGGAGTCCTTCTGCGGGGACGTGGCCAGCTACTTCGGAAAGATGTACACCTACCTCACGGAGTTCATCGAAAAGGGCGTGGAGGAGGGCCGGTTCACCCAGCGCCAGGCCCGGCGGGACCTGCAGATCGCCCTGTGGTACGCCTACGCCTGCAACAACCTGGGCGACTACGACTTCTACCACCGGTCCGCCCGGTGGATGCCCGCCTCGGAGGGGAACGCCAAGGGCTGCGGCATGTGGTACTACCGGTACGCCTGCGCCCTCATGTACTGCGGACAGCTGGAGAAGGCCCTCCAATACGCCGAGCAGGGGGTAAAGGAGGAGCCGGACTACCCCTGGGGCTGGCTGGAGCTGGGCAAGCTGCGCGCCCACTTCGGGGACAAGGCCGGTGCTCTGGAGGCGGTGGAGCAGGGCCTCCGCCTGGTGCCCGGGGACTACGAGTTTCTGACCCTGCGGGAGGAAATCAACGAGGGGGCCACCATCGAGCAGATGGAGTACCACTGGATCGACCCGGGCTGCGACCAAAAGCTCCAGGCGGGGCTGGACCCGGACGCCGACGACAAGCAGCGCTCCATCTCCTGCATCACCGTGGATGAAACGGGCCTGCGGCGGGCCATGGAGCTCTTCCGTCCCAAGTCCGCCGCCTATGAGAAGGACGGCCCCTACTGCTCCTTCTCTTACCCCATCCGTGGACGTGCGGTGGACCTGGTGTTCCGCATGAACGAGGCGGGCCTCTCCAAGCTGAAGCCCGACTGGCTCACATGGCTCAAGGGGCGGCTGGACGATGGCGGGTGGCTCCGGTACGAGGGGGAGGACGCCGGGGCCGGCGTTCTGGACTCGGTGCTGGTGGATCTAAACTACCAGATCGGCCTGCTGTATCGGCGGGAGGAGGGCGGCTTTTTCCAGCTCTTCCTCCGCCCGGACGGCAGCCGCCAGGAGGATGTCCTCTGGAGCAGCGGGGAGGAGGCGTAGCCGGCTCCCGCCCAAAACCGGCACAGCCGCGTGGCAAAATAAGGCATAGACAGAAAAGGGGACGGACGGTATGGGATTGCCGTCCGCCCCCTTCTTTCCGCCGAGGCTCTGCCGGCGGAGCGGATAAGATGGGGGGCGCTTTCCGCTGTCGAGGAAAGAACGTATTGAAAAACAGCGCGGGCTGTATTATATTTATAATATGTATTTGTGCGCATTTTTCGACGCGGCGGGGCCGCTCCGGGGAGAAAAAGAGGGGGCAGCCGGGAAAAACCGGTAAGAAAAGCCTTGACAGAAGGGCGACAATCTGCTTTTATTAGTTATGTTTCTCGATTTTCAGCCCGCCCGCGGCGCAAAACCTGCCCCGCGGTCATGGGCGGGACAGCACAGGCATACATGGAGAGAGGGGGGCCGGCGGCCGCCGCGGCCCGCGGCGTCGGAACCCCGGGAAGAAGGAGACTGACCATGGAGCGCATCACCAGCCGCCAGAACCCCTTGATGGCCCATATTCGGAAACTGGCCGCCTCCCGGTCCTACCGGGAGCGGACGGGGGAATTCCTGGGGGACGGGACCAAGCTTTTGGAGGAGGCGGTCCGGTGGGGCCTGCCGCTGACGGCGGTGGTGGTCACGCCGGGGACGGCGGCGCCGCCGCTGCCGGAGGGGGTGCGCCTGGTGGAGGTGCCAGAGGAGCTGATGCGGTTCATCAGCCCCATGGAGGCCCCCCAGGGGGCGCTGTTTTTATCCCGCCGGCCCGCCGGCGGGCTGCCCAGCCGGCTGGAGGGGCGGCGCTACCTGGCGCTGGAGGGGGTCCAGGACCCGGGCAACGTGGGGACCATCCTCCGCACCGCCGACGCCTTTGACGCCGACGGCGTCCTTTTGCTGGAGGGCTGCGCCGACCTCTATAATCCCAAGACCATCCGGGCCTCCATGGGGGCGGCCTTCCGCCGCCCGGTGTGGAGCGGCGCCCTGGAGCAGCTGCTGCCCCTGCTGCGGGCGGCGGCGCTGCCGCTGTACGGGGCGGCCCTGCAGGCGGACACCCGGGACGCCCGGCAGACAGATCTCTCCCGGGGGGTGATCCTGATCGGCAGCGAGGGACGGGGCCTCAGCGCCGCGGCCCTGTCCGCCTGTACCGCCACGGTGCGGATCCCCATGGCGGAGCGCTGCGAGTCCCTCAACGCGGCGGTGGCGGCGGCGGTGCTGCTGTGGGAGGGGTACCGGTAGGAGCGGAAGAAGAGCGAGAGGAGGCAATCCCATGTCCAACCTAAAGTACTGGCTGTGGCTCAGCACCCTGCGGGGCGTCAGCAGCCGCAGCGCCCTGGAGCTTTTGCAGCAGTTCGGCTCGCCGGAGAGCCTCTACTACGCCGACGGAGCGCAGCTGCGCCAGGCCGGCCTGGAGGGGCGGGTGTTGGCGGCGGTGGAGGAGCGCTCCCTCGAGGAGGCGGACCGGATCCTGGGAGAGTGTGACCGGCTGGGCCTGAGGATCCTCACCATCCAGGACACGGAGTACCCCGACCGGCTGAAGAATATTTACGATCCGCCCCTGCTGCTGTATCTGAAGGGGCGGATGCCCCTCTTTGACGAGGAGGTGGCCCTGGCCATGGTGGGGACCCGGGACTGCTCGGCCTACGGCATCTATGCCGCGGAGACCTTGAGCCACAGCCTCTCCAAGCAGGGGGCGCTGATCGTCTCGGGCCTTGCCAAGGGCATTGACGCGGCGGCCCACCGGGGGGCGCTGCGGGCCGGCGGCGTGACGGCGGCGGTGCTGGGCAACGGCCACGATGTGATCTATCCGCCGGAAAACCGCGCCCTCTATGAGGACATCGCCGCCACGGGCGTGCTCCTGTCCGAGTATCCCCCGGGGACGCGGCCGGAGGGGAAGCACTTCCCCGTGCGCAACCGGATCATCAGCGGCCTGTGCCTGGGGGCGGTGATCGTGGAGGCGCCCATGCGCAGCGGCGCGCTGATCACCGCGGAGCTGGCCCTGGAGCAGGGGCGGGACGTGTTTGCCGTTCCGGGGCCCATCAACAGCCCCGCCAGCGCCGGGTGCAACCGCCTCATCCGGGACGGGGCTTTCTTGGCCGCCGACAGCTGGGATATTCTGCGGGAATACGCGGGACGCTATCCCCATAAGCTGTTTGCCCAGGCGGTGGAGCCGATCCTCCCCCTGGAGGCGGAGCCGCCCCGGCGCCGGGAGCGGAAGGCGGAGAAGGAGGAGCCGGAGGAGGCGGGGCTGCAGCTGCCGGTGCTGGACCTGGGCGTGGACCACGGCCTCACCGACGACCAGGTGGCGATCCTGCGCGCCCTGGAGGGGGAGATGCAGGTGGACGACATCATCGAGGCCACCCAGATCCCCGCCCGGCGGGTGCTCTCCGCCCTGACCCTTTTGGAAGTGGAAAATTATGTGGCCCAGAGCAGCGGAAAGCGCTTTTCCCTGCAGGTCACGCTGCAATAGACCCGCCGGAGGAGGTCCGGCAAAATAGAATCGGCCCCGCGCCGGGGCCGAAGGAGGAAGTACATGGCGAAACGGAACCTGGTGATTGTGGAGTCGCCGGCCAAGGCGAAGACCATCGGAAAGTATCTTGGCAAGGACTACGAGGTGAAGGCCTGCATGGGCCACCTGCGGGACCTGCCCAAGAGCACCCTTGGGGTGGATATCGAGCACGACTTTGAACCCAACTACCGCCCCATCAAGGGCAAGGAGAGCATCATCAGCGACCTCAAGCAGTCCGCCAAGGACAGCCAGCACGTCTACCTGGCCACCGACCCGGACCGGGAGGGGGAGGCCATCAGCTGGCACCTGAAGGAGCTTTTGCACCTCAGCGATGAGAAGGCCCGTCGGGTGACCTTCAACGAGATCACCAAAAAGGTGGTGGGGGAGTCCATCGCCGCGCCCCGGGACATCGACCAGAACCTTGTGGACGCCCAGCAGGCCCGGCGGATCCTGGACCGGATCGTGGGCTATCAGCTCTCGCCCCTGCTGTGGAAAAAGGTGCGCCGGGGCCTCAGCGCCGGCCGCGTCCAGTCGGTGGCCACCCGCATGGTCTGCGACCGGGAGGAGGAGATCCGCAGCTTTGTGCCCCAGGAGTACTGGTCCCTGGACGCGAGGCTCAGCGCCGGCGGCGCGGAGGCCGGGGTCTTCCCCGCCCACTACTATGGGGAGGGCGGGAAAAAGCGGGAGCTGGGCAGCGAGGAGGAGGTGCTGGAGGTGATCCGCGCCGTGGAGGGGCAGCCCTTCGCCGTCGCCTCCGTCAAGCGCACGGATAAGCAGCGCAGCCCCTCGCCCCCCTTTACCACCTCCACGCTGCAGCAGGAGGCCAGCCGCAAGCTGAACATGACCCCCCGCCGCACCATGGCCATCGCCCAGCAGCTCTACGAGGGCGTGGACATCACCGGCGAGGGCACCGTGGGCCTTATCACCTATATGCGCACCGACAGCCTGCGCATCAGCGACGAGGCGGTCTCCGCCGCCAGGGAGTTCATCCTGGGGCGGTACGGCGCGGACTACTACCCCGCCCAGACCCGCCGCTTTAAGACCAAGGCCGGCGCCCAGGACGCCCACGAGGCCATCCGGCCCAGCAACGTCTTTTTGACCCCGGAGCAGCTCAAGGGGGACCTAACCAGCGAGCAGTACCGGCTCTACCGCCTCATCTGGAGCCGCTTTTTGGCCTGCCAGATGGCGAACGCGGTGTACGACAGCGTGGCGGTGGAGATCACCGCCGCAGGCCACGCCTTCCGCGCCGCCAGCAGCAGCATGAAATTCTCCGGCTATACCGCCGTCTATGAGGAGGGCAGGGACGAGGAGAAGGAGGAGAAGGAGTCGGCCCTGCCGGGCCTCAGCGAGGGGCAGAGCCTTTTCTGCAAAGGATTTGACAAGGAGCAGCACTTTACCCAGCCCCCCACCCGGTACACCGACGCCACCCTCATCCGGGCCATGGAGGAGAACGGCATCGGCCGCCCCTCCACCTACGCCCCCACCGTCTCCACCATCCTGGACCGGGAGTATGTGGTGAAGGACGGGAAGTATCTCCGCATCACGCCCCTGGGCGAGGTGGTGACGGGGCTCATGTGCGACAAGTTTAAGGACATTGTGGACATGAAGTTCACCGCCAACATGGAGAAGGAGCTGGACGAGGTAGAGGAGGGCCACATCCCCTGGAAACAGCTGCTCCACCAGTTTTACGGCCCCTTCCACGAGAGCCTGGAGAAGGCGGAGCACGACCTGGAGGGCCAGCGGCTGAAGGTGCCCGACGAGGAGAGCGACGAGGTCTGCGACGTCTGCGGGCGCAAAATGGTGATCAAGTCCGGCCGGTTCGGCCGTTTCCTGGCCTGCCCGGGGTACCCGGAGTGCACCTTCACCAAGCCCCTGGTGGTGGAGATGCCGGGGCGGTGCCCCAAGTGCGGCGGCCGGATCCTCAAAAAGACCAGCAAAAAGGGCTACGCCTACTACGGCTGCGAAAACAATACCAGCAAGGACGAGAGCAAGCGCTGCGACTTCATGACCTGGGACGTGCCGGTGAAGGACGACTGCCCGGTCTGCGGCCAGACCATGTTCAAGAAATCCGGCAGAGGGTTCAAAAAGCCCTTCTGCATCAACGAAAAGTGCAGCAACTTTACCCCCGAGGACAAGCGGGGCGGCTACCGGAAGAAGGCCGCCGCCGAGGACGGCGGCGAGACAGCCCCGGGAGCTGACGCCCCGGCGGAGGAAAAGAGCGGCGAGAAAAAGCCGGCTGAAAAGAAGTCTGCCGGGAAAAAGACAGCGGCCAAGACGACGGCAGCGAAAAAAGCGTCAGTGAAGAAGCCGACCGCGCGGAAGAAGACGGAACATCCGGAGACCGGATCCGACACGCAGGCATAAGGAGCAGAAAATGAAGGTAACAGTGATCGGCGCCGGGCTGGCCGGCAGCGAGGCCGCCTGGCAGCTGGCCCGGCGGGGCATCTCGGTGGAGCTGCGGGAGATGAAGCCGGAGAAGATGACCCCGGCCCATGTGAGTCCGGATTTTGCCGAGCTGGTGTGCTCCAACTCCCTAAGGGGGGCGGGGCTTGAAAACGCGGTGGGCCTTTTGAAGGAGGAGCTCAGGCGCCTGGGCAGCCTCATCCTGGAGGCGGCGGACGCCACAAGGGTGGAGGCCGGCGGCGCCCTGGCGGTGGACCGCCACGCCTTTTCCGCCTATGTGACGGAGAAGCTCCGCAGCCACCCCCGGATCACGGTGACGGCGGGGGAGGTGACGGCCCTGCCGGAGGCTGGGGAGGTGGTCGTGGCCACCGGCCCCCTCACCAGCGACGCCCTGGCCGCCGCCCTGCAGGACCTCTTCGGCCCGGGCACCACCCTCAATTTCTTTGACGCGGCGGCGCCCCTGGTGACCTTTGAGAGCATCGACATGGACCACGCCTGGTTCGCCTCCCGCTACGACAAGGGGACGGCGGATTATGTCAACTGCGCCCTCAGCCAGGAGGAGTACCGCGCCTTCTGGGCGGCGCTGTGCCATGCGGAGGAGGCGGAGGTCCACGGCTTTGAGGACAAAAACGTCTTTGAGGGCTGCATGCCGGTGGAGGTGATGGCCCGGCGGGGGGAGGACACCCTGCGCTACGGGCCGCTGAAGCCCCGGGGGCTGAGGGATCCCAAGACCGGAAAGGAGCCCTATGCGGTGGTCCAGCTGCGAAAGGACAACGCCGCGGGCAGCATCTATAACCTGGTGGGGTTCCAGACCCACCTAAAGTTCGGGGAGCAGAAACGGGTGTTCTCCATGATCCCCGCGCTGCGGAACGCGGAGTTTGTCCGCTACGGCGTGATGCACCGCAACACCTACCTGGACTCCCCCCGGCTGCTGGACCGGTACTACCGGCTGAAGAGCGACCCGCGGCTGGTTTTCGCCGGGCAGATGACCGGCGTGGAGGGGTATGTGGAGTCCGCCGCCTCCGGCTTTCTGGGGGCGGTGGAGCTGGCCCGGCGGCTGGAGGGGCTGCCGCCGGCGGACTTCCCGGACACCACCGCCATCGGCGCCCTGGCCCGCTACGTCTCCAACGAGAGCGTGGGGAGCTTTCAGCCCATGAACATCAATTTCGGCATTATGCCGCCCCTGGGCTATAAGGTGAAGGGGAAACGCAACAAGAACGCGGTGCTGAGCCAGCGGTCCCTGGACCTGCTGCAGACCATGGAAGAGGACGTCCTGGCGGACATCCAGTAGAGAGAAGAGAGGGTTGCTATGAAGATTATCGTGGACGCCATGGGCGGGGACAACGCCCCCGGCGAAATTGTAAAGGGCGCCCTGGCGGCGCACCGGGATACTGGCGTGGAGATCGTGCTGGTGGGCCGGGAGGAGGCGGTGCGGAAGGCCGCGGCGGACTGCGGCGCGGCGTCGCTGCCGGAGGGGGTCAGCGTGGTCAACGCCACGGAGGTCATCGAGATCTGCGACGACCCGGCCACCGCCTTCAAGCACAAGAAGGACTCCTCCATCACCGTGGGGCTCACCCTGCTCAAAAACGGGGAGGGGGACGCCTTCGTCTCCGCCGGCAGCACCGGCGCGCTGCTGGCGGCGGCCACGCTGCTGGTCAAGCGCGTCAAGGGCATCCGCCGGGCGGCCATGTGCCCCGTGATCCCCACGGCGGGGGGCAGCGCCGTGCTCATCGACTGCGGTGCCAACGCCGAGTGCTCGCCGGAGTACCTGCTGCAGTTTGCCTACCTGGGGAGTTTCTACGTCAAGCAGCTGCTGGGCATCCCCAATCCCCGGGTGGGCCTTCTCAACATCGGCGCCGAGCCCTCCAAGGGGGACAGCCTGCGCCGGGAGACCTACGGCCTTCTGCAGCAGGCCCACGACGCGGGGCGGCTGAACTTTGTGGGGAATATCGAGGCCAAGGAGGCAATTAAGGGCGGCTGCGACGTGATTGTGGCCGACGGCTTTTCCGGCAACGTGATGCTCAAAACCATCGAGGGCGTCGGCTCCTACCTGGGCCGGGAAGTGAAGGGGATGTTCCTCAAGAGCCTCAAGACCAAGGCGGCGGCCCTCTTGATGAAGGACAGCCTAAAGGAATTCAAGGGCAAGCTGGACCCGGACCGGGTGGGCGGCACCGCCTTCCTCGGCATCAGCCGCCCGGTGATCAAGGCCCACGGCTCCTCCGGCGCGGCGGCCATCGCCAGCGCCATCGGGCAGGCGGCGTCTGTGGCGGACAGCGGGATCATCCGGGAGATCGAGGCCCATATCGAGGATATGAAGACCGGGGTTCCCGGCGGGGAATCGGAAAAAACCGAAAAAGCCTATTGACAGCAGGCGGCTTTTAGCATATCATTCTCAGCAGGTAAATTATTACATCCAGGAGGAGCAGTAGACATGAGCACACAGGAGATACTCGCCAAAATGCAGGAGCTGATTTCCGAGCAGTTTGCCGTTGATGCGGATGAGATCACCATGGAGACCTCCTTTGAGGACGATCTGGGGGCGGACTCTGTGGACCTGGTGGAGCTGATTATGGCTATGGAAGAGGAGTTTGACGTGGGCGAGGTAGGCGAGGAGGAGCTGGCCGGTCTGAAGACGGTGGGCGACTGCGTGAACTACCTGGCCGGGAAGCTGAAATAAGAACCAGAAAGCCGGGAAAGCTCCGCTTTATGCGGAGTTTTCTTGTAAGGAGACGAGGATACCATGAAACAGCTGGAGGAGAAACTGGGATACCGCTTTCACAACCGGGAGCTCTTGCACGAGGCGCTGCACCACAGCTCCTACGCCAACGAGCACCGGGGGGACGGCATCTCCAGCAACGAGCGCCTGGAATTCCTGGGGGACGCCATCCTGGGCTTTGTCACGGCAGAGCACCTGTTCAAGACCTACGGCGACCTGCCGGAGGGGGATCTCACCCGGATCCGGGCGGCGCTGGTGTGCGAGCAGAGCCTCTACGAGGTAGCCCGCCGGCTGGACCTGGGGCAGTACCTCAAGCTGGGCAAGGGGGAGGAGGCCGGCGGCGGCCGGGAGCGGCAGTCCATCCTGGCCGACGCGGTGGAGGCCATCTTTGCCGCCATCTACCTGGACAGCGACATCGCCTCCATCTCCTCCATCATCCACCGGATCTTGCTGGACCGGTCCGACGCCCATGTGGTGGAGGAGCGGAAGGACTATAAGACGGCCCTGCAGGAGCTGATCCAGCGGGAGGAGGGGCACACCCTCAGCTACCGCCTGGCCGGCGAGAGCGGGCCGGACCACAACAAGACCTTCCTCTTCGAGGTGCTGGTGGACGACGCGGTCACCGGCCGGGGGGAGGGGCACAGCAAAAAGGAGGCGGAGCAGGCCGCGGCGCGGGACGCGCTGCAGCGGCTGCAGCGCCCGTGAAAGCGCACAAGAGGCGCGACGGCGGCTCTCCCGGGGGAGGGCCGCCGTTTTCCCTGCCCGCCAGGAAACCAGAAAAAAAGGTGGTAAGGCGGCGGTAAATATGCTATACTGGGAACATGGAATTTTAAGAGGAGGCGTTGCCGTGTCACTGCTTTCGGCTTTTATCCTCGGCCTCATCCAGGGGGTCGCGGAGTTTCTGCCCATCTCCAGCTCCGGCCATCTGGCCATCGCCCAGAACCTGTTCCATCTGAGCATTGAAGGGGTGGACGACCTGTTTTTCAGCGTGCTGCTGCACCTGGGGACGCTGGTGGCGGTCTTTGCCGCCTACTGGGGCGATATCAAGGAGATGGTGGTGGAGTTTTTCCTGGGGATCCGGGACATTGCCCGCCGTGAGACGCCAATGCCCGTGCCGCCGGCCCGGCGCCTCATCTTGATGATCGTGGTGGGGACGCTGCCGCTGTTCGCGGTGCTGCCCATCCAGGGCTTTGTGGAGAGCCTCAACAGCAATACCTACTTTATCGGCGTGGCGCTGCTTTGTACCGGCGTGCTGCTCTTCACCGCCGACCGGATCCGGAAGGGGAGGAAGACGGCAAAATCCGCCTCCATGCTGGACGCGCTGGTGGTGGGCATCGGCCAGGCCATCGCCACGGTGCCGGGGATCTCCCGCTCCGGCATGACCATCTGCACCGGCTGTTTCCTCGGCTTTGAGCGGAGGTTTGCCGTGCGTTTCGCCTTCCTGCTGTCCATCCCCGCTGTGCTGGGGGCCAATATCCTGGAGATCAGCGACGTGGTGGCTGCCGGCGGCGTCGATACCGCCCTGCTGCCGGTGTACGCCGTAGGCGTGGTGACGGCGGCGGTGTCCGGCTACCTCTCCATTGCCCTGGTGCGCCTGGTGGCCAACAAGGGCAGATTCGGCGCCTTCGCGTACTACTGCTGGGCGGCCGGCTTGGTGACGCTGGCGCTGACGGCGCTGCAGTAGGTGGGGGCGAATTTGCCCATCGCCGCGGCAGCGGCGGCCAAGGGTTTCGCGGCAGCGGAACCTTGCCGCAGGGGCGATGGGCTCGCCCCGAGGAAGTGAAAGGGGAGGGGGTCCCCGTCGGGGCGGAGGCCCGACGGGGCAGATTCGGCGCCTTCGCGTACTACTGCTGGGCAGCCGGCTTGGTGACGCTGGCGCTGACGGCGCTGCAGTGACCCAGGCAGCCGCCCCTTGCGGAAAGGATCTGACTATGGCCAATACGACACAAAAGAAGACGACTGCCGGGGGGAAGAGGGGGACCGCCGCCAAGCGGAGCGCCTCCTCCTCCGGCAAAAAGGCAAAAAAGCGCCCCATCCGCCGGGAGGTGGCGGGGGCCGTCTGCCTGCTGCTGGCGCTGTGTACCGTGGTAAGCTACTTTGGCTCGGAGGGGTGGCTCATCGCCCTGCTGCCAACGCTTTTGAAGGGGCTCACCGGCTACGGCTACTACCTGTGGGCCTTCTCCCTGTGCGTGGCGGCCTATATCCTGCTGCGCCACCGGGGCCGCCCGGTGCTGCTGCGGACGGTCTGCACGCTGCTGCTGCCGGTGACGGCGGGGGCCCTGGGGCATCTGGCCGTCTGTGAGATGGCCTTTACCCCCTCTGTGGGGATCCTTCCCGCCCTGTGGAAAAGCGGCGTTACGCTGGATTCCGGCGGGGCGGTGTCCGGCCTTCTGGCCCACGGGCTGCGGGCGGTGTTCGGCCAGGTGGCCACCATCGTCATCTTCACCGCGGCCCTGCTGGGGCTGGCGCTGGCGGTGTTCCACCGGGCCCTGGGGGCCCTGTGGGAGCGCTGGCAGAAACGGGAGCGCATCCCCTATGAGGCGGAGGAGGAAGAAGAGGAGGACCGCCCCGCCAAGGCGCCGGCAAGGGCCGCGGCGGAGCGGGAGCGCCGCCCCAGCATTGATATCCCCCTGGACGATGCGCCCAGGGAGAAACGGCCCGGCGTGCTCCGCGGCTTTTTCCGGCAGAAGTCCAGGGACCAGCGGACTCCCGACGAGGTGCTGACAGGGACGGGGGGCGAGGAGCCGCCGCGGCAGGAAAAAGCGGCGCAGCGCCGGGAGGAAGCGGCGGAGGGCCCCCCCTCTGCCGCGCCGGAGGCCCAGCGGGCGGATGTGCCCCAGGCGGAGGCCGCCGCGCCGATGCCGCTGCCCAGGGAGGACGGGGGGAGGGAGGCCGCCCCGCTGGAGGAGCCGCCGGCCCGCCGGCGCGCCGCGGATGCCCGGGAGGAGGTGGCTACCGCCGCCGCGGAGGTCTCCGCGGAGATCGCCAGCCGGCCCGTCCAGGACGGGGAGGCCTATCAATATCCGCCCATTACCCTGCTGGACCAGGGGGACGGCGGGGACCATATAGAGGCCGGGGCGGAGCTGCGCTCCAACGCCCAGCGCCTGACGGAGACCCTGGACAGCTTTGGCGTGGACGCCACCCCCGGCGACGTGGTCCGGGGCCCCTCTGTCACCCGGTATGAATTCGTGCTGGAGCAGGGGGTCAAGCTCTCCAAGCTCACCAACCTCTCCGACGACATCGCCCTGGCCCTGGGGGCCAGCGGCGTGCGCATCGCGCCGGTGCCGGACAAGATCTCCGTGGTGGGCATCGAGGTGCCCAACAAAAGGGTGACGCCGGTGCTGATCCGGGATGTGCTGGAGTCCCGGGCCTTTTTGCAGCACAAGTCCCCGGTGGCCTTTGCCGTTGGCCGGGACATCGGCAATAACGATATCGTGGGCGACATCGCGAAGCTGCCCCACATGCTCATCGCCGGCACCACCGGCTCCGGCAAGTCCGTGTGTACCAACGCGCTGATCGTGAGCCTCCTCTACAAGTCCACCCCGGAGGAGGTCCGCTTTATCATGGTGGACCCCAAGATGGTGGAGCTGGGGATCTACAACGGCATCCCCCACCTGCTGATCCCCGTGGTCACCGACCCCAAGAAGGCCGCCGGGGCGCTGCAGTGGGCGGTGTTTGAGATGATGAAACGGTACAAGACCTTCTCCGAGCTGGGGGTCAAAAAGCTGGAGGAGTACAACGCCCTGGCCCGGCGCACCGAGGGGATGCAGAAGATGGCCTCGGTGGTGGTGGTCATCGACGAGCTGGCGGATCTGATGTTGGTGGCCGCCAAGGAGGTGGAGGAGTCCATCTGCCGGGTGGCCCAGATGGGCCGCGCCGCCGGCATCCACCTCATCATCGCCACCCAGCGGCCCTCCGCCGACGTGATTACCGGCCTCATGAAGGCCAACATCCCCAGCCGCATCGCCTTCGCCGTGGCCTCCAGCCTGGAGTCCCGGATCATCCTGGACACCCCCGGCGCGGAAAAGCTGGTGGGCCGGGGGGACATGCTCTACGCCCCCCTGGGCAGCGGAAAGCCCCAGCGGGTCCAGGGCTGCCTCATCTCCGGGGAGGAGATCGAGCGGGTGGTGCGCTTTGTCAAGCAGTCCGGCGAGGCGGAGTACTCCGACGAGGTCATGCAGAAGATCGAGGAGGCCATGGCCGAGAAGGAGAAGGGATCCAAGAAGGACCGCTACGACGGCAGCACCACCGCCGAGGTGGAGGCACTGGAGGGGGACGAGCTGTTCCCCGCGGCGGTGGAGGTGGTGCTGGAGACGGGACAGGCCTCGGTCTCCATGCTCCAGCGGCGGCTGAAGCTGGGCTACTCCCGGGCCGCCCGCCTGGTGGATCAGATGGAGGAGCGGGGGATCGTGGGGCCCTTTGAGGGCAGCAAGCCCCGGCAGCTGCTGATTACCAAGGCCCAGTGGCAGGAGCTGCAGATGAAAAACAGCGGCGCCGCCGTCGAGGCGGCGGAGAGCGCCCCGGAGGATCTCCCCTGGGACGAGGGGTAGCTCCGCCCGGGACCGGCTATACTGGGACAAGCAGCAGCGGCAGATGCCTTCTGGCATCTGCCGCTGTGACATTTTTATGGCGCCGGGCCGGCGATCAGCCCTCCAGCAGGGCGATGGACTCCGGCGGGATGTGGACAGGGAGTCCTCCGGCGGGGAGCGGTTCCCCCTTGGGCCGCTCCATCCACAGCGGCGTCGCCCCCGGCGGGGCGTCCACCGGGCGGAGCACGAGGACGCGGGCGGCCACATCCTCCGTGACGCTGACCACATCGCAGGCAAGGCAGTTCTCCCTCTCCCCCTCCCTCGCCGGGCGGATGGCCTCCGCCCTAAGGCCGATGTGGGTGACGCCCTCCCGCCAGGGCTGGGCGCAGCGCAGCGCACAGCCCCACTCCGGCAGGGAGAGGAGGCCCGGCGCGCCGCCGGGGCGCACAGGCGTTAGGTTCTGATACCCCGCCAGCCGGGCGGCGCTGCAGGTGGCGGGGGCGGCCATCAGCGTCTCCATATCCGTCACCGGGAGGGAGCGCCCCTCCTCCAGCACGCAGACGCGGCCGCAGTTGCGGTAGGCCTCCCCCCGGTCGTGGGAGACCCAGAGGACAGTCCCGTGGAAGAGGGAGAGCAGTTCCTTGAGCTCCATCTCCAGCTGCCACTTGAGATAGCTGTCCAGGGCGGAGAAGGGCTCGTCCAGCAAAATCACCTCCGGCTCCGAGGCCAGGATCCGTCCCAGCGCCACCCGCTGCTGCTGGCCGCCGGACAGCTGCCGGGGCAGCTTTCCCAGGGTATCCTCCAGATGGAACCGCTCCACCAGCTCCTGGACGCGGCGTTTCCGCGCCGGCCCGCGGCGGAGCCGGATCCCGGCGGCGATGTTCTGCTCCACCGTCATGTTGGGGAAGAGGGCGTACTGCTGGAAGAGGTAGCCCACCCGCCGCCGCTGGGGCGGGAGGCAGATCCTCTTCTCGCTGTCATAGAGCACCCGCCCGTCCAGCACGATCCTTCCCCGGTCCGGCTTTTCGATGCCGGCGATGCACTTGAGGGTGAGGCTTTTCCCACAGCCGGAGGCCCCCAGCAGGGCCAGCACCTCCCAACCGGTTTCAAAGAAGACGTTCAGATGAAAGCTGCCGTAATTTTTTTCGATCTCCACAGTGAGCGCCATCAGACCGCCTCCTTTCTCCGGGGCGCTTTGCTCCGCCGCTCCAGCAGGTTTACCGCCAGCAGCACCACGGCGGAGATGGCGATGTTCACCAGCACCCACCGCAGGGCCAGGGCGTCGTTGTCCGTGCGCCAGAGCTGGTAGACGGTGGTGGAGATGGTGGCGGTGCGGCCGGGGGTGTAGCCGGCGATCATGGAGGTGGCGCCGTACTCCCCCAGGGCCCGGGCGAAGGCCAGCACCGTCCCCGCCAGGATCCCCTGCCGGCAGCAGGGCATCCGCACCCGCCAGAACACCCAGGTGTTGCTGCGGCCCAGGGTCTGCCCGGCGTAGGCCAGGTCCCGGTCAAAGGACTCGAAGGCCCCCCGGGCGGTGCGGTACATCAAGGGGAAGGCCACCACAACGGTGGCGAAGATGGCGGACCACCAGGTCATCACCATTTTGGTGCCGAAGTGCTCCAGGATAAAGGCGCCGATGGGGCGGGTGGGGCCCAGAAGGCGCAGCAGCAGGTAGCCCACCACCGTGGGGGGCAGCACCAGGGGCAGGGTCATCACCACGTCCAGGACGCCCTTGAGAAGAGGGGGGAGCTTTGCGATGTAGTAGGCCGCGAGGATCCCGGCAAAGAAGATCACCACCGTGGAGATCGCGGCGATGCGAAGGGAATTCAAGAGGGGGAACCAGTCCATAGGAAACCTCCGGGGGGAGAGATGGGGCGTGAGAGATCTCCACGCCCGCCGCGGCAGCGGCGTACAAGCCTTTTGCGGAGCAAAAGCTTGGCGCAGGGCGGATTCACTCCGCCCGAGCAGGTAAAATCAGCGGGGGAACGTCTCAGCGCTGCCCTGCCGATCGTCGGCAGGGCAGCGCTTTGCTGTGGTCGGACCGCTTAGGTGAGGGGCGTAAAGCCTACGCTCTCAAACACGGCGGCAGCGTCGTCGGTGGAGAGGTAGTCCAGGAAGGCCTGGGCCTCGGCCTGGTGCTGGGTGATGTTCAGCACGGCGGCGGGGTAGATCACCTGGCCGCACATCTCGGCGGTAGCCTCATCCACCACGGTGAGGCCGGCGGAGAAGGCGTCCGTGGCGTAGATGATGCCGCAGTCCACGGCGGCCTCGGAGACCTGGGTGGTGACCTCCTTGACGTTGGAGCCGTAGGTCAGCTTGCCGGCGCTGGCCAGCGCGGCCTCCTCCAGCCCGTAGTAGGCGAAGATCTTCTGGGTGTACTGGCCCACCGGCACATCCTCGTTGCCCATGGCCAGCAGCACCTCGCCGCTCTCCAGCAGCTCCGCCAGCTGGTCAAAGGACTCGATCCCCGCCGGGTTCCCCTCGGGGACGGCCAGGGTCACCTTGTTCTCCAGCAGGTCCAGGCGGGTGTCGGAGAGGACAAAGTCCAGCCCCTCCGTGTTCTCCTCGCCGCCGTTGGCATCCAGCTGGTTCATCTGCTTGGGGGCGGCGGAGATGAAGATGTCGCAGTCGGCCCCCTCCTGGATCTGGGTCTTGAGGGTGCCGGAGGAGTCAAAGTTGTAGGTGATGGTCACGTTGGGGGCCGCCTCCTTGTACAGCTCCGCGATCTCCTCCATGGTCTCCTGCATGGAGGCCGCGGCAAAGACGATGAGCTCTACCGCCTCGCCGGCCTCCCCTGCATTCCCCCCATCGCCGGTGTTGTTGGCGCCTCCGGCGCTGGAGCCTCCGTTGCCGGCGTTGTTGGTGTCGGAGGCGCAGGCCGCCAGGCTGACGCACAGCAGGGCGGAGAGCAGGACAGACAAAAACTTCTTCATTTTCGTGGTACTCCTTTCAGAATAATGATAGGCAGCAAAACACACGCGCCTCCGGCCCGCCGGGACAGCCGGAAAGCCGGCGGCGCATGGGTTTCTCAGATGCGGGCGCCCTGCCGCCGGGCAGGCGTCCGGGTTCCAGGCGCGTTTGCCGGACAAAGGCTGCGGGGCGTTCCCCCCCTTGGGGGCCGCCCCGCCAGGGGAAGTTGGCGGGGCGGCTGGAGAGAAGAATCACTTGCCGAAGGGGCAAGCGGGGTAGTGGCAGGGTTTGCACCCCAGGCAGAGCCCGCCGTTGCCCATGCGGGCAATGTCCGCCTTGGTGACCGCCACGCCGGCGGCCACCCGGGGCAGCACCAAATCGAAGACCGTGGCCCCGGCGTACATCACGCAGCCGGGGAGGCCCATGACGGGGGTGCCGTCGTCAAAGTAGCCCAGGAGGAACATGGCCCCGGGGAGCACCGGCGCGCCGTAGGTGACGATCCGGGCGCCGCTCCTTTTGATGGCGCCGGGGGTGTTGTCGTCGGGGTCCACGCTCATGCCGCCGGTGCAGAGGATCAAGTCCACGCCCTTCTGCCGCATCTCGCCGATGGCGGAGACCGTCATCTCAATTTCATCGCTGACCACGGTGTGCTCCGTCATCTCGATGCCGTAGGTCTTCAGCTTTTCCACGATCACCGGGGTGAAGGTGTCCTGGATCCGGCCCTTGTAGACCTCACTGCCGGTGGTGATGACCCCGGCGGTCTTGAGGCGGTAGGGGAGCAACTCCAGAAGGGGCGTGCCGCCGGCGATCTCCTCGGCGGCCCGGAGCTTTTCCTCCTCGATCACCAGGGGGATCACCCGGGTGCCGCAGAGCTTGTCCCCAGCTTTTACAGGGGAATTGGAGTGGCGGGTGGCGATCATGATGTCGTCCAGGGCGTTGATGGCGTCCAGCCGCTCCACATCGACACGAAAGAGCCCGTCGCAGGCGGCGGTGAGCTCGATCTTGCCCTCCTTCACCTGGCTGCGGTCCATGTGGTCGTTGGCGCAGATCCGGTACAGCCGCTCCGCCGCGTCGTTCTCGTGGACCATGCCGGGGACCATCTCCCAGACGTAGAGGTTCTCCTTGCCCATGCTGAGGAGCACGGGGATGTCCTCCTCCGTCACCACATGGCCCTTGCGGAACCGGGCGTCCTTATACTGCCCCTTGATGATCTGGGTCAGATCGTGGCAGAGCACATGGCCCACGGCCTCCACAGTGGGAATTTGTTTCAATAGATCCATCTCCTCTTTTGGACGGACAGTCGGGGAGAGCCCCGGCTGCCCGTTATTCTCGTCTGCGAATGATTATAGCAGGAAACCGCTGCCAGGCGCAAGGGCAGACATTCGGCAATCATAAAATATTGTTCGATAATATCGAAAAATGGCGGAGGGCTTTCGGGAGCAGACCAGGATTTCCCCTTGCCAAGCGGGAGAAGATTCAGTATACTGTAGCTGTGAAATTTTACCTGGGATGGGGATAGGATGAAAAATGTGATTGTGTCCGTCGACCGCCGGTCCCCGGCGGAGCGGGCGGGGGTGCAGGCGGGGGAGCGGCTGTGCAGCGTCAATGGACATGCTGTGGAGGATGTGCTGGACTACCGCTTTTACTGCTATGACCCTGTGCTGCGCCTGGAGCTGGAGGGGGCGGGCGGACAGCGCCGCCGGCTCACCGTGCGGAAGGGGGAGGGGGAGGAGCTGGGGCTCAGCTTTGCCACCTACCTGATGGACAAGGCCCGCTCCTGCGCCAACCGGTGCATCTTCTGCTTTGTGGACCAGATGCCCCCCGGCATGCGGGAGACGCTGTACTTCAAGGATGACGACGCCCGGCTGAGCTTTTTGATGGGCAACTATATCACCCTCACCAACTTGAGCGGCCGGGAGATCCAGCGGATCCTGGACCTGCGGATCAGCCCCATCAACGTCTCCGTCCACACCACGGACCCTGAGCTGCGCCGCGAGATGCTGCGAAACCGCCGGGCGGGGGAGAGCATCCAGGTGATGCGCCGCCTGGCCGCGGGCCACATCAAGATGAACTGCCAGATCGTCGCCTGCCCGGAGATCAACGACGGGCCCGCCCTGGCGCGGACCCTCCGGGAGCTGGGGGAGCTGTATCCGGCGGTGGAGAGCATCGCGGTGGTGCCGGTGGGGCTGACCCGCTACCGGGAGGGGCTGTATCCCCTGCGGACCTATACCCCCGGGGAGGCCGCCGGCGTCCTGGACCTGGTGGAGGGCTTTGCCGCGGACTTTTTTAGGAAACACGGCACCAGCCTCGCCTGGTGCTCGGATGAGTTCTATCTGCTGGCGGACCGCCCCCTGCCGGAGAAGGGGTATTATGAGGAAATGAACCAGCTGGAAAACGGCGTGGGGATGCTGCGGCTCCTCCAGAGCCAGGCGGCCCTGGCCATGGACGAGGACCTGTCCGCTCTGGCGCCGTCCCCCTTCGCCGTCGCCACCGGCGCGGCGGCGGCCCCCTTCCTCCGGGCGCTCCTGGAGCAGGTGAAGGGGCGCTGCCCGGCCCTCACCGGGGCGGTGTACGCGATCGAGAACCGCTTTTTTGGCGAGACCATCACTGTGGCCGGCCTTGTCACCGGAGGGGATCTCATGGAGCAGCTGCGGGGCAGGAACCTGGGACAGCGGCTGCTGATCCCATCCGTCATGCTCCGCAGCGGCGAGCGTGTCTTTTTGGACGACGTGTCGGTGGAGGAGGTGGAGCGCGCCCTTGGCGTCCCGGTTACTGTCGTGGACGGAGAGGACGGCTTTGCCCTGGTGGACGCCATGCTGGGCCGTGAGCTCTCCCCGTCCCCGGCGGCATCCATGCCGGAGGACGGGGAATACTACCGCTACAACCCGCCGGGGGGCCGCCGCTGAACGCGGCAGGGAGCGGCGGCATGTAAGCCCCTGGCGGCCAAAGCTTTGATTTAAGGGCGGGGAAAATGAATTCCCCCGCCCGAATGCTCCGGCAGGGCTGTCGCATTCACGGCGCGAAAGCGCCGATGGGCCGGCCCGGGGAGACCATCATCGCGCACCAACCCTCAAAGGAGGTATAAGATATATGCCAAAACCTGTGATTGCTATCGTAGGCCGGCCCAATGTGGGCAAGTCCATGCTCTTCAACAAGCTCATCGGCCAGCGCCTGTCCATCGTGGAGGACACCCCCGGCGTCACCCGGGACCGGATCTACGGGGAGAGCGACTGGAACGGCCGGCGGTTCACCCTCATCGACACCGGCGGCATCGAGCCCCGGACCGACAACCAGATCTTGTCTTTCATGCGGGAGCAGGCGGAGATCGCCATCGACACCGCCGACGTCATTGTGTTCCTCACCGACGTGAAGACCGGCGTTACCGCCTCGGACCAGGAGGTGGCCGGCATGCTCCTCCGGTCCGGGAAGCCCATCGTCCTGGCGGTGAACAAGGTGGACCAGGGCATGAGCCCGGACATCTACGAGTTCTACAACCTGGGGCTGGGGGATCCCATCGCCGTCTCCGCCGTCCACGGCCACGGCACCGGGGACCTCTTGGACGAGTGCGTCAAGTACTTCCCCCCGGAGGGGGAGGAGGAAGAGGAGGACGACGCCATCCAGGTGGCCATCATCGGCAAGCCCAACGTGGGCAAGTCCTCCCTCACCAACAAGATCCTGGGCCAGCAGCGG
>CALWXD010000075.1 GCA_944385425.1 uncultured Oscillospiraceae bacterium | reverse complement strand
GGCGTGTTCTGCGACGAGCTGGTCAAGCAGGAGCTGGACGACACCACGGCCTATTTCGAGATCCCTCGGGAGATCCGGGACTTCTACAAGATGTACCGCCCCTCCCCCCTGGTCCGGGCCTACTGCCTGGAGGAGGCCCTGGGCACCCCGGCCAGGATCTACTACAAGTTTGAGGGCAACAACACCTCCGGCTCCCACAAGCTCAACAGCGCCATCGCCCAGGCCTACTACGCCAAGAACCAGGGTCTCAAGGGCGTCACCACCGAGACCGGCGCCGGCCAGTGGGGCACGGCCCTCTCCATGGCCTGCGGCTACCTGGGGCTGGACTGCAGGGTCTACATGGTCAAGTGCTCCTACGAGCAGAAACCCTTCCGCCGGGAGGTCATGCGGGTCTACGGCGCCAGCGTAACCCCCTCCCCCTCCGAGACCACCGCCGTGGGGCGGCGGATCCTGGAAAAGAACCCCGGCTCCACCGGCTCCCTGGGCTGCGCCATCAGCGAGGCGGTGGAGGCGGCCACCTCCACCCCCGGCTACCGCTATGTGCTGGGCAGCGTCCTCAACCAGGTGCTGCTGCACCAGTCCATCATCGGCCTGGAGAGCAAGATCGCCCTGGATAAATACGGCGTCAAGCCCGACATCATCATCGGCTGCGCCGGCGGCGGCAGCAACCTGGGCGGCCTCATCGCCCCCTTCATGGGGGAGAAGCTCCGGGGGGAGGCGGATTACCGCTTTATCGCCGTGGAGCCGGCCAGCTGCCCCTCCTTCACCCGGGGCGCCTTTGCCTACGACTTCTGCGACACCGGCATGGTCTGCCCCCTGGCCAAGATGTACACCCTGGGCAGCGGCTTTATGCCCGCGCCCAACCACGCCGGGGGCCTTCGGTACCACGGCATGAGCACCACCCTCTCCCAGCTCTACCACGACGGGTATATGGAGGCCACCTCCGTCAAGCAGACCGAGGTCTTTGAGGCCGCCGAGCGATTTGCCCGGGTGGAGGGGATCCTCCCAGCCCCGGAGAGCAGCCACGCCATCAAGGTGGCCATCGACGAGGCCCTCAAATGCAAGGAGACCGGCGAGGAGAAGACCATCCTCTTCGGCCTCACCGGCACGGGGTACTTCGACATGTACGCCTACGAGGCCTTCCACGACGGAAAGATGAGCGACTATGTCCCCACCGACGAGGACATCGCCAAGAGCCTTGCCGAGCTCCCCAAGGTGGACTGACCCATAAGACATAAGAGGAGGAACGGCCCGCGGAGCATCTGCGGGCCTGTTCCCTTTGGCCGGCCCAAAAACCGCCCGCCGCATCCGGACCGCGGCGGGCGGTTTTTGGGCCGCGGCGCCAATCCGCCCCTTGCAAAATAGGGGGCGTTACGGTATGATGAAGCTTGACGGCGCCCGCCCGGCGAGAGGGGCGGGCGGGAATATGCCCCCCTGTGCGGGGCGAAAGAGAGAGGGACGACATGGTTTCAGCGGTTTTTCTGGATCTGGACGGGACGCTTTTGACAAGCGCCAAGGAGCTCTCCCCCAGGAATTACGAGGCTCTGCGCCGGGCCCATGCGAGCGGCGCCTATATTGTCCCCGCCACTGGGCGGTTTTTGGGCGGCCTGCCGGAGGTGGTGCGGGACCTCCCCTTTGTGCGCTACTTTGTGGCCAGCAACGGCGCGGAGATCTACGACAGGGAGAAGGGGGAGACGCTGCGCCGCCTGGAAATCCCCTTAAGCCAGGCGGAGGAGGTCTTTGACGCGCTGGACGGCCTGCCGGTGGTGTATGACTGTTTTATGGGCGGCGGCGCCTATATCTCCCGGGATCACTACCAGCGCCTGGACCAATATGTCTTTAACCCGCTGTCCCTGGAGATGCTCCGCAGGCTGCGCCGGCCGGTGGAGGATCTGCGGGCGTTCCTCCGCCGGGAGGGGAAGGGGCTGCAGTTTATCCAGATGTTTTTTGCCGACCCGGCTGAGCGCCTCCTGGCGCTGGAGGCGCTGCCCGGGCGGTTCCCCGGCCTCCACGTCACCACCTCTATGGAGAACAACGTGGAGATCAACGCCAAGGACGCCACAAAGGGCGAGGCCCTCCGGTGGCTGTGCGGCCATCTGGGGATCCGGCCGGGGGACGCCGTCGCCTTTGGCGACAGCAGCAACGACGGGGAGATGCTCCGGGCCGCCGGCCTGGGCGTGGCCATGGCCAACGGCGACCCGGCTTTGAAGGCCGCGGCGGACCGGGTGGCCCCGGACAATGACGCCGACGGGGTGGCCGTCGTGCTGGAGGAGCTGTTCCCGCCGCCGGAGAGGGGCTAGGACAGGAGCTCGCCCAGGATATCCTTGACCTCCGGATACATGAGGAACGCGGCGGAAACCCCCAGGCTGCGCCCGAAACGGAGCTTTTGCCGCAGGGTGCCGCCGTCGTCGAAGAGGACGAAATGGTAGTCCCCGTCCCGGTTGTAGGTGAAGTAGCGGGCGCACAGCTCCCGGGAGTAGAAGACGGAGGGGCGCAGCTCCTCCATAAGGGCGTCCAGCGCCTCCTGGGTAAGGGGGCGGCCCTCGCCGGTGGGGGAGGGGAGGGGGAAGTCCATCCGCAGGCGCTGGAGATCCAGGGCCAGCCCCTCCCGGCCAAAGCGCTGCGCCGCCTCCTCCAGCCGCTGCTGGAAGCTGCCGCCGGAGAGGGCGGTGCAGACCACGGCGCAGGCGCCGGGGACCTGGGGGGCGTACCCCTCCGGCACATACAGCCGGCGGCGGGCGGTCCGGAGGGCGGCGGAGAGGGACTGGAGCAGGGCGGACAGCCCCGGCCGGACGTCCTCCTCAAAATCCGCCAGCACCCCCTGGTAGCCCCGCTGGGCGCACTCCCGGCAGATCTGGCGCACCAGCGGCGGGACGGGCAGGGGCGTGGGGCAGTCGTAGTCGCTGAGGGACATGAGGCCGCCCTGGGTCTGCATCAAAAGGTTTTGCCGCAGGAGCTGGCCGTCCCGGCCCACGCGGTAGGCCACATGGGCAAACTGGACGGGACAGCGGCGGGCGTCCTGGTAGTCCCTGGGGGTAACGGAGAGATAGAGCTGCATCTTTTTTTCCTCCTCTTGTGTCCCGGGCGGGACAGGTGTATACTAATGGAAAACTATGTCAGACGGGAGGGAGCTATGCCACTGTCCATTTCACCCCACCGGGTCTTCCGGCGCTTTACCCAGGTGACGCCGACGCTGCTGCGGGAGATGGGGATCCATCTGCTGCTGTGCGACCTGGACAACACCCTGGCCCCGCCCAGGACCCGCCACCCCACGGAGGAGGTCCGGCAGTGGATCGCCGCGCTGGGGGAGGCGGGCGTCGGCTTTGCCATCGTCTCCAACAACCGCAGCAGCGACCGGGTGGAGGCCTACTGCCGGGAACTGGGAGTGCCCTACTTCGGCCACGCGGGGAAGCCGAAGCCCGCCGGGTTCCGCCGGGCCATGGCCCTCTTCGGCGAGGCGCCGGACCACACCGCCATGCTGGGCGATTTGTGGACCACGGATTTTCTGGGGGCAAACCTGGCGGGGCTCACCGTGCTGGCGGTGGAGCCGGTGGAGGGCGCCCCCGACATCGGGCACTGGATCTTGTATCAACTGCACCGCCCATGGATGGCGGCGGCAAGAAGGAGGCAGAAACCACATGGGAAAATTTGAGGCGGCAGCCAAAGGCTTGAAGAGCCTGGATCTGGACGCGCTGGTGGTGCTCAGCGAGCCGAACCGGCTCTATCTCACCGGCTTTCACTCCACCGCGGGGGCGGCCCTGGTGACGGGGGAGGGGAGCTGGTTTTTCACCGACAGCCGCTATATCGAGGCGGCCCGCCGCGCCATCACGGACGCGGCGGTGGAGGAGAGCACCCGGGAGCGGCCGGCGCTGCAGCAGATCGGGGAGATTCTGGAGCGGCGGGGGCTGAAACGGGTCGGCTATGAGGAGACGTACCTGACGGTGTCGGAGTTTGAGGGGCTGAAAAAGCGCCTGCCCGCCGCCTTGACGCCGGCCGCGGCGCTGCTGGCGGGCATGCGGGCGGTGAAGGACAGCTGGGAGCTGGAGCAGATGGTGAAGGCTCAGCGCATCGCGGAGAAGGCCCTTGCGGAGGTCTTGAACGACATCCGCCCCGGCCGCACCGAGCGGGAGATCGCCGCCCGCCTGCAGTACCTCATGCTGTTGGGCGGCGCGGAGCGGATGTCCTTTGAGCCCATTGTGGTCAGCGGTGCCAACAGCAGCATGCCCCACGGCGTGCCCACCGACAAGCCGGTGGCGGCGGGGGACTTTGTGACCATGGACTTTGGCTGCGTCTACAACGGCTACTGCTCCGACATGACCCGGACGGTGGCGGTGGGCCATGTGACAGAGGAGATGGAGCGGGTGTACCGCACGGTGCTGGCCGCCCAGGCGGCGGGGATCGCCGCGGCCCGCCCCGGCGTCACAGGCGCCTCTATCCACGCCGCCGGGGACCGGGTGATCTCCGAGGCCGGATACGGCGGCTATTTTGGCCACGGCTTTGGTCACAGCCTGGGTGTGGAGGTCCACGAGTCGCCCAATGCCGCCCCCTCCGACACCAAGCCCCTGCCGGAGGGCGCGGTGCTCTCGGCGGAGCCGGGGATCTACCTGCCGGGCCGGTTCGGCGTCCGGATCGAAGATGTCATTGTATTGAAAGGGGAGGGGTGCGAGGACATCACCCTGGCCCCCAAGGAGCTGCTGATCCTATAGAGGGACGGGAAGGGTTTCGGTGAGGCCCCCGGGCGCCCATGGGCGCCCGGGGGCCTTTTGCGCGCCTAAGGGGCAAAAGCGGGCATCCACGCCTATGCACCCATTATGCATCAGAACATGCGCATAAATATGCACGGTGCGATTACGGGATGGAATCGCGCCGTTTTTGCCTACAGGAGACATATATCCGGACAACCCCTCATACAGTGGAGCATCCACACAAAGGAGGGGATGGCATGCAAGCCGACAAGAGGATCGAGCGGTGCCGGGGGGCCTTCGCGCTGCTGCCGCAGACGCTGCGGGAGGCGGAGTCCCTGCTGCCGGGGGAGGAGCTGGCCGCGGCGGAGGAGCTGCGCCTGCGCGCGGGGCAGCCGATGGCGGTGGTGCTGCCCTGGGGGGAGCGGCCGGTGGGGCGGACGGCAGTGTCGCCGGGGGACCTGGAGCAGCTTTTGGACAACGTCACCGGCTACTCCCGCTACACGGCGGCGGAGACGGTCCGCCAGGGCTATCTCACCGCCGCCGGAGGCTACCGCATCGGCCTGTGCGGCACGGCGGTGGTGGAGCGGGGGGGCGTTACGGCCATCCGGGACCTGTCCTCCGTATCCATCCGCGTCCCCAGGGAGGCGCCGGGCCTGGCCCGGCCGCTGCTGCCCCGGCTTTTGACGCCGGCCGGCCCCTGCTCCGCCCTCATCCTCTCGCCGCCGGGGGGCGGCAAGACCACGCTTTTAAGGGACCTGGTGCGCGGCCTGTCCGACGAGGAGGGCCTCCGGGTGGCGCTGGTGGACGAGCGGGGGGAGATCGCGGCGGTGTACCGGGGAAGGCCCCAGATGGACGTGGGGCGGCACACGGACGTGATGGACGCCTGCCCCAAGGCCCTGGCCGTCCCGGCGCTGCTGCGGGCCATGAACCCCCAGGTCATCGCCGTGGACGAGGTGGCCCTGGAGGAGGACGTGGCGGCCATGGTCCGGGCGGCCAACGCCGGGACGGCCCTTCTGGCCACGGTCCACGGGGAGAGCCTGGAGGACCTTGCGCGAAAGCCCCTCTTTAAGGGGATGCTGGACACCGGCGTCTTTACCCGGGCGGTGACCATCCGGCGGGAGGAGGGGCGGCGGCGCTACCAGGTGGACGAGCTGTGAAGGCGCTGGGAACGGCCCTGCTGCTGGCCGCCGGGGTGCTGACGCGCCAGACCCTGCTGGAGCGCCGGCGGGAGATCATCCGCTGGGGGGAGGCGCTGTGCCGCCTCATGGACCGCCTGGAGCGGGGGGTGGCGGTCCTCCGTCGCCCGCTGCCGGCGCTGCTGGCGGACTGCCGGGAGGAGGAGGGGCTGCTGGAGGCGTTCCTGGGGGAGGTGCTGGACGGCCTCTCGGCGGAGGAGCCGTTTCCCAAGCTGTGGCGGCGGGCCTGCCGCCATGTGCCGGAGGGGTACCGCCCCTTCCTGGAGCCCCTGGGGGACAGCCTCACCGACGGGACGCGGCGGGATCTCATGATTTTGACAAGGGAGGAAATCCACCGCGCGGCGGAGGAGGAGCGGCGCCTTCTGGGGGAGCGGAGCCGGCTGATCACGGCCCTGTGTCTCTCGGGCGCTCTGCTGGCGGCGGTGGTGCTGATCTGATATGGATATTGATCTCATTTTTAAGATTGCCGCCATCGGCATCATCGTGGCGGTGCTCAACCAGCTGCTGGTCCGGTCCGGGCGGGAGGAGCAGGCCCTCATGACGACCCTGGCGGGCCTCGTGGTGGTCTTGATGATTCTGGTGCAGGAGATCAGCCATCTCTTCGACCTCATCAAGACCCTCTTCCAGTTCTGATGGAGCTGGTGGTGAAGGCGGCGGTGATCTGCGTCGTGGTGGCGCTGACCGCCGTGCTGCTGCAGCGGGACACGCCGGAGATGAGCCTCCTCCTGGTGCTTGCCGCCATTGCGGCGGTGATGACCTTCGCCCTGGGGTTTTACCACGACCTGAGGGAGATGGCCTTGACGCTGCTGGCGGAGACGGGGCTGGACGGGACGCTTTTCCTGCCGATTTTGAAGATCATCGCCATCTCCCTCATCTCCCGGCTGGGGGGCGATGTGTGCAAGGACAGCGGGCAGAGCGCCCTGACCTCCCTGGTGGACATGGCGGGGACGGTCTGCGCCCTGCTGGCGGCCCAGCCGCTGCTGTACCGGGCGCTGGAGATCCTGGTGGACCTGGGGGGATACGCATGAGACGCGGTGTTTTGGTTTTGCTGCTGGCGGCGGCGCTGGCATGCCTGCTGGCCCTCCCCGCCCGGGGGAGCGAGGGCCTGGCCGGGGAGGTGGAGGCCGCCGCGCCGGAGGCGGCCCGGGGCCTCTCCGGCGGGGATTTTGCCGGGGGGCTGGCGGAAATATGGGACCAGGTGCGGGGCGGTTTCATGTCCTTGCTGCGCCAGGGCCTCTCCGGGGCGGTGCGGCTTTTGCTGGTGCTGGTGCTGTGCGGCGTCGGGGAGACGGCCTTCGTCACCGTGGCGGGCAAACACAGCGTCAACTACCTCTCCCTGGCGGCGGTGGCCGCCGTGGTGGCGGTATCCGCCGGGGAGGTGGACACCCTCATCGGCCTGGGGGTGGAGACCATCGGGGCGCTGGAGCAGTTCTCCAAGTCCCTGCTCCCGGCCCTGGCCACCGCCACCGCCGCCACCGGCATGGCCGGCTCCGCCGCCGTGCGGCAGATGGCCACCGTCCTCTTCTGCGACCTGCTCCTTACGGTGATCCGCGGCCTGCTTTTGCCCTTTCTCTACGTCTATATCGGCGCCCTGGCGGCAGGGGCCATGCTGGGGGACGGGCGGCTGGAGGCCATCGCGGCGCTGCTGAAGCGGGCCATTGCCTGGGCGCTGGGGGGGATTGTGACGATCTTTACCCTCTACCTCTCAGCGGCGGGGGCGATCTCCGCCTCCACGGACGCCGCGGCGGTAAAGCTGGCCCAGAAGGCCATCGCCGCCGCCGTGCCGGTGGTGGGCTCCCTGGTGGCCGGGGCGGCGGAGACGGTGCTGTCGGGGGCGGCCCTTTTGAAAAATACCATCGGAGTCTTCGGCGTGCTGGCGATCCTGGCCACCTGCGCCCTGCCCTTTGTCCGCCTGGGGATCCAGTACCTCCTGTACAAGGCGGTGGCCTTTGCCGCCGGGACGGCGGCGCCGCCGGAGTTGGGAAAGCTGATCGGCGGCCTCGGCTCCGCCTTTGGGCTGGTGCTGGGGATGGTGGGGGCCTGCGCCATGCTGCTGACGGTATCGGTGCTGTCCTCGCTGCTGGCGGTGCAGGGATAAAAGGAGGAAGGATATGATCGAACAGCTGAAACTTTGGGTGCTGAGCCTTGCCGACGCCGCGCTGCTGCTGGGCCTTGCCGACGCGCTGGTGGGGCAGAGGGGCATGAAACGGGTGCTGCGCCTGGCCGGGGGGATCCTCTTGATCGTGGTGCTGCTGGGGCCCCTGGGGCAGGCGGGCAGCCTGGACCTGGACGGGGCGCTGGCGGACTACAGCGGCGCGGTGGCCCGGCGGGAGGCGGAGCTGCGGGAGGAGCAGGAGGAGGCCCTTTCCGCTGTCATAGAGACGGACCTCTGTGAATATATATGGGACAAGGCGCGGGAGCTGGGCCTGGACGTTACGGTCTCAGTGGCCACCCGGATGGGCAGCGGCGGCGTCCCCATTCCCGACCGGGTGCGGATCGGGGGGGCCTATGACGAGACGCTGAGCCAGTGGCTCCAGGAGGAGCTGGGCCTCGCCCCGGAGCAACAGATTTGGCAGGAGGAGTGACGTGTGCGGCAGCAGGAGAAACAAGTGGCGTGGCGGACGGTGCTGGGGAAGTACAGGTATGTGCTATTGGTCATTGCGGCGGGCCTGGTGCTGCTGCTGTGGCCCACCGCGTCCAAGGCCGCGGAAGGCGGGGAGGAGGCGGAGACGGCGGCGCCCGCGGCAGAGGCGGCGCAGGGGCTGGAGGAGGAGCTGGCGGAGATTTTGAGCAGGGTGGAGGGGGTCGGGCAGGTGCAGGTGCTGCTGACGGTGGACCGAGGGACGGAGACCGTCCTGGCGTCGGACACCACCCTCTCCTACAGCGGCGCCACCGCCGCGCCGGACGACTATACCCGCTCCACAGAGACGGTGGTGCTCTCCGGCAGCGACGGCGGCGTAGTGGTGACGCAGGAGGTCTGGCCCCGCTACCGGGGGGCGCTGGTGGTCTGCGAGGGGGGCGGGGACCCCGCGGTGCAGCTGTCGGTGGTCCAGGCGGTGGGGGCGCTGACGGGCCTGGGCTCGGATAAAATTTCAGTGGTAAAATGGCAGGCATAAAAGGAGGACGCAGGGACATGAAACCCATCTGGAAACGAAATATTGTGGTGGCCACGGTGCTGCTGTTTGTGTGCACGGCGGTGTACCTCAACTGGAAGTACGCCAGCAACGTGGCCGACCCGGGGGCGGCGGAGGAGACCGGGCAGAAGATCCTGGGGGAGTCCACCCTGGTCAGCGGCGAGGGGGACAGCGCCGCGGCGGAGGGCGCCGCTGCCGGCGAAGGGGAGGAAGGGACGGACGGCGCCGGGGAGGGCGCGGACTACTTCGCCGGCGCCCGCCTCACCCGGCAGCAGGCCCGGGATAACGCCATCTCCCTCCTGCGGGAGGCGGCGGAGAGCGAGACGGCGGACGCCGCCGCCGCCACCGAGGCGGCGGAGACCATCCAGGTCGTGGCGGGCTACGCCATCGCCGAGGCCCAGATCGAGAATCTGGTCACCGCCAAGGGCGACGCCCAGTGCGTGGCCTTCATGGGGGAGGACAGCATCAGCGTCGAGGTCTCCGCGGAGGAGGGCCTGGCGGCGGAGGATGTGGCCAAAATCACGGAAATCGTCCTGGCGGAGACGGATTACACCACGGATCAGATCAAGGTTTTGGAGGCAAATTAGTGGTTGTCTTTTCCCCCGATCCGTGGTACAATGACCGTTGATACAGCACCGCGCCGCCTTGGGCGGGGCGCGCCGTCCGCCGGCAGGCCGCAGGCCGCCGCGGGGAGGGACGGGATTTTGGAGCGTTTCCCTTACAAAAGAAACACCGAAAGAGGAGTGTCTGCTGATATGAACGAAAACAGAGAATATATCACCCATCCCGACGAGATGGGGAATATCCAGATTTCAGAGGATGTTTTGGGCGTCATCGCCGCCTCCGCCGCCCAGGAGATCGAGGGGGTGGCCGGCCTTATGGGCGCCTCCGGCGGAAAGCGGGGCGGCCCCCGGGGCGTCAAGATCTCGCTGGAGGAGGAGGGCGCCGTGGTGGACGTCTACCTCATGGTCCGATACGGCCAGCCCATCCCGGAGGTGGCGGAGAAGGTACAGGCCGCCGTGTCCGGCGCGGTGGAGGCCATGGCCGGCTTCGGCGTCAAGGCGGTCAACGTCCATGTGGGCGGCGTCAGTTTCCAATAATCGCCTGGGGCCGAAATGGGCGGAGGGGTTCTCCGCCCGTTTCTCCTGCAAATTTCAAAAGAGACAGAAGGAAGGCGCGCTATGGTCAGAAACACCGCGAGAGAAATTGCCATCCACCTCTCCTATGAGCTGAATTTTACGGACCTGCCCGTGGAGGAGCTACTGCGGCAGCACCTGTCGGAGGAGCGGTTTGCCTCCCTGGCCCCGGAGGACGACGTCTACCGGGAGACGCCCAACGACAAGCAGTACCGCTATATCTGCCGCTTGGTCTCCGGCGTGGCAGAGCACCGCTCGGAGCTGGACGGCTATATTGAGAAATATGCCGTGGGGTGGAAATTTGCCCGGATTCCCATGGTAGCGGCGGCGATCATGCGGGTGGCTATGTATGAGATTTTGTACATGGACGATATCCCCAACAGCGTCGCCATCAACGAGGCCATCGAGCTGGCGAAGAAGTACGAGAGCGAAGAGGTGGTCCGGTTTATGAACGGCATCCTGGGGACCTTTGTCCGCGAGGAGGCTGTCCACTGAGAAAACGGGAGCGCACAAGGGAAACGGTGTGCGCTCCCTTCTTGTTTTACAGCGCGCCTGGCGGGGCCGATTGGCCCCGGCGTCCCGGCGCGGGGATCTGTACCGCCGCTGGGGAGCCGGCCCCGCCGGCAAGGCGGAGAAGGAGGGGAGAGCGTGGAGACGGAGCGGAGGATTTTTGGCGTTTCTGAGATTAACCAGTATATCAAGGCCCTCTTGGACGGGGAGCCCCTCCTGCAGGGCCTTCTGGTCCGGGGGGAGATCTCCAACTATAAGCGGTACCCCTCCGGCCACCACTACTTCACCCTCAAGGACGCGGAGGGGGCGATCCGGTGCGTGCTCTTCCGGGGGAACGCGGCGTCCCTTCGATTCCGCCCGGACAACGGCATGAAGGTCATCGCCCAGGGACGGGTCTCCGTCTTTCCGAGGGACGGAGCCTACCAGCTCTACTGCACGGCCCTCAGTCCCGACGGGGTGGGGGATCTCCATGTGGCCTTTGAACAGCTGAAGGACAAGCTCTGGCGGGAGGGGCTCTTCGACCCCGCCCACAAAAAGCCCCTGCCCCCCTATCCGGAGCGGATCGCCCTCATCACCTCCGGCGCCGGCGCGGCGGTCCACGACATGATCCGGGTGATCCGCCGCCGCTGGCCGCTGGTGAAGCTGCTGGTGCTGCCGGTGCGCGTCCAGGGGGCGGAGGCGCCGGCGGAGATCGCGGGGGCCATCGGCTACGCAAACCGCTGGCAGGTGGCGGACCTCATCATCACCGGCCGGGGCGGCGGCTCCATTGAGGACCTGTGGGCCTTCAACGACGAGCGGGTGGCCCGGGCCATCTATGCCTCGGAGATCCCTGTGATCTCCGCCGTGGGCCACGAGCCGGACGTGACCATCGCCGACTTTGTGGCGGACATGCGGGCGGCCACGCCCTCCCACGCCGGGGAGATCGCCGTGCCGGACCGGCTGGAGCAGCTGGAGCGGCTGCAGTCCCTCCGCGCCGCCATGGAGCGGGGGGAGCGGAAACGGCTGGAGCTCCTCAGCCAGCGCCTTAGGACCCTGGCCCAAAAGCGGGTGCTGACAGACCCGGCCGCCTTTTTGCAGGACAAGCGGGTGCTGCTGGACTACGCCCAGGGGAACCTGGCCCACGCCGCGGCGGCCCGCCTGGCCGCCCCCAGGCAGCGGCTGGGGGCCCTGTCGGCGTCGCTGGACGCTCTCAGCCCCCTTAGGGTGCTGGGGCGGGGCTACGCCATTGTGACCGGGGAGAGCGGCGCGGCGCTGCGCTCCGTCCGGGAGACCCGAGCGGGGGAGCGGGTGGCGGTGACGCTGGAGGACGGGCAGCTGCGCTGCGCGGTGACAGAGATTGAGGAGGGGAGCATCCATGGCCCAGAAAAAAAGCTTTGAGGAGAATATGGCGCGGCTGGAGGAGATCGTCCAGCTGTTGGAGAAGGGGGACGCCAAGCTGGCCGACTCCCTAAAACTCTTTGAGGAGGGGACCAAGCTGGTGGCCCTCTGCAGCGGCATGCTGGAGGAGGCGGAGGGGAAGGTGGTCAAGCTGCGCAAGGGCAGCGGCGGCGCGCCGGAGGAGACGGACTTCCTGGACGCCCCGCCGGAGGGCCCCTCCGGCGGCATGTAAGAGCGCGGGAGCCGGAAGGGAGGAGGCACATGACCCCGTATATCCACAAGGTACAGTACTATGAGACGGACAAGATGGGCATCACCCACCACGCCAACTACATCCGCTGGATGGAGGAGGCCCGGGTGGCGCTTTTGGAGGAGATCGGCTGGGGCTATGACAAGCTGGAGGCGCTGGGGATTCAGTCCCCGGTGACCGGCGTGGAGTGCAGCTACAAGGCCCCCACTACCTTCGGGGACCTGGTGGAGATCCAGGTCCGGGTGGAGGAGTACCGCCACGTCCAACTGGTGATCGGATACACCATGCGGAGGGTAGGGGATGGGAAGGTGGTGCTGGAGGGGCGGTCCCGCCACTGCCTGCAGCACCACGACGGCCGGTTCATCCGGATGGGCAAGGAGTATCCGGATTTTGACAAGGCCCTCAGAGACCTTGCCCAGGAGACAAAACGGGAACAATAGGGGACAAAGGAGGCGGCAGCCATGTATCAGGAGACCTATCAGATGTACCGGGAGGCGGTGGAGGCGTACCTCCAAAAGCTGTTTCTCAGCGACGCGCCCTATCATGAGCTGCAGGAGGCCATGCGCTACAGCCTCCTGGCCGGGGGCAAGCGGATCCGCCCGATTTTGACGCTGGCCTTCGCCGACCTCTTCGGCGGCCAGTGGCGCGTGGCGCTGCCCCTGGGGTGCGCCCTGGAGCTGATCCACACCTACTCCCTCATCCACGACGACCTGCCCTGCATGGACGACGACGACCTGCGCCGGGGCAAGCCCACCTGCCACAAGGTGTACGGCGAGACCATGGCGGTGCTGGCGGGGGACGCGCTGCAGCCGGAGGCCTTCGCCCTCCTGGCCGCCGCCCCCGGCCTCACGGACAGCCAGCGGGTGGATGCGGTGGGGGTTCTCGCCCGGGCCTGCGGCGCCGACGGGATGGTGGCCGGCCAGGTGCTGGACATCCAGGGCCTGGACCGGACGGAGGAGGAGCTGCGCCTTCTCCAGGGCCTCAAAACCGGGGCGCTGATGGAGGGGGCGGCGGAGCTGGGCTGCATCGCGGCGGGCGCGGGCGAGAGAGAGCGCGCCGCCGCCCGGGCCTATGCCGCCAACCTGGGGCTGGCGTTCCAGATCCGGGACGACGTGCTGGACCTGGTGGCCGACGAGGCGGAGCTGGGGAAACCGGTGGGCTCCGACCAGGCCGCCGGGAAGAGGACCTTTGTGGACTTGATGGGGCTCCCGGCGTGTAAGCGTCTGGTGGCGGCCTACACGGCGGCGGCCAAGGAGGCGGTGGCCCCCTGGCCGGACAGCGGCTTTTTGACGGAGCTGGCCGACACCCTGGCCGGAAGGAAGAAGTGACGGCATGGGGCGTGTAACGGGGAACCCGGTGATCGACTGCGCTCTGCTGGCGTGGCTGCTGGCCCAGGTCATCAAGGTGGTGCTGGAGGGGGTCTTGAACCGCAGGGTGGACCTAAGGCGGTTTGTGGCCAGCGGCGGAATGCCCAGCAGCCACGCGGCCTTTGTGATGGCCTGCACCACGTCGATTGGCAGGCTGTATGGCACGGCAGGGCCCCTCTTTGCCCTGTCGGCGGTCTTCTCCGCCGTGGTGATGTACGACGCCTTCAACGTCCGCCGCAGCGCCGGCGACACGGCGCGGCTGGTCAACCAGCTCCTGGCCCACATGGAAAAGCTGACGGCGGAGGACCTGGCGGACGACTTGAAGGTCATCATGGGCCATACGCCCTTCCAGGTGCTGATGGGGGCGGCCCTGGGCGTGGGGGTGGGCCTGCTGGTGTAAGGCGCGTCCGCCGGCGGGCGGTCTCCCGTCTGGCGGGGCCCGTCTCCTGCGCGGCCGGGCGGAGATGGTGATTCGAGACAGCGGGGGAGGGATCCCCCTTTATACAGCGGAAGGCCGGCCCAAAAGGGCCGGCCTTCCGCTGTGTATGGGCGCTTGCGTCTATGCTTGCTTTTCCTAGGGCATGGGAAAGGCCCGGCGGTCCAGGGGGAGCCCCGCCAGCTCTGCCAGCCGGTAGAGCCCGGCCATGGCGATGGAGACGATGCTCTCACTGTGGATGAAGTCCGTGGCGCTGCGGTCAAAGAGGAGGTTGGCCTGGGCGGGGAACTCGTCGTCTCCCTCCCAGAAGAGGACGCGCAGGGGGATGCAGGCGAAGGCCTCCACCTGGTAGCCCACGTCGGAGCAGGGGAGTTTCTGCCCGCCCATGGCCTCCAGGGCCTGCCGCAGCTCCGCCGTGCGGCCGGTGAAGGTGGCCACCAGAGGCGTCAAGATGCCGTTTTGGAAGGCGGTCTGGAAGACGCCGGTGTTCCGCAGCTGCTGGAAGGGCACCCAGTCGTCCTGGAAGTGGGCCAGGGGGGAGGCGTAGCCGAACAGCGTGTAGATGTTCAGCCGCACCGTGGCGGAAACCGGCCCGTCGCTCTCCAGGGAGCGGATAGCCCCGGTGGCGCTGTCCACGGCAAACTTCTCCCCAAAGTGATAGAGGGTCAGATCCCCGCCCTCCCGACGGAGCCCCGGGATGATCTCCAGCAGCCGCCCCTGGTCCATGGCGCGAAACCGCTCCTGCCACGCCTGGCAGTTTTTCTCATAGTTGGATACAGATGTTTCCATACAGTCGCTCCTTTCCCCTCGTTTATTCCCGGTCGGGCAGGAGGTAGTGCTCCAGTCCGGCCTTGAGAAAGCCGTCGATCGTGCGCTGGATGGCCTTCCAGTCAGTGCAGTGGCTGCGGAGCATCAAGCGGTTGATGGCCAGGCACCCGTTCATCTGGAAGGTGAAAATCGCCTCCGCCTCCTGGAAGGTCAGTTGGCTGTGCCGCATGAGATAGGTGACGTACCGCTCCTTGCAGGTGTCCGAGAGCTTGCCAAGCAGCTTGTCCGTCACCGACTCGTCCAGGAACAGCACCCGGTACTGCTCACTGCTGTGGATCTTGTCGCAGAAGGGGTAGGTGGCGCACTGCCGCTCCGGGCAGAGGACATGGTCCAGGGCGCAGGTGGTGTCGTCCATCATCTCCGTGAGGATGTCGTCCAGCACGTCCTCCAGATCCAGATAGTGGAGGTAGAAGGTGCCCAGGTTGATCTCCGCGCCCTTGCACACCTCCGTCACCGTCACTCGGCTGAAGGGCTTTTCCCTCATCCGCTCCAGCAGCGTCTCCCGGATGATCTGCCGGGTGTAGCGGGTGCGCCGGTCCAGCTTGCGGCCCTCTTTTGGGCGCTCCATTGAAAATCACCTCTCTGTTTCTCGTCAGTTTTTTGATCCTGTTTAGGAGTTGGACAGGGTGGAAAAACTGACGATTGCATTTCTTCCCGCCACCAGTATAATGGAATCGCGGAAAGAAATCAACAGTATGTTTAGAAAAATTTACTATGATGAGAAACGGAGGATGTGTATGGGACATGTGATCGCGGTGGCGGGCAAGGGCGGCGTGGGAAAGACCACGCTGTGCGGCCTGTTGATCCAGTATCTCTGCGAGAGCGGGAAGAAACCGGTGCTGGCGGTGGACGCGGACGCCAACTCCAACCTCAACGAGGTGCTGGGGGTGGAGATGGGCCCTACCCTGGGAGAGCTGCGGGAGGAGATCGAGCGGGCGGGCTCTGACCCGAAATACGAAATTCCCAAAGGAATCACCAAATCCGACTGGCTGGAGATGCGGATGATGGACGCCGTGACCGAGGGGGAGGACTTTGACCTGATGGTGATGGGCCGCTCCCAGGGCCAGGGGTGCTACTGCTTTGTCAACGGCCTGGTGCAGACCCAGGTGCAGAAGCTCCAGAGCCGCTACCCCTATATCGTGGTGGATAACGAGGCGGGGATGGAGCATGTGAGCCGCGGGATCCTGCCCAGCATGGAGAAGGTGCTGCTGGTCAGCGACTGCTCCCGCCGGGGCGTCCAGGCCGCCGGACGGATCGCGGAACTGATGCGGGAGATGAATTTGCGGCCGGATACGGTGGGCCTCATCATCAACCGGGCGCCCCATGGGGAGCTGGACCCGGGCACCCGGGCGGAGATTGAAAAGCAGGGGCTGTACCTTCTGGGCGTAGTGCCCCAGGACGACACGGTCTACCGCTTTGACTGCGACGGCCGGCCCATGGTGGAGCTGCCGGCGGATTCCCCGGTGCGCAGAGCCCTGGGGGAGATCATCGCGAAACTGGGCATCTGAGAGGAAGGGGGATGCGGAGCGATGGACGGATGCATGGAGGCCCGGGCTGCCATTACCATCAGCGAGGTTCCCTGCCCCCAGTGCGGGGAGGGCATCGAAATCTTCAGTAAGGACGGCGTCCTGGCGGCGGACTCGGTGTGCGAGAAATGCGGCTGGGTTATCCCCGCGGGGGCGGGGGAGCCATGCCGTGCCGCCGGCAAATAGACCGCCCGCGCTGCAGCGCGTATATTTTTTAGTGAAAAAAGAGCCCTCCCCCTTGACAAAGGCCGCGGATGGGCGTATAGTAGTCTTACAATTAAAAGATTGCTTAATTGATAGATCGTAGAACAGCTGAGGAAAGGAGCCTGTCCCATGAAAAAGACCTACAAGATCGACGTGGACTGCGCCAACTGCGCCAACAAGATGGAGGATGCCGCCCGGAGGACCGAGGGCGTCCAGAGCTGCACCGTCAACTTCATGACCTTGAAGATGAACGTGGAGTTTGCCGAGGGCCACGACCCCAGGGCCGTCATGGAGCAGGTGCGGAAAAACTGCAAGCGGGTGGAGGACGACTGCGAGATCTATCTCTGAGCCGCTCTGGAGGAGCGCCCCTGGCGGGCGCTTTTCTTTGGGATAACGATTAAATAACTGTTGAATTGTTTTGCGGAGGGATGCGCGATGAACCGAAAGCAAAAAAGGATGCTGACCCGGATTATGATTGCCGCGGCCCTGCTGGTCGCCCTGCACTTCCTTCCGGTGGCCGGGTGGATCCGGTTCGGGTGCTACATGGTCCCCTACCTGGTGATCGGATACGATATCCTGCGGAAGGCGGCCAGGGGCGTCAAAAACCGGCAGGTGTTCGACGAGAACTTCCTCATGGCGGTGGCCACCGTGGGCGCCATCGCCCTGGCCCTGTACGAGGGCAGCGGGGACTACACCGAGGCGGTGGCCGTCATGCTCTTCTACCAGGTGGGCGAATGGTTCCAGTCCTATGCCGTGGGCAGGTCCCGCCGGAACATCAGCGAACTGATGGACATCCGCCCGGATTACGCCAACGTGGAGCAGGACGGGAAGCTCACCCGGGTAGACCCGGATGAGGTGGGCATCGGCACCGTCATCGTGGTCCAGCCTGGGGAGAAGGTCCCCATCGACGGGGTGGTCACCCAGGGCAGCTCCGCCCTGAACACCGCCGCCCTCACCGGCGAGTCCCTGCCCCGGGACGTGGGGGCGGGGGACGAGGTCAT
>CALWXD010000074.1 GCA_944385425.1 uncultured Oscillospiraceae bacterium | reverse complement strand
TGGGACAGGAGGCTGCCGGTATGGCACGGATCACCAAAAAGAAGAAAAACGACGATTTGTATAAGGCCATCCTGCAGCTGAAGACGGAGGACGAGGTCTACCGCTTTTTCCAGGACCTGTGCACCATTACAGAGCTGCGGAGCATGGAGCAGCGGTTCGAGGTGGCGCTGCTGCTCAACGAGGGGCTGATCTACAACGACATCTTGGAAAAAACCGGCGCCTCCAGCGCCACCATCAGCCGGGTCAACCGCTCCCTGCTCTTCGGCGCGGGGGGGTACCAGATCGTCTTTGACCGGGCCAAGGAGAAGGCGGCCAAGGAGACAGGGGCATGAGCAGCTATGAGACCCTGGCGGGGTATTACGACGCGCTGACAGAGGACGTGGCCTACCAGAGGCGGGCGGATTTCGTGGAGAAGCTGCTGGGCCGCAGCCGCATCCCGGTCCGCACGGTGCTGGACCTGGCCTGCGGCACGGGGAGCATGACCTGCATCCTCACGGAGCGGGGGTACGAGATGATCGCCGTGGACGGCAGCGAGGACATGCTGGCCGCCGCCCGGGAGAAGGCGGCGGGCCTCTCCGGGGAGCCGCCCCTGTTCCTCCACCAGGAGATGCCCGGGCTGGACCTCTACGGCACCGTGGACGCCGCCATCTGCTGCCTGGACAGCCTCAACTATCTCACAAGCCCCAGGGACGTCCGGCGGACCTTCCAGCGGCTGCGGCTGTTCATCGCGCCGGGGGGCGCCCTGGTCTTCGACGTCAGCTCGCCGGAAAAGCTCCGGGGGCTGGACGGCCAGGTGTTCCTGGATGAGACGGAGGACGTCTACTGCGTGTGGCGGGCGGAGTTTGAAAAGCGCAGCCAGGTCTGTACCTACTATATGGACCTCTTCACCCGCCGGGAGGACGGGGCCTGGGAACGGGGCTTTGAGCTCCACCGGCAGCGGGCCTACACGGCGGAGGAGCTGAAGGGGTGGCTTTTGGAGGCGGGATTCACCCGCATCCGCACCTTTGGCGACTGCCGCATGCGCCCGCCCCGGGAGGGGGAGGGGCGGATCTACTTCTGCGCCATCAGAGGCGCGGACTGACCGCCCCGGGAGAGGGCCATGGCGTGGTCGAAGGCGGCCAGGAACATGGCCTCCAGCTCGGTGTCCTGGGTGGAGGCGCAGGCGAGGAGGACCTCCTCCAGAAGGGCCCGCTGGGGCGGCGTCAGCTGGCGGCGCAGGCGGTCTGTGAGGGTTTCCTGGGCCTCCCGGCGCTGGTAGTAGCCGCTCTTTTGGTAGTAGGCCATGATGGGCCGCTCCAGGATGTAGCCGTACAGCAGTTCCATGATCGGGGACATGGCGGTTCCCTCCTTCTATTGGGATAGTTTTATTATACACCCAATCGGATGATTGTCAACACCTAAACGGGTGATTATTATGATTCGATACAAAGTCGATATCTTGCAAGAATTAAAAAAAGCAGGGTATACCAGCTATTGGCTGCGGCAGGAAAAGGTGTTGTCAGAAAGCACCTTACAGCGGTTGCGCCAGGGGGGGACAGGTATCCGCCTGGATAGTCTGGATCCCATTTGCAGGCTGCTGAAGTGTCAGCCGGGGGACCTGGTGGAGTGGGTGGAGGGGGAGTAGATGCCTTTTTCGGCAGCCTTGCCGAAAGGAGAGGGTGCCCACCCTCCGGGGGCCTACTTTTGTGGCTGAACAAAAGTAGGCAAAAATCAGTTTAGGGGCTCCGCCCCTAAAGACCCCGCTTTTGGGAACAGGGTCATGGAGGGGCCTATTTTACCCCCGCCGTCGAGAGCAGGTACACCTACCCAGCTCCAGCGTTTTCCACTTCGCCTGTCGGCCCGTGAAACCGGTGGCCGCCAGACCTATAGCTGTTGCGTCTGCCGTACTTTGCAGAGAATGGTGCGGCGGTGGACGGTAGAGCGCCTCCGCCATCCCTGCCCCACCAGGGCAGCGCGCAGCGGAGCGGTCAGCGCGGTCGGTGACGCAGGCAGACACGAGTAGCAGCGAAAGGAGAAAACCAAATAGGGGGAAAATGAAACCTCCCCTGTTCGGCAAAAAGTTTTTCTCTTGGACCGGCCGCGGCCCGTTCTCTTTTTTCAAAAAGAGAATGGGGGGCGGAAACCGTCTCCCACAATGGGGGGTGGGCTCGTTTCCCCAATGGGGGGCGGAAACCGTCTCCCACAATGGGGGGTGGGCTCGTTTCCCCAATGGGGGGCGGAAACCGTCTCCCACAATGGGGGGAGGAAACCGTTTCTTTAATGAAAATGGAAGGAAAGGAACAATTTCAATGGATACATTGGTTCGCGCCATCACCTCCGATGGCTTAGTACAGGCGGTGGCGGTGAGTACCCGGGACTTGACAGAGCGGGCAAGGCAGATCCACACCACCCTGCCCGTGGCTACAGCCGCCCTGGGGCGGGCCCTGGCGGCGGCCAGCATGATGGGCAACGCCCTGAAGGATCAAAAGGGCAGCGTGACGCTACAGATCAAGGGCGGCGGGCCGCTGGGGACGGTGCTGGCGGTGTCTGACCACCTGGGCAACGTCCGGGGCTATGTGCAGCAGCCCCATGTGGACCTGCCCCTGCGGCCGGACGGAAAGCTGGACGTGGGCGCCGCCGTGGGCCGTGAGGGCACGCTGACGGTGATCAAGGACCTGGGGATGAAGGAGCCCTATGTGGGCAGCGTGGCCCTTCTGGGCGGCGAGATCGCGGAGGATCTGGCGGCCTACTTCGTGGAGAGCGAGCAGATCCCCACCGCCTGCGCCCTGGGGGTGCTGGTGGACCGGGACCAGAGCGTGAAGGCCGCCGGCGGCTATCTCATCCAGCTGCTGCCCGGCGCGGGGGAGGATGTCATCACCAAGGTGGAGGGCGGCGTGCTGGCCGCGGGGGCGGTGACGGGCCTTCTGGAGCGGTGCGGCGGCCCGGCGGAGATGCTGCGGGCGGTGCTGTCGGATTTTGAGGTGGAGATCCTGGAGACCGATCCCATCGAGTATCGGTGCTACTGCAGCCGGGAGCGGGTGGAGCGGGCGCTGATCAGCCTGGGCCGGGCGGAGCTGGAGTCCCTGCTGGAGGAGCAGGGGGGATGCGATCTCACCTGCCAGTTCTGCGACAGGGTCCACCGGTTTTCCCGGGCGGAGCTGGAGGATTTGATCCGCCAGCTGGGCTGATGGAAAAATTTGAAAAAAAGTAAAAATAACTGTTGACAACTGGCAGCTATTCGAGTATAATAACCCATGTCGCTTGACGAGAGGTCCCCCTCAAGAGTGAGCGGCATGGGGGAAAACGGGAGCATAGCTCAGCTGGGAGAGCACTTGCCTTACAAGCAAGGGGTCACAGGTTCGAGCCCTGTTGTTCCCACCAATTTACATGGCCCAGTAGTTCAGTTGGTTAGA
>CALWXD010000073.1 GCA_944385425.1 uncultured Oscillospiraceae bacterium | reverse complement strand
GACATCGGTTCTGGTATTTACGTATATGTTTATGAAGTAGACGGAGAATATTTGTTGCGGATTCCATTTGCAAGTGATAATGCTCAGTTAGGTGTTACAGGCGAAGATTTATTAAAGTCATTGACCACTATTTCTAAGGATATAGATTCTAATGAAACCGTTGAATTTGATGGACAGTTATTCAACAAAGCTGACTTGAGCAAAGAAACGCTTGAATGGCTTGAATGGTATCATTCGTTACCGCCTGAGGAACAGCTTGCCGTTAATTCAATTCCTGCCGACCTATATACAAATGACGGTGTGGAAACGATTGATTCAGACGCGGAAAAATAATTTTGTTTAACCCACATAAGGGCAGCCGAAAAAATTGGCTGCCCTTTTTCCATGCCTGCGGGCAGAGAGGCCTTTTCATAAGCCGTCGGGTTTTTCGTCAAATTGGCGGGATTTTTCAATTCCCCTTGAAATCACTACTTTCCTTGAAAAGGAAGGCGGAAAATGTTTACTTGCCATAGGCCGCCGGATATGCTATACTATATCTCCGGTATAGTTGCTGGAGGGGAGGGATTCCATGGAGAAGTCCGGCGTCAAGATCGCGGCGCAAAACCGCAAGGCCTACCACGACTACTTCGTGGAGGACCGGTATGAGGCGGGCATCGAGCTGTTCGGCACAGAGGTCAAGTCCATCCGCAAGGGCGCCTTGAACCTAAAGGACGCCTACTGTATCGCCAAAAACGGCGAGCTCTACCTCCACGGCATGCACATCTCCCCCTACGAGTACGGGAACATCTTCAATAAGGACCCGGTGCGGCCCCGCCGCCTTCTGATGCACAAGCGGGAGATCCAAAAGCTCCAGGCCCTGGCCCAGCAGGATGGCTACGCCCTGGTCCCCCTCAGCGTCTATTTCAAAAATGCCAGGGTGAAGATCGAGGTGGGCGTGTGCAAGGGCAAGAAAAACTACGACAAGCGCCAGGCCATCGCCCAGCGGGACGCCAAGCGGGACATCGCCCGGGCCATGAAGGCCCGGTAAGGAGACAGGAAAAGGAGAGACGGCTATGAGCAACCCCATTGTGACAATTGAGATGGAAAACGGCCAGGTGATGACCGGGGAGCTGTACCCGGAGAAGGCCCCCAACACGGTGAACAACTTCATCTCCCTGGCCAACACCGGCTTTTATGACGGGCTGATCTTCCACCGGGTGATCCCCGGTTTCATGATCCAGGGCGGCTGCCCCAGCGGCACCGGCATGGGCGGCCCGGGGTACGCCATCCGGGGCGAGTTCAAGGGCAACGGTTTTGAGAAAAACGACATCCTCCACACCACCGGCGTCCTCTCCATGGCCCGGGCCATGCACCCGGACAGCGCCGGCAGCCAGTTTTTCATCATGGTGGACGATGCGCCCCACCTGGACGGGCAGTACGCCGCCTTCGGCAGGATCACCGGCAATGTGGAGGCCGCCATCGCCATTAGCGAGGTGCCCACCGACATGCGGGATAAGCCCCGCACCCCTGTGGTCATCCGCTCCATCCGGGTGGACACCCAGGGCGAGGACTACCCGGAGCCGGAAAAGAAGTAGGGCGTTTCCCCTTGTTTTCCCCGGCGGGCTGTGGTACAATGGCAGCCCGCCGCTATATGGGGGTGTACCGGTTTCGACGGGGACGAGGAAACGGGATAAGCGGGCGGATGCGCCTAACATCCTTAAAATGGGCAACTTATAAATTAAAGAACAACAAGACTGTTGCTCTCGCTGCCTAACTAAAGGCGGCCGTCTTCAGCCGGAGAGGCCACAGGCCGGCTAAGGCGTCGTTGATGTGGCGTCCGTGCGGCGGGAAAGAGTTGACTCGCCCACGCATTATGACTCTCACCTAACCGGCAGGCATGGCGGTTGGCCTGCCGGGAGGGGAACAGGGCGGTAGCGCCGCCCAAAAGAACCGTCTGCGCCCGGAGAAAGTCCCGCGGAATGGTTTTCGGACAGGGGTTCGACTCCCCTCACCTCCACCAAAAAAGAGCCAGGCGAACCCCTTGCGGTTCGCCTGGCTCTCTTTTGGTATAAAGCCGCTTTTGCTCCGTCAAAGTGGAACCGCCCTGTAGGAGACGGCTCCAGCGTCCCTTCACCGCGCAAAGCGGATTTCTCTCTTCCCTCTGCCCCCCGCTAAATTCCCCCGGAAACAGAGAGAACCGCGCCGGAACCGCCGCGGAAACAGCCATTCCCGCTACCGCTCCCTCCCGCGGCGGACCAGCCGCTCCGCCAAAAACAGGACCAGCAAAACCACATAGCCCAGCACCATGCCCGCGGCAAAGCCCAGCAGCACCCGGGCCAGGGAGATCTCCACCGGGGTATAGATGTGGCAGAAGGTGTTCACCACCGACACCGACCCCACCGCCGCCAGCAGGGCGAAGGGTAGCTGCAACAGCCGCAGCCGCCGCTTTCCCGCCCACAGGAAGGCCGCCAGGGCCGGCCAGGCCCCGGCAAACTCCTTGGTCCTGGGTCTGGCGTAGAGGGCGCGCTCCAGCCAGTCCCGGGCCGCCCGCTCCCACGCCGGTGCCTCCACCAGCCCGTCGCCGGAGCGCAGCACCAAAAGCGCCAGGATGGCCGCCGCGGCCGCCGCCCCCAGGGCCAGCAGCCACCGCCCGCCGGACCGGCCGGCCGCGGCTTTGGGCAGGGGGTACCGGCGTATAGACACCGCCAGCAGCGCCGCCAGCACCACCAGGGGCGCCAGCTCCGCCACCTTGACGCCGGAGAATACGGAAAATTCCAGCAGATAGTCCTCCGTGGCCAGCAGGGCCCCCACCAGCAGGCCGCCGCCGGCGCTGCCCCCCACGATGCCCAGCATCCATAGGGGATAGGCCACGGCGGAGGACAGGGTGTACTTCGCCAGGCCCCTGCTGTGCCGGGCCAGGGCCGCCGCGCTGATGCTGGGCACCGTCACCGCGCAGCCCAGGGCCGCCAGCTTCTGGAACAGGGCCAGGGGCAGCACCAGGCACATAAGAAGGCAGCCCGCCGCCCCCAGCAGGAGCAGCCAGGTGCACCACCGCCTCGTCAGCCCCTCAAACACCAGCGCCAGCAGCAGCACCGCCAGGGCCACCACGCTCAGCGCCGCGCCCCCCAGCAGCCAGCGGGAGGGCGCCTGGGTCAGCCGGCTGCTGAACCCCTCGCCAAACTGGTAGCCCCGGCTCTCCAGCCGCCGCTCCAGGGTCTGGAGCACCTCCACATAGGCCGCGCCCTCCGCCACCAGGCCGCCCTCCCCGTCCAGGAAGGGGCGCAGCCACAAAAAGCGCTGGGAGCGGTCCGTCACCGCCCGGAAGAGCAGGGCCTCGATCTCGCTGCCCCCGTCCTCCCCGGTCCAGCGGCTGCGGTAGTCGTCATAGAGCACCAGGGTCTTCACCGGCCGCCATCCAGCCTCCCGCACCGCCGCCGCGCCGCCGGCCGCCATGGCCGCCGGCAGCACCACGCCGGTGCGGCTGTCGTTTTCCACCAAGGCCAGGGCCTGCTCGCCGCCGCCGCGGCCGGAGAGGTCCGCCTCCAGCGGGATCACCATGGCCGCCGGCGTCTCGGGAAAGTCCGCCGGATCCCCCAGCCACACCGGCTCCATCTCCGCCGCGTCACAGCGGGACAAAACCGCCTCCTCCGCCTCCCAGGCGGTGAGGAGCAGATACTCCACCCCCGCGCCGCCCAGCAGCTCCAGCCAGGCCTCCTCCTTCTCCCCGCTGGCCTCCGCCAGCAGCGTCACATCCGCCCAGGCGATCCCGGCGGCCACATGCCGGTCCCCCTGCTCCACGGCCACCCGCTGGGCCAGCAGGATCCCCGCGCAGAGCACCCCTGCCGCCAGGACCAGCCAGAACGCCGGGTTTTGTTTCACGCGCTCCATACTGCCTCCCTCCCCGGCGCCGCCCCAGTCTCCGGGGCGCGCCGGCGGTTTCTCCTCCCTCAGCCGCCCCTTACAGGGCCGGCAGCGCGGGCCGCCTGGGCAGGATCACCCGGCCAAAGCACACCATGCTCCGCCCGCTGTCCCTGGGCAGCAGCACGTCGGCATCCGCCCGCCGGCGGTTGAGGGAGAAGAGGTAGATCATCCCCAAGGGGTCCTTGTAGTACTGCTTGCAGAGCATCTCCCCGTCCACGCAGAAGATGCCCACGTCCCCGTTTTGCAGCGGGTCCAGGCTGACATAGACCCGGCCGCCGTCGTGGATATAGGGCTCCATGGAGTCCCCCTGGATCCCCACGGCGAAGTCCGCCCCCTGGGGCACCTCGCCGGTGACCGGGATCAGGCTGTAGTCCTCCCCGAAAACCGGGGCGGCGTACCCCGCTGCCGCTGGGCTGCGGTAGAGGGGGATCTCCCTTGCCGCCGCCGGGGCGCCCAGCTCCTCCGCCTCCCGCTGGCAGGCCAGCATTCCCTGCAGCAGGGAGCGCAGCGTCTGCTGCCCGGTGGCCGACAGCTCCCGGTACTGCTTGATTAGGTCCGTCTCCGCGGCGCTGCAGTGGAAGCCGGCGGGCTGGTAGGCGTCCTGGTAGAGGTAATTGGGGTCCACCTGGAGCACATGGAACAGCCGCACCAGGATATCCTCCCGCACATAGTTCTGCCCCGTCTCATAGTTGCCGATGGCGGAAACGCTGACGCCCAGCAGCCGCGCCAGCTCCTGCCGGCTCATGCCCAGCTCCTCCCGCCGCTGCCGCAGCCGCTGCCCTACGCTCATATCCGCCCCTCCTCCGGAAATCCTTTTCTTTCCTACAGGATACCTGGAAAAAGAAAAATAGTCAACAGTTTTTCTGGATCCCCTCTTGACATCTCAGCTTTTCTGTGATATGTTCTATTACGGAACAAATGTTCTAATTTGGAGGTCGTTGCTTTTTCCCGTCCGCCTATTTCCCATAGGTCCCGCCGCTTTCCCCTTGAACGCCAGCCCTTTCGGTTTGCGATGATTGGAGTCGTCAGCCTTCCGCCCCAGGCTGGGATGGTCCTCCGGCGGATACCAGGCCGGGCTGACTGCGCTGCCCAAGGCGGCGATGGCTGACGGCGTGGGGAATTCCTGCCTTGATGTCTCAGTTTTTCTGTTATCACTAGGGGTAGGCTGCCCTGCTCCAGCCCCGGCAAGGGAACGGGACAGGCCCGCCGCCGGGGCCTCCACTCCCCCGGAGGCTGCGCCTGTTTCCCCGCAGACAAAACGAAAAACGGCAACCCCTCTCGGGGTCACCGTTTTCTTTGGACGGGGCGGTTAAAGGCGGTCTGCCAACCGCGAGCCCAGCAAAGCGGTTGCGGTTTGGAAAGGAGGAGCAGCGGCGTGAGCGCGCTCTGACTTATAAAATAAGTCGGAGCAAGCGATACAAAGCTTGCTCCGACTTGGTGGGAGCGGGTGGATTCGAACCACCGAAGTCGTCGACAACAGATTTACAGTCTTTGACCTTTACGGCCCCGGCCATTGCAATGCAATGGCCGGGGCCTTCCCATCCCCTTCCCTACCCCTTTTTTACCCCTATTCCGCTTTTTTGTCGAACACCAGGCGGTCCACGTTCTCCCGGCGGGTCTCCAGGTCCACATGGGTGTAGATCTCCGTGGTGGTGATCCGGGCGTGGCCCAGCTGGTCCTGCACCGCCCGGATATTCGCCCCGGCATCCAGCAAAAATGTGGCGTATGTATGCCGGCATTTGTGAGGCGACAGGTGCCGGACCGGCACCCCCTCAAATACCCGGTCATACCGACGGCGGTAGGTATCCGGGCTGCAGAAGGCCGTGCGGTCCCCGGTGAAGACATACAGTCCCCGGCGGGGAAGACGGCGGAACAGCTCCACCCCCTCCGGCGTAAGGACCACCTGCCGGGTGCGGCCGGTCTTGGTGGTGTGTTTCACTTCATACTTCCGTCCCCGCTCCCCGGTGATGCTGGCGGACTTGCTGATGGTGAGCACGCCCCGCTCCAGGTCCACATCGGACCACATGAGGGCGCACAGCTCCCCGATCCGCAGCCCCGTATACAGCAGGGCCTCCACATAGACGCCATCCGGGTGCTCTCTGCAGGCCGCCAGCAGCGTCTCCACCTCCTCCCGGGTGAACACCTGGGGATCCCGCTCCCCTCGGCGCTGGGGCCGGATCTTAGCGGCGGGGTTTGTGCCGCATAGGCCGTTGTCCACGGCGCTCTCAAAGATCCCGTTGAGGGCGATGCGGATGTGGTTTAGGGCCGAGTCGGACAGATCCGCTTTCGCCGCGTACAGCCCCTGGATCTGCACCGGCTTGACCTCCGAGAGAAGAAAGCGGCCCAGAGCCGGGACAATATGCTTGTCCACATAAGTCTTGTAATTGCGGTAGGACTGGGGGGCCACCCGCCCCTTTTTGTAGGTCTCCAGCCACTTCTCCGCCCACATCTTCACCGTCTGCTTGGACTGGATTGGCTGCTCCTTCCCCTCCAGCCACTCCTTGTACTTGTTCTTGGCGCCCCGGCCGGACTTGTCGGTGGAGTAAAAGCTCTTGCGGATCACCTTGCCGTCGGCGTCCATTCCCACCACCACCCGGTACTCCCAGCGGCCGTCCAGCCGCTGGCGGAGGGTGCCGTCCCCTTTCATCGCGCGTTTCACTTGACACTTCCCCTTTCATCCGGTAAGATAAAAGGGCAGAAAGATCCCGCGCCTACGGTTCGATCTGCCCCTTCCGCCCTCGGTGCTGCAACACCGGGGGCGGCTTTTTTTGTGTCCAAGTCGGACACCGCTACTGCGCCTTTTTCAGCTCCGCGATATCCCGGGAATGGGTACGGATCACTTCCTTCAACAGGGCCACGTCGTCCTCCAGGGCCTCCACCCGCCCCTTGGGGGCCAGGGTCTCCCGCAGGTTCTCCTGCCCCTCGTACAGCGCCTCCAGCCGGGGCAGGACGATGTTCTCCTGGGTCACGGCCACCTTGGTCAGCGTGGCCTGCATCTCGGCCATGCTGTCCTGCATCTCGGCCTGGCTCTCTTCCAGCGTGTCCAGGCGGCTGTCCACCTTATCCAGGCGGCTGCTGATCTGGTCCAGCAGCTCACTGTGCTTTTCCAGGATCGCTAAGATCTTTTCTTCGTTGTTCATACGGTTCTCCTTCCTGTCTGCCCGCTGGCCGCCCCCGCCGGGGCGGTGGTTTTATCTTGCGGTAAGCGTATAATCGTTATCCAGCATGGTAATTTCAAGAATAATCCCAGCAGCCGCGTCATCGGCGAGTTCATTGGGGATGGAGATCAGATAGTGGATAACGGCTGTCTCTAACGGATCTACATTCGTAATGTTGGTATAGGTAAAATCTACACCGCCCGGCTCCTCAATCACGGAGAACCCGTTGTATTCATACCCACTGCCAACAATGGCTTTCACTGATCCAAAGTCACTCGCTGTACGGGCTGTTGTCCGCAGATTTTTGACGCTGATCGCGACATCCAAGTAGGTCATCCCGTCTTTTTCTTGGTAATAAGAGTAATAGGAATCTGGGTTAGGCGGGAGAACCTCCTTTTTCAATTCCGCATAATCTACCGTAAATTCGCAGAGTTCCGGAATCGTAGAAACAGCTCCAATCTCTATTTTTTGTGTTTCCGGTGTTTCCGGCTCAACGGCGATCCCGTCTTCCCCCACAATGACGCCGTAATTTTCTAATTGGGCTTTCAGATTGGCATTTTCCTCCTCCAGCTCCTGGATCTGCTGCTCAAGATCAGCCACCAAAGTGTCTGTCCCATCACCATTCCCACACGCCATAAGAGACAACAACATAGGCAAGGACAACAATACGCAGAATACTCTTTTCATGTTCTCTCCCCCTCCCCCGCTCTGCGGGGCTTTTTTATTGCCACGGCTCCACGCCGGGGACTTTGTAGCGTTTCCGGGTGATCACCCGGCCATGGCACACCAGTGTCCTGCCGGAGCTGGGCGGGATCATCACATCCGCCTCCGCCAGTTTGCGGTTGAGGCTGAACAGGTAGACCATGCCGAAACCATCCCGGTGATACTGCTTACAGACGGTGCCGTCATCCACGGAGAAAATCCCGATATCCCCATCGGCCAGGCTGTCGTGGCTGACGTAGACCACGGAACCGTCTGGGAAATCGGGGGCCATACTGTCCCCCTGGAGACGGACAGCGAAGGCTGCGCCCTGGGGGTCGTCCGGCCCCAGCTCGATGATGGTATAGTCTCGCCCCTCCACGGGGCTTGCAAAACCGGCGGCGGCCGGTTCCAGGTAGAGCGGGATCTGCCGGGGCTCCGGCTTTGCCGCCTCCCGGCGGAGCTGCTCCTCGTCCTCGCAGCGCTGGATCTCCACGTCCACCACAGCCCGGACCATCTCCCGCCCCCAGCTGTCCAGCCGCTGGTCGTAGTCCCGTGCCAGCTGCAGGGCGGCGGGGGAGTAGCGCATTTTTTGACTCTCTTTTTGTGATAATTCCTCGTTCCTAGGTTTATATAGGTCGAGAATCGAGATTCCCAAAACCTCACAGATTTTGGGAACCATGTCAACATCTGGTGAGTTGTTCCCTCTAACCCAATTATTAACAGTTCCTTTGCTGATACCTAATTTTTCGGCCAAACCTACTTGATTTAATTCCGCATGTGCCATCGCGTTAATTAAATTTAGGCGTATCCTCTCACGCAAAGAGGTATCATTTCCGTTCATGCATTCACCCGCCTTTGATTGTATCGTATCATGGCAAAAAAGAAAAGTCAAGTAAATCGTGATTTTCTATTGACAGTAGCGTTTTTCTGTGCTACCATGCGGATAGGTCAAGAAAATCGCTACATCGAGGTGAGACAGATTGAACATAGCACTTGCGATCCAGGACTACATCCGCTTGAACAAAATCAAGCAGACCGAAATCGCAGAAAAATGCGGTTGGTCCAAGCAAAAAACAAGCGTCATGATCCGTGGCCAGCAGAAAATGGCCGCCGAGGACCTGGCCGCCATCTGTGATGCGCTGGGGGTACCCTACGACTATTTTTACAAGCTGGCTGCGGAGCAGGAAGGGGGGTAAGCAATGGACAGCGAACGCAGGGAGGAGCTGGACGAGAGAGAGGCCCGCGCGCTGGACTACAGCCGGCGGGTACGGCAGCGCCGGCGGTTGAGCTGCTGGCTCTGGGGCCTGGCCGGGGCCGCGCTGGCCCTAGCCATAGGACTGGCCCTGGTACTGGGCGCCAAGTAGAACATACATAGGAGGACATCGATATGAGCGAGCGGATCTATCGCGCGGAGGAGTACAGCCGCCGGGTGCGGCGGATGCGGCGGCAGCGCCGGGAGGCGGGCTGTCAGCGGGCGGCTCTGGGGACGGCTGGCGCCCTGCTGCTGGCGGCCATCTGGCTGCTGATATGAGGACAAAAAGCGCCCCGGCCGGTGTCACAACCACCAGCCGGGGCAGGGGGAGATTTTGTGCTCACAAAATACTCTCTTTTGTTATTTTACCACACAATCCCACCTTTTGCAAGGAGGTTTTGCTATGTCTAAAAGTACATTGACGCTGCAGGAGGCGGCGGGCCGCCTGGGCCGCCGGGCGGACCTGCTGGCCGAGCGGATGCGGCAGTGCGCCCTCCAGGGCATCGACTGCCGGTTCGGCGTGGCCCTGCCCCCGGGACCAGGGCAGGAAAACTGGTGCTATATCATCCCCCGGGAGCGGTTTGAGCGATTTATGAGCGGGGACGACATGACCCTTCCCCGCTCCAGACGGGAGGGGTGACGATGGCGGAGACAACCATCCGGGTGGAGCGGCAGGGCGGGTACACTGTCCTGCCCAACCGCATCCTGCGCAGCGCCCTCTCCCTCAAGGCCAAGGGCCTTTTGTGCGTGATCCTCTCCCTGCCGGAGGACTGGGACTACACGGTGGGCGGCCTGGCCGCCATCTGCGCCACAGGGCGGGATGCCATCCGCTCCGGGCTCCAGGAGCTGGAGGCGGAGGGGTATCTCACCCGGGAGCAGGCCCACGGCCAGGGCGGGAAGTTTGGCGGGAATGTGTACGTCATCCATGACACGCCCCAGGCCCCTGCACCGTTGCCGGAAAACCCGTCAACGGAGGAACCGCTGCCGGAAAAACCATTGCCGGAAAAACCGTCAACGGGAAATCCGACACAACAAAGTAAAGATCAATCTATTAAAGAGATATACCCCCCTATAATCCCCCCACGGGGGGAGAGGCGCGCCAGGCGGACAAAGGAGACGGCGGACTGGAAACCGGAGCGGTTCGAGGCGTTCTGGGCCTTCTACCGCACCCGGTGCCGGGGGGAGAACCGGCAGGGGGCCATCCGGGCATGGGACAAGCTGCGGCCCTCGGAGGAGCTGATCGAGACCATGGCCCGGGCCCTCAGCCGCCAGCTGGAGAGCGACGAGTGGCGCCGGGGCATCGGCATCCCCTACGCCTCCACCTGGCTGGGCGGCCGGCGGTGGGAGGATGTGCAGCCGGCAGCACCGGCGGAGACAGCCGGAGAGGAGGACCCATGGGATGGCATTTGCTGAAGAGCTCTTGAAGGCCCAGAGCTTTCTCACCTTCGACCTCCACTTCGTGGATCCCCACCAGCCCACGGGGCTGTGGCTGTGCGAGACGGCGGAGGACGTGCAGGCGGCGGGGATCAACGCCGTCAAGCTGGCCCCCGGTGTCCAGTGGGAGGATCTCCGGCGGTGCGAGAGGTTTTTCCACGCCTTCCCCTACGTCTTTCTCCCCGTGGCGGAGGAGGGGCGGCGGCAGCGGATGCTGGAGAACCTCCGCCGGGTGCTGCCGGGTCTCACGGTGTACATACCGGCGGCAAACGCCTTCCGGGGCTGCGGCAGCGTCTGGTCCTTCCGGGAGCAGTTTGGTTTTTCCCGGGTCAACGAGCTGCTGCTGGACGCCAGAGAGCTGCCCATCTACGGCCTTCTCAACCTTTCGGACGTGGCGCCGCCCGGCGCCGCCTCCCTCCAGCGGTACCGCTCCGGCATCCCCGCCCTGGACCGGTTCACCGGCGGGTTTTACGCCGGGCAGCTGAGCCTCTGGACCGGGGAGCGGGGCCGGGGCAAGAGCACCCTCCTGGGCCAGCTGCTGCTGGAGGCGGTGGACCAGGGGGCCACGGTCTGCGCCTACTCCGGGGAGCTGGCCGCGGAGCAATTCAAGCTCTGGCTCACCATCCAGGCGGCGGGACCGGGCCATGTGGGGGTCTACGAGGACAAGGAGACCGGGCGGAAGATGGCGGCGGTGGCGGAGTCGGTGCGAAAGCGGATCGACGAGTGGTGGGACCGGCGGTTTTTCCTCTATGACATCGGCTCCGCCTCCAGCCACAGCGAGGACAGCATCCTCCAGGTCTTTGACAACGCCCGGCGCTGCTACGGCGCGGAGGTGTTTTTGGTGGACAACATCATGACCGTGGGGCTCAAGCACAGCCGGGACGGGGACTACTTCCGCGCCCAGTCCAACTTCGCCGGCCGCCTGGCGGCCTTTGCCAAGCAGGGCGGCGTCCACGTCCACCTGGTGGCCCACCCCCGGAAGGCGGACAAGGGCCGCAAGGCGCTGCAGATGGACGACATCGGGGGCAGCGGGGACCTGCCCAACCGGGCGGACAACGTCTTTGCCCTAAGCCGGGGCCAGGCGGAGCTGCGGGGGGAGCCGAAGAACGTCACCACCCTGCAGTGCCTCAAAAACCGGGCCTTCGGCGGGACCAAGGAGATCCAGCTGGAATTTGACGTGAAAAGCAAGCGGTTTTATCCCCTGGACGGGGCCCCCGGCCGGCAGTACGGCTGGGAGCTCCAGGGCCGGCAGATGACCCTGGAGGAGGTCCAGGAGGCCGGGGACGAGCCGGTATAGGAGGGACGATATGGACAGCTGTACTGCCGCCCTGCTGCGGGCGGAAATCAAGCGCCACAGGGCGCTGGCGGACATTATGCGGGACCCGGCCCTGTGCCGGGACCACCTGCGGGTGGCCCTGGTGCTGGAGCTGGCCGCGGAGATCATCGACACCCTGGAGGAGGTGAACGGCGATGAAGACGGTCTCGATTATTAACCTAAAGGGCGGTGTTGGCAAGACCATGACCGCCATCCACATGGCGGACATCCTGGCCAGCGACTACGGCCAGCGGGTCCTCCTGGCCGACTGCGACGGCCAGGCCAATCTCACCGCATTTTTCCAGGCGGACACGACGTGTACCACCCTGGCGGACATCCTCACCGCCGATCACGAGCCCTGCTGGCTGGACAACGTGCAGGAGACGGGGATCCCCGGCCTGCGCCTCATCCCTGCCACCAGCGGCCTCTACGGTCTGGACGTCTCCGCTATCCAGCGGGGCAGCACCAGCCTGGGGGCCCTGCGGGACTTCCGGGACGCGGTGGCGGAGGACGGCGAGGAGGACTGGCTGATCTTCGACTGCCCGCCGGGGTTTACGGCGGCGTCCTGTGCGGCGCTGATGGCCTCGGACTTCGTGGTGGTGCCGGTGCTCATCGACGGCTTTTCCACCGCCGGCATGACGGACCTCCTGGGGCAGATCGCCTCCCTGCGCTCGGTCAATCCGGCCATCCGGGTGGGCGGCGTCCTCATCACCCAGTACCGGACCAGCCAGGCGGTCCAGGCCGGGGCGGCCCTGCTCCGTGCCTCGCTGGTGCCGGTGTACGACACGGCCATCCGGCGCAGCGAGCGGGTGCCGGAGATGAGCTTTGGACATGAGCCCCTGCGCCTGTTCAGCCCCCGCAGCGCCGCCTGCGTGGACTACCGGCGGTGGGTGGCGGAGCTGCTGGAAAAGGAAGGAGGGATCACCCGTGGCGAAATTTGACCTGGGGGCCTTTGCCCGGAGCCTGGAGGGCGCGGCGGTGTCCGACTTGGACACATCCCCCGCGCAGGTGCGGCGCATCCCGCTGGAGGACATCCTCCCCAACGAGGGAAACTTCTACGGCCTGCGGAACCTGGGGCCCCTGGCGGACTCCATCGCAATGGAGGGCCTGCTGGATCCCCTGGTGGTAATGCCGGCAGGGGACGGGAAATACCGCCTCATCTCCGGCCACCGCCGCCGGGCCGCCATCCAGCTGCTGGTGGAGGACAAGGAGCACCCCGGGGAGGACCTGCGGCTGGTGCCCTGCTCGGTACGGACTTATCAAAGTGAGGCCATGGCCAAACTGCTGATGATCCTGGCCAATTCCACCGCCCGGGTCCTCACCAGCGCGGAGGTTATGAAACAGGCCCACGAGATGGAGCTGCTGCTCTATCAGCTCAAGGAGGAGGGGTACCAGTTCCCCGGCCGGATGCGGGACCAGGTGGCGGCGGCCTGTAAGGTCTCCGCCCCCAAGCTGGGGCGGCTGAAGGTGATCCGGGAGAAACTGATCCCCGCTTACATGGACCTCTTCAAAAGGGACAAGCTGCCGGAGCAGACGGCCTACGCCCTGGCCCGGCTGCCGGCGGACTTCCAGGGGCGGCTGGCGAGGGCCTGCCCGGAGCCTCCCTCCGGCCATACGGCGGAGCAGCTGCTGAAACGGTACGAGGAGGGCTGGCGGTGGGAGCCGGAGCTCCAGTGCCCGGACGGGAAGCCGTGTCCCCGGGGCGATACCTTCCTCCGCCATGACGCCGCCTGCGGCTATGTGGGCGACATGTGCGGCGGCCGCGCCTGCTGCCTCAGCTGCAAGGAGGCCCAGCGCAGTTACTCCCCCTGTGAGCGGATGTGCAGCCGGGCCAAGGCCGCCCGGAAGGATGCCAGGGACGAGGAGAAGGCCCAGGAGGCGGAGCGCAAGAAAGCCCTCTCGGGTCGGTACAAGGCGGAGACCCAGGGCTATGCCAAGCGGCTGCTCCGGGCCATCGAGGCGGCTGGGCTGCCGGAGGACGCCTCCTTCCCCTGGGACTACTACCGCAGCTACGACGCGGCCACAGTCCGGGCCTACGCCGCCGGACAGTTTCCCGAGGGCAGCGTCTGGTCCTCGGTGTACCTGGAGCCGGGCCGGTGCCACGACCCTGTGGCCAGCGCCAAGGCCCTCCAATGCAGCACGGACTATCTGCTGGGCGTCAGCGACGATCTGGGCACCGCCCCGGCGCAGCGGGAGGCGCCTGCCCCGGAAATCGCGGCGCGGGAGACACCTGCTCCAGAAACCGCGGTGCCGGAAACGTCCACTCCTGCGCCCCAGGACGCGCCGGCCCCCGGGGATGGGAGCGGCTGGTATCCCGTCGGCGTGACGCCGGCAGAGGGCCAGCGGGCTGTGACGGTGGATGGGGATGGGGATTACCGCCTGGGCGTCTTCCGCCGCGGCGCATGGTGGGATCTTGACCTGGACTTCTGCGGGGCAGCTGACGCGCTGGAGACGGCGGCGGCCTGGATGCCCTGGAGCCCGCCGGGGGAGGCGGTGCCCGCCATTGACGCCCAATGTGTGGGCTGGGTGCCCCTGCCGGAGGAGGGGGACCAATGAAACATCCCAGGCCGCCCGGCCGGGCGGAGATCCTGGCGGAGCTGCGGCGGCAGCTGGCGCTGGCCGGCACCCGGGGGCCGGTGAAATGCACCGTCACCCTGGCCCGGGCCATCCTGGCGGAGCTGGAGCGGATGGAATCCACCGGGGAGGAGGAGGGCAGCCGTGAAGGTCAAATATGATATCTATTCCGGCCGCCCCTACGGCAGCGCGGAGACTTGGGCGCCGCCAAAGGCCGGCGACTGCGCCCGGGTCCTCTTTGCGGACAGGCCGGACAGAGTCGCCGATGTGATCTTTTTCCGCGACTATCCAAAATGCTGCCGCATCCGGCTCTACGGCCCAGGCCTCCATGTAGTGGCTGACCTGTCTGCCGACGCCCCGTTTTGCCCCACAAATCAGCTCATCCCCGGGTTTTGGGACGAGCTGGTGAAGGAGACGCTGCAGCGGGGCGGCATCATCCCGCGAGAGGATAAGGAGGACGAGCGCTGATGCGAATGTTAGAAACCGGTGACCCCTGCCCCTGCTGCGGGCAGCCCATCCTGTCGGAGGACCCGGCGGTGCTGGCGATGCTGACCCGCGTCGCAGCAGGGCGGCGGATGCTCACAGTGGAGGAGATCCAAGATCTGCGAAAAGAAAAGTCCGCCGATGGCCAGGGCCGGACGGCAGAGAGAGGAGCGAATGATGGCGAAACTGAGCATTGAGATCCGGGACGTCTCGGAGGACTGTATGGACGCGGTCTGCTCCATGGAGGGGACCAACAAGGAGCTGCTGGGGTGCATGGCCTATCTCACCCAGGCGCTGGCCTGCCACTTTGCGGTGCCGGCGCCCCAGCTGCTGGCGGCCGTGGCCGCGGCCTCCGGCCGGTACCGGCGATCCATCCGGGAGGTGCAGGCGGTGGACCTGGGCGCCATTGAGCGGGCCAGGAGGAGGGGGCAGAGCGATGATGGAGCGCGCTGAGCTGCTGGCGGCCCTGGGCAGGCTGAAGGTGGAGACGGGGAGCCTGGCCTGCCTGGGGTGCGGGCATGAGCACAACTGCGGCACCCACGGCTGCGCCATCCTCCAGGCGGCGGCGGAGGCCCTCCGCGGCCCCACCAGGGAGATGGTGGAGAGGATGCGGGGGAGATGGATAAACAAGCATTCAGCTTTTGACCACAAAATATTCATTTGCTCGGAATGCGGAAAGCAAATTAGCATACAAGGAGAAAATTTGAATTTTTGCCCGTACTGCATGGCTCCCATGACGGACAAGGCCGTGGAGATGGTGATGGAGAGATTGGAGGCGCAGCATGAAGCCGATTGATCTCATGCACCATAAGTTCGGGTCGGGGTGCGGAGTAAACAAATGCGGGACATGTTGCAATATCCGGGGATATATCTACGGCAATCATTCCGTGCGGAAGTGTCTGGCGTATGGCGGCCTGCACAGCAGCAAAGCCGACTGGGCCAAGAAATGGACAGCCTGTGGCCTGTATGGCAAGAAAATTACTCGTCAAATGGTGAGCGATACCGAAAAATCTATGTTTTTCCATGGCCTGAAACAAAAAGAGGCAGAAGGGCCTATGGAGGGTCAGCTTATATTGGAGGCGCTGAAAGATGGCAAGAGCATATAGAAAAAGGCCTGTAGTGGTTGAGGCTGTACAGTGGACAGGGAACAACCACGCTGATATGTGTGAATTTATCGACCCGGAAGTATTTGAAATCATCCCGAGGGTGGGCTTAGTAATCCATACTTTGGAGGGCGACCACCACGCAAGCCCCGGTGACTACATCATTAAGGGCGTAAGCGGGGAGTTTTACCCTTGCAAGCCAGATATTTTGCAAAGACATATGAAGCTGTTTTTCCCACCCTCACCCAGCCGAACGAGTGGATCAGCGTGGAGGAGAGGTTGCCGGAAGTAGGGCAAGAAGTGTTGGTATACTGGCGGAATACATCTCAAAAAGCGGAACATTTTGAACTGACACATTACGACGGGGACCATTGGTTTTTACTTGACAATACAGAACGACCTTGGATTGTGGTTGTTGCATGGATGCCCCTGCCCGCACCGCCTAAAAAGGAGGAGTGAAGATGGATAGAAAAGAGGCAATCCTACGCATCAAAGAACACATGAAACATCACGGAATTGGTAAATATCCGCACTTAAAGTTAAAAGAAGCCCTTGATATGGCTATTGCAGCCCTGTCCCCGCCGAACGAGCCGCTGACCATCCAGCAGCTGCGGGAGATGGACGAGCCTGTGTGGTGCGCTTGCAAACCGATCGAGGGCGGGGACGGTTACTGGTGCCTGTGCCGACATGGGCATATCACTACGCCAGCCGGAACTTTTTTCAAGGTCGAGGAAATCCCTCACTGGTCGTTCTACCGCCGCCCGCCCGAGAGACAGGAGGACGCCCATGTCTGACTGGAAACACATCACCATGTTTGACGGCCCCTATTCTCTGGATAAGCAGGCGGAGGGAATTGCCATTCATCAAGCCATCATTGGAGGGTACTGTGATAGCTGTCCGTTCCTTCCGCAGTGCTCCGCGGATGGCCATTTCATTTTTCCTGTGTCCGCTTGGTGCATGCGGCGCAAGGCACAGATCTTGGCGGATTTTCAAGGGCAGGACTGACCCCTCCGGCCCTCTGCCGGGCGGGCGACCGCCCGGACCCTCCTTTCTTTGCCGGCGGCAGGGGTTGGGGATGGCTAGACCCCAGGCCCCTGCCCGTCCGGCAGAGGGCCGGAAAATCATACAACGAGGAGGCAATCCCATGGTCATGACAGACAGCGAGATCTTACGCGACTACAACGAGGCCAAAAACAAGAGCAAGCATGTGGGCGTGCTGGCGGACCTCAACGGCTGCAGCCGCAAAGAGATGGCCGCCTACCTCACGCAGCTGGGGACGGAGGTGCCGGAGCGCAGCCGCCGGGGCGGCAGCCAGCCCCCGCCGGAGGGCACGCCCCTCTCCGCCCTGGCGGACACCCTGGCGGCCCTGCGGGACCAGTACCCCGCGGCCCGGGTGACGGCCAAGGCCGGAGAGATCACCGGCATCACCGTCATCTCCCGGCTGGGGCTGGACGGTGCGGAGCTCTGGACGGAGATCCAGCTGGAGTCGGGGGCCCGCAGCCGTGGGTGAGGGACGGTGGATCTGCGTCCGCCAGCGGGCCGGGCCCCTCATCAAGGAGTGCCGGGCCCTGCGGCCCAGCTACAGCAGGACAGACACCCCGGATGTCCGGCGGGAAAAGGCGGAGATCAAGCGCTGCTCCGGGGACTCCAGCGTCTGCCGCACCCGCCGGGACCGGCTGGAGCTGCGCCTGGCCCTCTTCGGGCAGGACGGGGTCTTCTACACCTTGACCTTCGACCGGGAGCACGAGCCCCACAGCCTGGACGAGACCCGCCGGCGCTGGAAGGCCTTCCTCTACCGCCTGCGGAAGTGGAGCGGGCGGCAGGAGATCGACTACATCTATCTCATCGAGGGGCGGCACGGGGACCACCGCTACCACATCCACGCCGTGCTCCGGGACAGCCAGTTTCCGCCGGCGGTGGTGCGGTACCTCTGGCCCTATGGGACGGACGTGGATGACCAGCCGCTGCTCAAGGGCAGGAAGGACAGCTACGCTAGGCTTGCGGAGTACATGAACAAGGAGCGGTCCGACGGCGTGGTGCTGCCGCTGGACAAAAAGCTCTGGGTAGTGAGCCGGTCCCTCCGGCGGCAGCTGCCGCCTCTGGAGAAGTGGCACAGCGACAGCGGGGTAATCCCGATCCCGCCGGGGGCCGTCCTCCTCCAGCACCAGCCGCTCTATCAAAACCGCTTTGGCTGCTATACCTACGCCAAGTGGTTCCAGCCGCCTTTAGAGGAACGCGCGCGCACGCGCGCGAACAATCTTGGAATAGAGTTGAATAAATGAAGAAAAGGAGGAATCGGCTTGCAATCCCAGCCGGAACATGCTAAACTGGTCACAAAGGATGGATGGGTCATCTGTCCGGTATGCGGACGGGGCAAGCTCCTCCGCCTTCCGCCGGATGGCGCTGTCCGGTGTTACGCATACTGTCGGTTTTGCCGGCGGGAGCGGTTTTTGAATATCGACTTGAGCCTGAGCTATAAGCCTGAGCCACATGATCCGTGATGTGCGGACGTGTCGGCGCAGGCTTTTTGTTTTGTCTGGAGGTGACAGCCCATGGCCTTAAAGCCGCTCCGGCCCTGCCGCCATCCGGGGTGTACCGCCCTGGTGCCCTCGGGCTACTGCGAAAGGCACCAGCCGGCCAGGGCGCCCCGCCGGGCCTCGGCGGCCTACCACGGCTGGTACAGCCTGCCGATTTGGACCGATGCGCTGCGCCCACAGCAGCTCCTGCGGGAGCCCTTCTGCCGCGCCTGCGCTGCGCAGTATCCGCCCGGAGACCCCAGGCACCGCACCCGGGCCACGGTGGTGGACCACATCGTCCCACACCGGGGCGACTGGGCGAAGTTTGTCGACCCGGCAAACCATCAGAGCCTGTGCAAGTCCTGCCACGACCGCAAGACGGCGCTGGAAATGGCCGAAGAACGGCGCAAAACGCGGGGGAGTTTTTGATCGGGCAGAGCAAAACAGGCCGGGACGCTTGGGCGCACAGGCGCGCCGGGGCGCAGGCGGGCGCGGGCGCTGTCAAGCCTGCGGCTTGACGCAGCCCCTCCCCCCACCCCGGAAAAGTTTTGGGGCAGAGGCCGCCGACCGCGGGCTGCCCTACACACAACGATTTCTCCCCACGGGGGAATGGGAGGAGGCGACAGCCACGGAAGGAGTTTTTTCTGTGCCCGGGTCGGACCAGGTGGCCCGAATTTTCTGCGGCGACTGCCTGGTGGGCATGAGCCGGGTGGGGACGGGGACGGTGGACCTCATCCTCTGCGATCTGCCCTACGGGACGACAGACTGCCCATGGGACGCCGTGATCCCCTTTGCTCCCCTGTGGGAGCAGTACCGGCGGATCTTGAAACCACGGGGCGCCGTGGTGCTGACGGCGGCGCAGCCCTTTGCTACGGATCTGATCAACAGCGCCCGGAAACTGTTCCGTTATGACTTGGTCTGGGAGAAAAACGCGCCGGTGGGCCACGGCAACGCCCGGCGGATGCCCCTGCGGAGCCACGAGCTGATCCTAGTGTTTTACCAGCGCCTGCCCAAATACCGTCCCCAGGGACTGGTGGCGCTGGAGCGGCCTGTGGTGCGCCGCCCCACCCAGAGAGAGAGCGGCGGCGTCTACCGCGGCCTTGACAAGGCCAACATCCAGCGCTGGACCAATTACCCCCGGTCGGTCCTGCGGTACCCCAACCGGTCGGGGCGGCGCTATCACCCCACCCAGAAACCGGTGGAGCTGATGGAGTACCTGGTGCGGACCTACACCGACCCGGGGGATCTGGTGCTGGACAACTGCATGGGCGGCGGCAGCACGGGTGTGGCCTGCCTCAACGCCGGGCGGCGGTTTGTTGGTTTTGAGAAGGATCCCGGCTACTTTGCCGCGGCGGCGCAGCGCCTGGAGCGGCGGGCCGCGGAGCTGAGAGAGGAGGGAGCGCATGGCGAGGCGGAGACAGCCAACTGACCTTGTGGTCGCCAACGGGCGGAAACACCTAACGAAGGCGGAGGAGGATGCGCGCCGGGACCAGGAGGTCTATGTGGCCCCGCCGGAACAGGCGGAGCCGCCCCGCTGGCTGCCGAAAAAACTGCACAGGGAGTATCGGGAGATCGGGGAGATCCTGCTGGCGGCCGGCCTCTACTCGGAGCTGGACCGGGACGTTCTGGGCCAGTATTTCCTGGCCCGGGAGCGGTGGCTCCGCGCGGACAAGCTGGCCTCCCAGGCCATCCGGGACAGGGACGAGAACCTGGCCCAGAAGTGGGCCGGTACCCAGAACACCTATTTCCGCCAGGCCCGCCAGTGTGCCGAGGCTATGGGCCTCTCCGTCACGGCCCGGTGCCGGATCGTGGTGCCCCAGGCTCTCCAGAACGCCGGGAAGGCCGGCCGGGACGACGGCGCGGATGAGTTTACCCAGGCGCTGCGGGCCCGGCAGGCGGCGGCCCTGGAGGGCGCCCTGTGACCACAGCGGTCCAGGCCCCGTCCCTCCTGCGGGATGAGGCCGCCGGCCAGTTCGTCTGCGACTTCGTGTCCCATCTCCCCACCACTGACAGCGGCAAGCCCTTCCGGCTCTACGACTGGCAGCGGGACACACTCATGACGTTTTACAGCGCCATGGCGGAGGGCGACGGCGGGGCGCTGGTGCGGCAGTACTGGTATCTCTACCTGGAGATCCCCAAGAAAAACGGCAAGAGCGAGCTGGCGGCGGCCCTGGGAATCTACCACCTCTTCGCCGACGGGGAGCTGAACGCCGAGGTCTATCTCTGCGCCGCGGATAAGGAGAACGCCAGCATCGTCTTCAGCGCGGCGGTGTTTATGCTCACCACCGCCCCCTGGACCGCCAAGATGGTAGCCCGGGGGGAGCTGAAGATCATCGAGAGCCGCAAGCGCATCGAGTACCGTCAGCGGGTCCGCACCGAGAATGGCGGTTTCAAGTGGATCGTGGTAGGCGTGATGGCGGTGCTGTCCGCCGAGGCGTACAGCAAGCACGGCTACAAGCCCAGCTGCGTGATCTTCGACGAGCTCCACGCCCAGCCCAGCCGGGACCTGTGGGACGTCATGACCGCAGGCGCCGGCTCCGGCCGGCGGCAGCCGGTGTGGATCGTACTGACCACCGCCGGCGATGACCCGGACCGCACCTCCATCGGCTGGGAGATCCACCGGAAGGCGGTGGCCATCCGGGACGCCCGGCGGCTGCGCCGGATCCTGGACGAAGGAGGCGATCCCCGGCAGGTGCTGTCCCTGCGCCATGTGGACGAAGAGGACCTGCCCCAGGCTGTGGAGGATCTGCTGGCCCAGGACATGCCCAACTGGCTGCCCGTCCTGTACGGTCTCACCGCCCTGTACGGCGATGATCCGGAGGACCTGGCGGCGGTGGACATCTGGGACGAGACCCTCTGGTACCAGTGCAACCCCTCCCTTGGCAAGCACTTGAGCCTGCGGAACATCCGGCTGGAGGCCATGGAGGCCCGCCGCAGCGAGGCCGGGGAAAAGCTCTTCCGCTGGCTGCGGCTGAACCAATGGATCAGCGTCAAGGCTGTCAGCTGGATCAGCCTCACCCTCTACGACAAGACCCAGTGGGGCCCCAGCCGCCGCGGGGAGCGGGGGCCGTGGCTGGAGCGGCTGAAGGGCAAACTCTGCTACGGCGGGGTGGACCTGTCCACCTCCCGGGACATGACGGCCTTCACGCTGCTCTTCCCTCCCCAGCCGGGGCTGGAGACGGCGGTGCTGCTGCCCCGGATCTGGCGGCCCGGGGACACCGTGCTGGAGGCGGAGCGGCGGGACCACGTCCCCTATCGGGACTGGGAGCGGGCGGGCTTTTTGACCCTCTGCCCCGGGGAAATCATCGACTACACCATGGTGGAGGAGGCCATCCGGGCGGCAAAGGAGGACTACGACCTGCGCCTGGTGGGCTTTGATCCCTATCTCTCCCGGACCATCACCCAGCGGCTGGCCCCCATCGTGGACGTGATCGAGATCCCCCAGGACCTCAAAAACATGTCGCCGGCCATGAAGGAGATGGACGACATGATGACCCGGCACCAGCTGCTCCATATTCACAACACCTGTTTCCGCTGGACTTTTGGGAACGTACGCAACTATGTGGACGGCAACGGCAACATCAAACCCCTCAAAAACAAATCCACCGGGCGCATTGACCCGGTGGTGGCCGCCATCATCGCCATGGCGGTGTGGATGATCCGGCGCAACCAGCCGGTGGACCTGGCGGCGGCCATGCAGCGGCCGGGCTTTAGCTTGTGATGTGTCCAAGTCGGACACGGGAAGGAGCGTATATGAAACATCTCAAAAAAGTCCTGGGGCGGTATGCCGCCGACCTCATCCTGGTGGGCGGGGCCACGGCGGTGGCGGTGGGGGCGGGGCTGATCTACCTGCCCGTCGGACTCATCGCCGGGGGCCTCCTGGCCATCGCCGGGGCGGTGCTATCCACGCTGGGAGGTGATGGGAATTGAGCATGAGCAAGGGCCTGCGCTATCTGGCCCGCTCCCCCACCCGGAAAGCGGTGACGGCGGCGGGGCTGATTGCCGCCGGGTACCCCTCCGGCGGGAGTGAGGATCCGGAGACCTATGCCAGGAAACTCAGCGCCGTGGACCGGTGCATGACCATCCTGGCCGGGTCCATGGCCAAGCTGCCCAACTACATCTTTGACAGCCGCACCCGGGAGCGGCCGGACCACCCCCTGCTCCATGTCCTCAACGTCCGCCCCAACGAGGCCATGACCCCCAGCGTCCGCAAGGAGGTGCTGGAAAACAGCCGGCTGGAGGGGGGCAACGGCTACGACTGGATCATCCGGGACCCCCGCACCGGTCGGGTGACAGAGCTGATCCCGGTGCCCTGGTACCTGGTGGAGCCCTGGAAGGACACGGCGGGCCGCATCTGGTATACGGTGACCCACCCCTTTACCGGGGAGCCCATGGTGCTGCCCCAGGAGGATGTGTGCCACTACAAGGGCTCCACCCGGGACGGGCTGAAGGGCATCTCGGTGCTCCGTCGGGCCGCCGATACCCTGGCCTCCGCCCGGGCGGCACAGGAGTACGAGCGGGCCTACTACGAGAGCGGCGGCCAGCCCTCCGGCGTGCTGCGGACGGACACAGACCTTGGCGGCTGGGCCATGGGGAGCGACGGCAAGGTGCTCACCCGGGCGGACGGCTCGCCGGTGAGCTTGAAGGACCAGCTGCGCGGAGAGTGGGAGAAGGTCCACGCGGGGCCGAAGAACGGCCACCGGGTGGCGATCCTGGACCTGGGGCTGGACTACAAGCCCATCGCCGCCAGCAACCAGGAGGCCCAGTTCATTGAGAGCAAGGAGGTCTCCGTCCGGGACATCGCCCGGTATTTCGGCATCCCCCTCTACAAGCTGGGGGAGGGCAAGGAGGCCTACAGTTCCAACGAGCAGAACGCCATCGAGTATGTGGTGGGCACCCTCCACCCCAACGTCACCCAGTACGAGGAGGAGCAGACGTGGAAACTGCTGACGGACAGGGAGATCGCCGCGGGGCTGGAGGTGCGGATCAATCTGATGGCGGAGCTGAGGGGAGACCGGGCGGCCAGGGGCCAGTGGTACCAGATCATGCTCCAGAACGGGCCCTTCAGCGTCAACGACGTGCGGGCCCTGGAGGATCTGCCGGACGTGCCCGGCGGAGACGAGCGTCGGGCCACCTTGAACGATGTGCCCCTGTCCATTTGGGCGGAGCTGAGCCGGCTCCGGGCGGAGACCCGGGCGCCGGCGGAATAGGAGGAAACTGTGGATCAGATTTTGAAATCGGCCCGCCTGGAAAAGGGATCGCTGGACGAGGGCGAGCTGGCCCTCATCAACCAGCAGGCCCTGCGGCCCATGGCGGCGGAGGATGTTTTTACCTTCCGCCTGGCGGCATGCGACAACCAGGTGGACCGGGACTTCGAGCGGTTCACCGAGGGGACCCTCTCGGAGATGGCGGAGCGGTTTGTGGGCTGTCCGGTACTTAGGGATCACCGGTGGAGCGCCGATGCCCAGACCGCCCGGGTGTATGCCGGCGCCGTGGAGCCGGGGCCCGGGGAGGGGGTGCGGCGGCTGGTGCTGCGGTGCTACATGGTCCGCACGCCGGAATCCGCCCCCACCATCGCCGCCATTGAGGGCGGCATCCTGCGGGAGTGCAGCGTGGGGCTGGCGGTGCGGCGGGTGGTGTGCTCCCTCTGCGGCGCCGACCAGCGGGAGACCCTGTGTCAGCACTTCCCCGGCCGGGAGTATGACGGCCAGGTGTGCCACATGGACCTGGACGGGGTGGCGGACGCCTATGAGATCTCCCTGGTGGCCGTGCCGGCCCAGCCGGCCGCCGGCGTCATCAAGGGCAAGCGCTACGGCGGGGCGGAGGCCCCGGCAGAACAGGACCCCACGGGCGGGGCGCCCGGAGAAGATAGCCAGGACTGGCGGGACGAGGCCCTGCTGGAGCTGGAAAAATCAAGATTTTGAGGAGGTACAACATGAGCATGAGGAGACAGCTGACAGAAAAACTACAGGAGCGCACCGCCCTGCTGGAGAAGGCCGAGGGCCTGCTGAAGGACGGCCGGCGGGAGGAGTATCGGACCGAGATGGAGAAGGTCCGGACCATGAACAGCGAGATCGACGATCTGAAGGGCCTCATCCAGGAGCAGGACCGGAAATTCATGGAGAAGGCCCCGGATCCGGCTGAGGAGCGGGACAAGGCCGCCGAGCGGGGCAACCTGCTGATGAAGGGCCAGGAGGTAAAATTCTCCGCCCTGGAGGTGGCCAAGTCCCTGTTCCTGCCCCAGAGCGCGGTGGAGAAATCGGTGACCCTGGCTACCGGTACCCTGGCCCAGCCCACCGGGGCGGGCACCAACATCCGGGACCCCCTGGGCAACAGCGTGGGGGCCATCATTGACCAGGTGTATGTCCAGGACCTCACCGGCATGTCCAGCTACCTGGAGCCCTATGTGATCTCCGAGTTTGACGCCAGCGGCGCCGACGTGGCCACCAGCGCCGGCACCGCTCGGACGGCCTCCAGCGATCCCACCTTCGGCGTGGCCAAGATCGCCCCCTATGAGCTGACCACCACCAGCTATGTGGACCGGAACATCGGCCGGCTCACCCCTGCCAACTACTACGCCAAGGTGTTCTCCATGGCCATCCGGGCCCTGCGCCGGGACACGGTGAAGATGATCTTCAACGGCGACGGCCAGTCCACCAACGATATGTTCGGCGTCAAGACCGCCAAGAACGTGGCGGGCAGCGCCATCTACGCCACCTTGAACGTGGACGCGGTGGACGCCGACCTGCTCACCGAGCTGATGTTCGCTTACGGTGGGGACGAGATGCTGGGGGGCAGCTGCCGGCTGTACCTCAACAAGGCGGACCTGCTGGCCCTGGGCAAGCTCCGGGGCACCAACGAGAAACGCCGGCTGTTTGATATCGTGCCCGACGCGGGCAATCCCAACACCGGTACCATCCGGGACGGCGGCGTCATTGTCCCCTACTCCATCGCCAGCGATTTGACCGCTCTTACCGGGGCCGACGCTGCCAGCGCGGCCGTCCAGACCATGGTGTACGGCGACCCCATGAATTATGAGCTGGGCCTCTTCGGGGAGTACACCGTCCGGGTGGACGAGTCCGTCAAGGCTGTGGAGCGGATGCTCACCATCCTGGGCGACGCCATGGTGGGCGGCAACCTAATCGTGGACAAGGGGTTTGTGGTGGCCACGGTACCCAAGACCCCCACAGCTTAATTATGGCGATCCCGGAAGAATTGCTCGGTGCGGTTGAGGCCTACTGCAAGGAGCCCGACCCCGACGAGCTCACTCTCCTGGAGCTGACTATCGCCTGGGACACGGCGGCGGGCTATCTCCAGGGGGCCGGCGTCAGCCGGCCGAAGGCCGACGACGAGCGGCATGGGCTGTGGCTGGGGGTGATGCTGGCCCTCACCCTGGACGGCTATGACCAACGGGGCGCACAGTTTAGCGCAGGGAAACTCCAGGAGAACCCGGCATTGCGGCGGAAACTCAACCAACTGAAACGGACGGAGCCGGCACTGAGCGAGGAGGAATAAATACCCGCCCACTCGCATCCACCCCGGTGGAGATCGCTCGGGATATGTCAGCTAAAAAAAACCAACCCGGAGCCCAGCAGAGCGGGTCCGGGTTGGAGAGGACGAGCAACGGAGCGGAGCGGATGCCCGGCAAACGCCGGGCGGAGAGGAGCGGAGTTTGTGAGGACGTGGACACCGGCTCCGGAGAGGGCTGATCTATTGGGGCTGGGGACCATATTCCCGCTCCATGGCGGCGCGGGTGACGATCCACTGCTTGCCAAACTTCTGAGCGTCGATCCCTTCTGCCAGCTTACGGTAGGCCACCGCCTTGCGCAGGGTGCTCTCGCTGAGGCCCCAGAGGGCGGAGGCGTCGGCAAAGGAGAGGAGACTGTCAAACGGGGACGAGGCCGGGACGCCGTTTTCCCAGAGCTCCGCGCCGTCCAGGTCGATTTCGTCCGTCCAGGATACACCGTAGCCGCCGGGGTCGGTGCGGACCTTATCAAACAGGCCCGGCACGTCCCGCAGGGGCGCAAGGGCGGGAACGCGGTCGAAGAGGGGGGTGAGGTCGTAGACCTTGGAGCAGCCCTCCGCAAAACTGACCAACAGCCGGCAGCCAGGGAGCGGCGCGGCGGATCGGATTTTGTGAAACATAAGTCGACCCCCTTTCTGATGATATTACATCACGATACCGTGAAAACGTCAAGAAGAATTTTGGTAAGGAGGTGTGAAATTGCGGCCAAGCATCGACGCCGGGGCCCTGCGGACCAGGATCCAGGTCTTTGACCTGCCCTGGGACCAGGATGGGTCCCCGGTCCTCAACGACAACGGCTACCCCATCCAGGAGCCGGTGAACGTCTTCGGGGAAGGACGCAGCGTCCACTGCAGGTGGGTCAACGCCCACGGCAGCGAGGTCTATGACGCCAAGCAGGCCGGCGTGACGGAGCCGGCCACCCTCACTCTCCGCTAGACACCCAAGATCACCACCACCTGCCTCATCTACCGTGGGAAGGATCCCCGGCCCTATGAGGTGGTGAGCCTCAACGACGTGGAGGACCGCCACGCCTGGCTGGAGGTCCGGGTGCAGAGAAAGGCGGCGGCACAATGACCATCAACCAGCGCCTGCGCACCGGCCTCCTGCCCCTAGGGCTCCCCGTGGTGCCGGACACGGACACCGCCCACCGGGACCGGTGCATCACCTTCAACTATACCCAGCAGCCCGCCAACTGGGCGGACAACCGGCCCCTCTACTGGCGGTATCTCATCCAGGTCCACCTGTTCCTCCCCGGCACGGAGGACAGTCTGGCCCTCCGCATCCGCATCGTCACCGCCCTCATTGCCGGCGGCTTTGCCTACCCGGAGATCCTGGACCTCACCGACGACGAGGGGCAGCACTATGTCTATGAGACAACCTATTTTGACAAGATGGAGGTCTAATATGGCAACGACAAGAACGAAAGCGGCGGCCTATCACGGCGTGGAAAACGTGAAGTTCGCCCCCAAGACCAGCGCCGGCTACGCGGAGGATGACGCCATCCTCCCGGTGAAGTACGCCAAGAATTTGAACCCCTCCTCCCTGCTGGAGGCGGTGGAGCAGTATGCGGACAACCGCCTGCTCTTCCGGGTCCCCAACGACAAGGGCTACGACGTGGAGCTGGGCACCACGGGTCCGGACGGCGAGCTGGAGAAGGCGGCGGGCTACGCCATGGAGGGGGCCAGCGGCCTGATCTCTGTGGGCCAGGTGGCCTACGCCAGAGGGGCGCTCTACTATGAGTTTATCGAGCGGGACGAGACGGGCCAGGCCAGCAAGGTCAAGTGCTGGATGTTCAACGTGGAGGTGGGCAAGGGTACCGGCACCTATACCACCGACGAGAGCAGCGTCACCTTCGGCACCTACACCTATCCCATGCGGGTCTACGGCGACACGCTGATGGACAGCACCGGCACCGCCGCCTATGTGGACAGCAAGGGCCTGGGCCGCACCGCCTTCCTCTACACCAGCCGCCCCGGTGATACGGGGTACGACACCTTCGGCGACAGCGTGCCGGTGCCCAAGCTGCTCGCCTCCGCCTAAAGGCCCATGAAACTGGAGCTCGGCGGAGCCTCCTACGATCTGGAGACCGCCGCCATCTCCGCGGTGCGCTACCGCGCCGCCTACGGCGACAGCGTGGTGAACCACCTGGCGGCGTGCAAAACCATCCGGGAGCGGGAGCGCTGTCTCCTGCGCCTGTGCCACATCATGATCCCCCCGGACCGGCGGCCGGCGCTGAAGACCTTTGCCGCCCAGGTCCGGCGGGACGGGCGCTTTTTTGCCAAGGCCCTGGAGGCCAAGGCCGCGCTCCTCTCGCCGGACCCCAGGCGGCGGGGCGGAAACGACGGGGAGGACGGCGGAGGGCGGTTTGATGAGTACCAGGTGCTGGCGCTGATGGCCGCGGCGGGGCTGGGGACGCAACTGCTCTACGAGCTGCCCATCCTCCACCTGCTGGCTGTGGCCGGGCGGGTGTTTGCCGCCAGCAACCCCAACCGGAAGACCTACCGCCCCATGACCGGGGAGGAGATGGCCATGCTCTACCGCAGGAGGTGACCGGATGGCCGAGGATAGTATCCCCATCAGCGAATTTTCCGTGTATCTGACGGATCTAATCGAAAAAGAGGCCAGAAATCAAGCAGACGCCATCGACGAGATCCTGCACAGGCGGTCGCTCCAGCTGCGGGGGCGGATCCGGGACCTCAGCCGGACAAAATTTACAAAATATGCGACCGGTGAATATGCCAGCGGCTGGCGGGTGCGCACCGTACAGCGAAACCATGAGAAGGTCCGTGTGATCTACAACGCGAAAAAACCGTGGCTGACCTACATCCTGGAGTATGGCACCAGGCATCAGCAGGCAGTCCCCCATATCCGCCCCGCACTGGAGGAGACCATCGACGCAATCACGGAGGAATTGATCGGACAGATCTGACAGGAGGGAGTCTATGGCGCTCAGCTCAAAATATATCGGCGGCATCCAGATCGAGATCGGCGGCAACACCACCAAGCTGAAGACCGCCCTGGACCAGGCCAACAAGTCCATCCGGACCACCCAGATGGAGCTGGACACCCTGCAAAGCAGCCTCAAGCTGGAGTGGAACGCGGACAACTTCAAGCGTGCCCAGGAGCTGAGCCAGCGGGTGCTGGAGGAGACGCGGAAGAAGGCCGACGCCCTCCGCCAGGCCCTGGCGGGCCTGGAGAAGGAGGGCAAGGGGCCGGGGAGCGAGACGTATGAGGCCATCCGCCGGGAGCTGAGCTATGTGGAGGTGGCCGCCCAGAAGGCCCAGACAAGGCTGGAGGAGCTGAACAACACCCAGCTCACCCGGCTGCAGGAGAGCATCTCCGAGGCGGGCAGCCGCCTCAGCCGCCTGGGCAGCGGCATGACCGCCGGCATCACCCTCCCCCTGGCGGCGGCGGGAGCCGCCAGCGTGCAGTTTGCCAGCGACACGGAGGAGGCCGTCAACAAGGTAGACGTAGCCTTCCAGGACAGCGCAGACATTGTCAAGCGCTGGTCCGAGACCACCCTCACCGCCTACGGCCTGGCCAGGGGGACGGCCCTGGATATGGCTGCCATCTACGGCGACATGGCCACCTCCATGGGCATCGGCACCGAGGCGGCCGCCCAGATGTCCATGGCCCTGGTGGGCCTGGCGGGGGATCTGGCCTCCTTCAAAAACGCGGATATCAGCCAGGTAAACACCGCCCTCAAGAGCATCTTCACCGGCGAGACGGAGAGCCTCAAGGAGCTGGGCGTGGTGATGACCCAGGCCAACCTGGAGGCCTATGCCCTGGCGGAGGGGTACAAGACCGCCTACACCGAGATGGACCAGGCCCAGCAGGTCATGGTCCGCTATCAGTATGTGCTGGACAAGACCCAAAACGCCCAGGGGGATTTCGCCCGGACCAGCGAGAGCACCGCCAACCAGACGCGGATCCTCAAGGAGAGCCTAAAGGAGGCGGCGGCCACGGCGGGAGAGGATCTGCTCCCCGTCATCACACCGCTGATCCGGAACCTGGGGCAGCTGGTGCAGAGCTTTTCCGGCCTTGACGAGGGGACGCGGAAGGTCATCGTGCAGGCGGCCCTCTTCACCGCAACCCTGGGTCCGGCCCTAAAGATCACCGGCAGCCTCACCAGTGTGATCTCCAGCGGCATCCAAGTCTACCAGGGTCTGAAGAATGCCACCACCGCGGCGGCCGCCGCCCAGACGGTCCTCAACACCGCCATGAGCGCCAGCCCTGTGGGGGCGGTGGTCACCGCTGTGGGCTCCCTGGTGGCGGTGCTGGGGTCCCTTGCCGCTGCCACGGCGCTGACGTCAGACGGGCAGGAGAGTCTGGCCGGACGGCTGCAGGATACCGTCAAGGCCGGGGAGCAGAGCGTGCGGCAGATCCAGGAGGACACCGCGGCCAAGCTGGCGGACCTGGAGGCGGTCCGCAGTCTGCTGCCGGAGCTGGAGGCCCTCAATGAGGAGACCAACCGCACCCAGGCCCAGCAGGAGCAGCTCAACGCCATGGTGGCCGCGGCCAACGACCTCTACCCCGGGCTTATCGGCCAGGTGGACGCGCTGACCGGCTCCTATGACATCAACCGGGAGGCCATCGAGCGCAACATTGACGCCATGCAGCGGCAGCTGGAGCTGGAGGCGGTGCAGGAGATCGCGGCGGAGAAGTACCGCACCCTGGCGGAGCTGAAGATCCAGCTCAGCGAGGCAAACGAGGCCTATGCCCAGACCATGGAGCAGGTGGCCGCCTACCAGGAGCAGCTCAACGCGGCCATGGAGAACGACCAGACGCCGGCGGTGAGCACCTCCTACCTCAACGCCATCTACGCCGCCGACGGCTACCGGGAGACCATTGCGGCCCTGGAGGAGAACATCGCCCGGCTGGAGGAGGAGACCCAGGAACTGATCTCCGGCGCGGGGGAGGCGTCTGCCGCCATGGACGACGCCGCCGGCAGCGCCGCCGGGGCCTCTGCCGCCATGGACGACCAGGCCGACACGGTGGCCGACGTCCACAGCAGGCTCCAATCCTTTGCCGCCATCCTGGACACGGTCCGGGGCGGCTACGACCTTTTGACCCAGGCCCAGGACGAGATGACAGAGAGCGGCTACCTCTCCATCGACACGCTGACGGCCATGCTGGAGCAGTATCCGGACCTCATCAGCTACCTGGAGGCGACGGAGAGTGGATACCGCCTCACCGAGGGGGCGCTGCAGGCCTACATTGCCGCCCAGAGCGCGTCCTACAAGCTGGCCTACCAGGAGGCCCAGCAGGCCGCCCAGGCCATTGTGGACAGCGAGTCGGCCAAGGGTCTGGGGATCGACGCCACCACCAACAGCATCTACGACCAGCTGGAGGCCCTGGCGCGGCTGTATGAGTTTCGCGCCTCCACGGATCCCAGGGGCTACGGCGGCGCCGGGGATGCAGACCGCGCCGCGGAGATCCGCCAGGCCCTGGCGGATCTGCAGGAGGCGGAAGAGCAGTGGAACAACTACCAGGCGGTGCTCTCCTCCCTGGAGCGGGACCGAACTTCCCCCCGGGGATCCTCCGGCAGCGCCTCCGCCTCCCGGGATAATACTCGAGTGGACGCCTACCAGGAGGAGCTGGAGCAGCTCCAGTTTCTCCGGGACATGGACCAGGTGGACGAAGAGGAGTACTACGCCAAGCTGGAGGAGCTGCGGGACACCTACCTGGAGGAAAACAGCGACAAGTGGCGCTCGGTAACGGTGGAGCTCTATGAGTGGCGCCAAAGCCGGGGGGAGCAGGCCTATGAGGAGGAACTGGCTGACCTCAAATACTACCTGGATATGGACATCATCTCCGAGGAGGAATACTACCAGGAGATGGCCCGGCTGCGGGACACCTACCTGGAGGAGAACAGCGAGGCCTGGCGGCAGGCCAACGTGGCCCTCTACAACTACCAGCAGCAATGCCGGGAGGAGGAGCTGCGGGCCATGGAGGAGGCCCTGGAGGCGGAGCTGGACGCGCTGAAGACCGCCTATGAGGAAAAGCAGCAGCTGCTGGAGGACGAGCTGGCGGCGGAGAAGAAGGCCCTCAAGGACAGCTACGACGCCCAGAAGGAGGCCGCCAAGGCCGCCTATGAGGAGAAGAAGGCCCAGATCCAGGAGGAGCTGCGGCTGGAGAAGGAGCGACTGAACGCCATCCTGGAGGGCATCGAGGACGAGATCCAGGCCCGGCGGGAGCTGCGGGAGGACGAGGACCTGGACGCCGCCATTGCCGCCGCACAGAAACGGCTGGACGCCGCCAAGGCCCAGCTGGCCTTCGCCCGGACCGATGAGGACCGGGCAGAGTGGGAAAAGGAGATCGTCCGGCTGGAGGAGGCCCTGCAGCAGGCCATCCAGGACAAGGAGGACACCGAATTCTATCGCCAGAAGGAGGAGGAGAAGGAGGCTGTCCAAGACCAGATCACCGCGGCGGAGGAGAAGGCCGACGCCGCCCTGGAGGCTGCAGAGAAGGAGTACGACGCCACGATAGACCGCCTGGAGGCGGAATACGCTGCCGCAGTGGAGCGGCTGGAGGCTGAGTATGCCGCAGCCCAGGAGAGGCTGGAGAAGGAGTACCAGGACGCGGTCAGCCACGCCGGCAGCAGCGGAGGCGGTGGCGGCGGAAAGGGCGGCGGTGGCGGCATCCCAAAAAAGGAGTACCCCGCCGAGGTCTACGGCATCTCCGCAGCCCAGGGGGTGGACATGGGCGTGGCCTACGACATGTATCTGGCCAACCAGCGCAACAACGCCAAGCCCGGCGACGAAAACTACTATTACGGCGCGGAGTTGGTGCAGGACAGCCCTGCCTCCGGCTTTGCCCGGCGGGAGCTGCAGACAGCTGCTGCCGCCGCGGCGGCGGCAGCCACCACCACCGTCAACAACACCCGAAACAACTCCGCCAGCATCACCTACAACGCCGTCACCGGCCTCACAGAGGGCCAGGTGGCCCGGACGGTGGAAAAGGTGCTGCAGAAACTATCCAAGTGAGGAGGCGGCGCCATGCGCTCTGTGGCCTGGACCTCGGACAACGGCAGGACCGTTGTCTTTGACACGGCGGGGCCCTATTATTTCAAATCCATCACCTCTGATCTGGGGGCCACGGCGGAGACCGCCCGCGCCCCCAGACAGGACGGGACTACCACCTATCACGTCTCCCTGGACACCAGGACCATCAACCTGGAGGGGGCCATGCAGATCTTCGGGGACGCGGCCCATCCGGCCCTGGCCGAGTATGACAGGGCCCGGGCCTGGCTCCACCAGGCCTTTGCCCCCAACCGCTGGGGGACCCTGGTGTATCGCCGGGAGGACGGGGCGGTGCAGGTGCGCTGCCGCCCCACAGCCACCCCCACCATCTCTGACCCCACCGTGACCCTCTCCTCCATCGACATCTCCTTTATCACCGACAGCCCCTACTGGGAGACAGCGGAGGAGCTGACGGTGAGCGTTGGGGCCATCAACAAATTTTGGCACTTCCCCTGGGCGCCCTACCGCTACCCCATGGGGGCCTTCAACCGGTTCGGCACGATCGAAAACCCCTCGGAGGAGATCATCTATCCCACGGTGGAGATCTACACCACTTCCCAGGAGGTGACGCTGACCAACCAGACTGTGGGGAAGGCCGTCAAGATCGAACATGCCATCGCCCAGGGACAGAAACTGGTGGTGGACCTCCGGGACGTGTCGGCCTATCTCTGGGAGCAGGACGAGGCGGGGGACTACCAGCTGGAGGAGGATGTGAGCCACTGGATGAGCCTGGACAGCGAACCCTGGGGGCTGACGCCGGGGAGCAACCGGGTGGCCATCACCAACGAGGTGCCGGAGGCCACGCCCCTGGCCTTTATCCGCTATCGGGTCCCCAGCCTGGGCATATGAGGAGGACGCCATGGAGATCAGAGTTTACACGCCACCGGAGGCGGACAGCCCTGCCTATGTCTGCGTGGGTCGGATCACGGCGGCCGTCACCGCCACGGTGGTGGAGCGGCATTTCACGGCGGGCTACTTTGAGCTGACCGTCCCCAGCGCCGCCCGCCACGCCGACAAGCTGGCGGAGGGCCGGCTGGTGTGGATCGACGGCGGCGCCTGGGGCATCGTGGACCGGATCCGCCGGGAGGACGGCGGCAGCGGGGACTTTGTCACCGCCTCTGGCCGGGAGCTGAAGGGCCTCATGGCGGACCGGATCACCATTCCCCCGGCCTTCAACGCCATCGCGGGGGCCCAGGGCTATGACACGGTGACCGGGTCCACGGAGACCTGTATGAAACACTATGTCACGGCGAATTTCTTGAACGCAGGCCAGCCCGCCCGGGTGCTCTTCGGCCTGGAGGTGGCCGAGGACCAGGAGCGGGGGCAGGCGGAGGACAAATACATGTCCCGCCACGAGGTGGTGGCGGACGTCCTCACCGCCCTGGGGGAGGCCGGGGGCCTGGGCTACCGCCTAACGCCGGACCTCGGCCGCCACAAGCTGGTCTTTGACGTATCGGCGGGGCAGGACCACCGCGCCGGCCAGAGCCAGCGGATGCGGGTGATTTTTGACATCGAGCGGAAGACCGCCCTCAGCCAGACCTATGACCACGACCTGGGGGACAGCCGCAACCTCTTCTACACCACCATGGACGGCGCGGAGTTCGCCGACGAGGCACTGACCGTGACCTATACCCGGGAGGGAGAGGAGGAGGCCGCCGGCATCCGCCGGCGGGAGATGCACCTCACAGTCTCCGCCGAGACCCCGGTGGCGGGGGAGGAATACAACGAGCTAAAGCGCCTGGCGCTGATCCAGGCGGAGCAGTACCGCCCGGCGGAGTCCTACACCTGTGAGATCGCCGAGGGGCCCTACCGCTACCGGCAGGACTACCAGGTAGGGGATCTTGTGACGGTGCGGCACCGCCGTTGGGGCGTCACCATGGACACCCGGCTCACGGAGATGCAGACCGAGTATTCCAGCAGCGGCATCCGCCACACCGCCACCTTCGGCACCGCGCCGCTGACGGTGTTCGGGCGGCTGAGGCGGCAGCTGCAGAAAGGATGAGGCATGAAGAGCTATTTTTTTAACGCCGAGCCAACCACGGACCTGGTGAACCACCCCACCGGCTATGACCGGGAGTATGACGCCGACGATCACGCCGCGTTTTTCTCCCCCTTCTTTACCGAGGGGGGCGTCTTTGCCGGCAGCGATGCCGGGGCCTGCCTGGTGTCGGTCCAGAGCGGGGCCACGGTAAAGGTGGCCGCGGGGGCGGTGTACGCCAGGGGACGCATGTGCGTCTTTGACGGCACGGAGACCCTCGCCATCACCCAGGACAACGTCACCATTGTGGCCCGGATGAACAAGAGCGCCGATGTGCGGGCCTTCCAGCTCCTGGCGGTGACGGAGACGGTGGACAC